>CAXBDI010000031.1:0-35785 GCA_963974445.1 uncultured Alphaproteobacteria bacterium
TCGGAGAGGTACGTGCGGTTCGATCATAGGAATGCAGCGAATGAAAGAGAGCTATAGCCGATCCGTGGCGACTTTAAATCTCTCGTAGACCTGCAAACCGAGATCAACCGGTTCATCGATCACCACAATACCAACGAAGCCAAAGCCAACGAAGCCAAACCGTTCCGATGGATCGCAGATCCAGACAAAATCATTGCCGCCGTTAAGCGAGGGCGCCAAGCGTTAAAACAAGCGCTAGAATCCGAATACTAGCGCCGCAACGTGTGAGCCGGCGGCCGCGAACGCCGGCTCACATCCGTCTGAATTCCGGTGCGCGCTTGTATGGCTGGCCGGTAGCGCATATCTGATACACATCTTGGCCACTCGGCACTAGCTGTTGTGGTCCATCCTGAGAGGTGATCGATGGGCGAGTCATATCCAGTGCTACCCTTGCGCGACATTGTCGTATTCCCCCACATGATTGTGCCACTCTTCGTTGGCCGCGATAAATCAGTCCGCGCGTTAGAGGAAGTCATGAAAGACGACAAGCAGATCCTGCTTGTCGCTCAAAAAGAAGCTGCCGAAGATGATCCGAGCCCGGAGGACATCTTTGCCATCGGCACCGTCGGCACCGTGCTGCAATTGCTGAAACTGCCCGACGGCACCGTCAAAGTTCTGGTCGAGGGCACGCGCCGGGCCGAGATCACCCGTTACACCGATCGCGAGGACTTCTTCGAGGCCGAGGCCGAGGTGCTGCAGGCGACCGAGGAGAGCGGACCTGAGGAGGCCGCGCTGTCCCGGACGGTCGTCAGCCAGTTCGAATCCTACGTCAAGCTCAACAAAAAAATCCCGCCCGAGGTGCTGGTGTCCATCAACCAGGTGGAGGATCCGGGAAAGCTGGCCGACACGGTCGCCGCCCACCTGTCGCTGAAGATCCCGCAAAAGCAGGAACTGCTGGAGACGACTTCGGTTCGCGAACGGCTGGAGCGCGTGTTCGCCCATATGGAGGGCGAGATCGACGTGCTGGAGGTCGAAAAGCGCATCCGTGGCCGCGTCAAGCGCCAGATGGAGAAGACCCAGCGCGAGTACTATCTGAACGAGCAGATGAAGGCCATTCAGAAGGAACTGGGCGATGGCGAGGACGGCCGCGACGAACTGGCGGAGTTGGAAGAGCGGATCGGCAAGACCAAGCTTTCCAAGGAAGCCCGCGAAAAAGCCAACGCCGAACTGAAAAAGCTCCGCAATATGAGCCCGATGTCGGCCGAGGCGACGGTGGTGCGCAACTATCTCGACTGGCTGGTATCGATCCCGTGGAAACAGCGCAGCCGCGTCAGTAAAGACCTGCGCAAGGCCGAGCAGATCCTCGACGACGATCACTATGGCCTGGAGAAGGTCAAGGAGCGGATCGTCGAGTACCTGGCCGTGCAGCAACGCACCCGGGTTGTGAAGGGTCCGATTCTGTGTCTGGTCGGCCCGCCCGGCGTCGGTAAAACCTCGCTCGGCAAGTCCGTCGCCCGGGCGACCGGACGCGAATTCATTCGCATGTCGCTGGGCGGCGTCCGTGATGAGGCCGAGATTCGAGGGCATCGCCGCACCTATATCGGCTCCATGCCTGGCAAGATCGTCCAAGGCATGAAAAAGGCGAAGAAGTCCAATCCGTTGTTCCTGTTGGACGAGATCGACAAGCTGGGCGCGGACTGGCGCGGCGACCCGGCGTCGGCCTTGCTGGAGGTGCTGGACCCAGCACAGAACGCCACGTTTATGGACCACTATCTTGAGGTCGAATACGATCTGTCGGACGTGATGTTCATCACCACGGCGAACACCCTGCGCATGCCGCAACCGTTGCTCGACCGGATGGAGGTCATCCGCATCCCCGGCTACACCGAGGACGAGAAGATCGAGATCGCCAAACGCCATCTGATCCCGAAGCAGCGCAAGGATCACGGCCTGAAGAAGGGCGAGTGGGCTATAGAGGATAGCGCGCTCCGCGATCTGATCCGCTACTACACCCGTGAGGCCGGCGTGCGGAACCTGGAGCGGGAAATCGCCAACCTGGCGCGCAAGAGCGTCAAGGAACTGGCGACGACCGATCAGACTTGCATCACCATTAGCGATGCGAATGTCGGCGATTTCGCCGGTATCCGCAAGTTCCGCTATGGCGAGGCCGAGGCGGAGGACCTGGTCGGCGTGGTGACCGGCCTGGCCTGGACCGAGGTCGGCGGCGAGTTGCTGTCCATCGAGTCCGTCACCATGCCGGGTAAGGGCAACGTCGCCCATACCGGCAAGCTGGGCGATGTGATGCAGGAATCGGTGCAGGCCGCCCGCAGTTTCGTGCGCTCGCGCCTGCTGACCTATGGCGTCACCCCGCCGGACTTCGACAAGCTCGACATCCACGTGCACGTGCCCGAAGGGGCAACGCCAAAAGACGGGCCGTCGGCAGGTGTCGCCATGTGCACCTCCATTATCTCGGCCTTGTCGGGTATCCCTGTGCGCCGCAACGTCGCGATGACCGGCGAGATTACCTTGCGCGGCCGGGTGTTGCCGATCGGCGGCTTGAAGGAAAAGCTACTGGCGGCATTGCGCGGCGGTATTACAAAAGTCCTGATCCCCAAAGATAACGAGAAGGACTTGGCCGATGTGCCGGACAACGTGAAACGCGGCTTGGAAATCATTGCGGTCGAGACCGTCGATGAGGTCTTGGCTTTGGCTCTGACGGAACTACCGGGAGCGGTGGAGTGGACTGCGGAATCCACCGCTACACCGCCGGGACCTGCTGGCGGGACGGAAATAACTACCCACTAACGGTTGTCGATTAGGATACACCGCTGCATCCAGGTTGCATTCGCAGCCGCCGGTGCAGCGGTTG
Source organism: uncultured Alphaproteobacteria bacterium (assembly GCA_963974445.1). Classification (GTDB taxonomy): domain Bacteria; phylum Pseudomonadota; class Alphaproteobacteria; order Bin95; family Bin95; genus JACKII01. The sequence goes on from CAXBDI010000031.1 coordinate 2,849, forward strand.
TCCATAGAAATGCATCGCGGGTTTGTGATCTTTGATTGACCAACCCACAAGCCCGCGTATCTTTGGGCGTTGATGCCACCGGGATATCCCGGTGGCGACAGGTCAGTTGGGATCTGGGAATCCGACAAACAGGGAGAATACCCTTGAACAAAAACGATTTGGTTGCAGCCGTAGCCGATGCTTCCGATATTACCCGCGCCGACGCCGCCAAGGCGGTGGACGCCGTTTTCGATTCGATCACCGGGGCTTTGAAGGCCGGCGAGGAGATTCGTCTCGTCGGCTTTGGCACTTTTGCTGCGACGCAGCGTGCCGCCAGCACCGGCCGTAACCCGCGCACGGGCGAGCCTATCCAAATTGCAGCTTCGGTTCAGCCGAAGTTTCGGGCCGGCAAAGGCCTGAAGGACGCGCTGAACGGCGGCTGAGTCGCTGTGTCCAACCGGTCCACACCATCAATCCCGGGTGAGACCGTCAGTCTCTATCGATAATCTTGGATCGGGCGGTTAGCTCAGTTGGTAGAGCGGCTGGTTTACACCCAGTAGGTCGGCAGTTCGAGCCTGTCACCGCCCACCATTTCCTCTGCATATGCCGTCGCCAGGTCGCCGATAGTGTCGGCGGGTCAAGCGGCGGCGTTGCGGCTTGGCGAGAATAGAATGACAGGCCAGACCAACGGCATCTATGGCGGCGCGCTGGCCGGGCAGGTGGCGTTGATCACCGGGTCCGGCAAGAATATCGGCCGGCAAATCGCGCTCTGCTTGGCGGACGTCGGCGCGCAGATCGCCGTCAACGGCCTGTCGGATCGCGAATCGGTCGATGCGGTGGTGGCGGAGATCAACGTGAAACACGGCCAGGGGACGGCGCGGCCTTATATGGCGGACGTCACCGACGGCGCCGCGGTGAAGGCGATGGTCGATGGCGTCGTCGCCGACTTCGGGCGGATCGACATTCTGGTCAGCAACCCGGCGATGCGCCGCCAGACGCCCTTCCCCGAAATGACCTATGACGAGTGGCGGCAGGTGCTGACCATCGCGCTCGACGGCGCGTTTCACTGTGCCAGTGCGGCTGTGCCGCACATGATTGCCGCCGGGCGCGGCGGGCGCATCATCACGATGTCCGGCGTCTCCACCCGGCTGGGAACCAAGAACCGTGCGCATGTCTGCGCGGCCAAGGGCGGCGTCGAAGGCTTCACCCATGGCTTGGCCATGGACCTGGCGGAGCATGGCATCACCGTCAACAGCGTCTCTCCCGGCGCCATCGACACGGTGCGCGGCGCCGCTGCGGGCGCACTGCCGGGCACTCTGGGCGACGAGCGCATCCCGCTCGGGCGCAAGGGACGGCCGATGGAAGTGGCGGCGATGGTCCGTCATTTATGTTTGCCAGATGCAGCTTACATCACTGGACAGGTGGTGCAGGTGAACGGCGGCGTCTATCTGTCCTAGCGCCTGTTTTGTCGAGAGGGCGGGATTGGCCGTTGACGGCGCTTTTCCCAACCGCTAGATACACCCTCCTTGCTTGATGAGCCCGTCCTTTGCAAGGTGGGCTTTCGCACCCTTTGCGGGGGTGTAGCTCAGTCGGTTAGAGCGCTGGCCTGTCACGCCAGAGGTCGCGGGTTCGAGCCCCGTCACTCCCGCCACTTACCTGAATAACAGACGATATCGCGACGGTATGGGTTATTTTGCGCAGGCCGAATGCGTTGCGTTTGATCCAGTTATGGCCTAAACGTGGTGAATGCGAACACGCGGCTGATGCAGCAATGACAGATCGCAGGGTTTGTCGTTCGCAGAACGTTCGACCCGTTGTTCCCCTAGTGTGTTGGTGAGGGATCATGCCCGGCCTTGAGCCCCTTCTTGCGGAATATCTGCCCATTCTCTTGTTCCTGGGGATTGCCGTCGGCGTGGCTGGCCTGGCCGTCCTCGGATCGCAGTTGATGGGACGGCAGAAACCGGATCCGGAAAAGAACTCAGCCTACGAATGCGGGTTTGAACCGTTCGATGACGCGCGCGGCAAATTTGATGTCCGCTTCTATCTGGTCGCCATCCTGTTCATCATCTTCGATCTGGAAGTCGCCTTCCTTTTTCCCTGGGCCATATCGCTCGGCGGGATTGGCCTTTTCGGCTTCTGGTCGATGGTGGCCTTCCTGGGCATCCTGACCGTCGGCTTTATCTACGAGTGGAAAAAGGGAGCGCTGGAATGGGAGTAGTCGGCCCCACGTCGAGCCTGGCGCCGCACCAAGGCGGCCTTGTCGGCCCCGGCGAGCAACAGGATCGCATCCTGCGCGGCGTCACCGACGATTTGCAGGACAAGGGCTACGTCGTCGCCCAGATGGATAAGCTGGTGAACTGGGCGCGTTCCGGCTCGCTCTGGCCGATGACCTTCGGTCTGGCCTGCTGTGCGGTGGAGATGATGCACACCGCCGCCAGCCGTTACGACCTTGATCGGTTCGGCGTCGTATTCCGCCCGAGCCCGCGTCAGTCCGACGTGATGATCGTCGCCGGCACGCTGACCAACAAGATGGCGCCGGCGCTGCGGAAGGTTTACGATCAGATGGCGGAGCCGCGTTGGGTGATTTCCATGGGTTCGTGCGCCAATGGCGGCGGCTATTACCACTATTCCTATGCGGTCGTGCGTGGCTGCGACCGGATCGTTCCGGTCGATGTGTACGTCCCCGGTTGCCCGCCGACGGCGGAGGCATTGCTTTATGGCGTGATGCTGTTGCAAAAGAAGATCAACCGCACCGGCACCATCGCCCGCTAGTCTCCGACATCATCGCTTTCGCCGACGAGGATCGATCCGCTTGCAAGAACTCGCAGCCCATATCGAAGCAGGCCTGCCCGACGCTGTGCTTCGCACCGAGGTGGTGCGCGGCGAATTGATCGTATGGGTCAAGCGCGATTCCGCCGTCGCCGCCGCAACTTTCCTGCGCGATGACGCGACCTGCGATTTCAAGATGTTGCTCGACGTATGCGGCGTGGACTATCCGGAGCGGGAGGCGCGGTTCGAGGTCGTTTATCACCTGCTCTCGCATCGCCAGAACCACCGGGTCCGCCTGAAGATCGCCACCGACGAGGATACGCCTGTGCCCTCGCTGAACGCTGTGTTCAGCAGTGCCGGATGGTTCGAGCGGGAGGCCTACGATCTCTACGGCATCCTGTTCTCCGACCACCCGGATTTGCGGCGCATCCTGACCGACTACGGGTTCGAGGGCCATCCGCTGCGCAAGGACTTCCCGCTGACCGGCCATGTCGAGGTGCGCTACGACGAGGAACAGAAACGCGTGGTCTATGAACCGGTGAACCTGACCCAGGATTTTCGCACCTTCGACTTTCTGTCACCTTGGGAAGGGCCGGACCGGCTGCTGCCCGGCGACGAGAAGGCCGCGCAGGGCGAAGAGGCCGAGGGGTAGGCTATGGCTGAGCAACTCATTCAGAATTACACCCTCAATTTCGGCCCGCAACATCCGGCGGCGCACGGTGTGCTGCGCATGGTGATGGAGCTGGACGGCGAGATCGTCGAGCGCATCGACTGCCATATAGGCCTGTTGCATCGCGGCACCGAAAAGCTGATCGAATACAAGACTTACCTCCAGGCATTGCCATATTTCGACCGTCTGGACTATGTCGCCCCGATGAACCAGGAGCACGCATTCGCCCTGGCCGTCGAACGGCTTATGGGTATCGAGGTGCCGGAGCGCGGGCAGTATCTACGGGTGTTATTCTCCGAACTCGGCCGCGTGCTGAACCATCTGCTGAACCTGACCGCCTTTGCGTTGGATGTTGGTGCGATGACGCCGCTGCTTTGGGGCTTCGAAGAGCGCGAGAAGCTGATGGCCTTCTACGAAGGCGCGTCTGGCGCCCGCCTGCACGCGGCCTATTTCCGGCCGGGCGGCGTGCATCAGGATATTCCGGCGGGCATGGCCGAGGATATTCGGGCGTGGGCGAACAACTTCCCGAACTTTATCCACGACTTGGAAGCCTTGCTGAACGACAACCGCATCTTCAAGCAACGCTGCGTCGATATCGGCATCGCCAGCCGTGAGGCGGCTATGGATTGGGGGTTCAGCGGCCCGATGCTGCGCGCCTCCGGCGTCGCATGGGACTTGCGCAAGGCGCAGCCCTACGACGTTTACGACCGCATGGATTTCGACATTCCGGTTGGCAAGAATGGCGATTGCTATGACCGTTATCTGGTGCGGGTCGAGGAAATGCGGCAGTCGTTGCGGATCATCCATCAGTGCCTGGATCAAATCCCGGTCGGCCCGGTGATGACCACCGACGGCAAAGTGGCTCCGCCGAAACGGGAGACCATGAAGACATCGATGGAGGCGTTGATCCATCACTTCAAGCTCTATACCGAAGGCTATCATGTGCCCGCCGGCGAGACCTATGCCGCGGTCGAGGCGCCGAAGGGCGAGTTTGGCGTCTATCTGGTGAGCGACGGCACCAACAAGCCCTATCGCTGCAAGATCCGGGCGCCCGCCTTCGCCCACCTGCAGGCGATGGACTACCTCTGCAAAGGCCACATGCTTGCCGACAGCGCCGCGGTGCTGGGGTCGTTAGACATCGTGTTCGGGGAGGTCGACCGGTGAGCCATTTCCATATCGCCGACGACTCCTACCAGCCTAAAACGTTCGCGTTCGAGCCGGAATATCGGCATCGGGCGGAGGAATTTATCGCTAAATATCCGCCGGGCCGCCAGCAAAGCGCGGTGATGCCGCTGCTCGATTTGGCTCAGCGTCAGCATGGCTGGATCCCGCGCGCCGCGGTCGTTCACATCGCCGATATGCTCGATATGCCAGAAATCCGCGTGTGGGAGGTCGTGAGCTTCTACACCATGTACCGGCCCGCACCCGGCGGAAAATATCATATTGAGGTGTGCACCACGACACCGTGCTGGCTGCGCGGCTCGGACGAGGTGATGGCGGCCTGCAAGAAGAAGCTCGGTATTGGTGTCGGGGAAACCACGGCGGACGGTATGTTCTCTCTGCATGAGGTCGAGTGTCTGGGCGCTTGTGTAAACGCGCCGATGTTGGCCGTCGGCGACGACTATTTCGAAGACTTGGACGGCCCGAAGACAGAGGCAATTCTGGATGCCTTTATGCGTGGCGAGACGCCGGCTCCGGGGCCGCAGATCGATCGGATGACGTCCGCCCCGGCTGGCGGATTGACCACGTTGAAGACCGTTGGCGGAGACGATTAAGGCATGCTGCGCGACGAAGACCGCATCTTCACGAATCTCTACGGCCAGGACGATTGGGCCTTGGACGGCGCGCGCAAGCGCGGCAGTTGGGACAATACCAAGGGTTTAATCGACCTGGGTCGGGACGAACTGGTCAGCCGGGTCAAGGCTTCCGGCCTGCGCGGCCGCGGCGGCGCCGGTTTCCCGACCGGTCTGAAATGGTCATTCATGCCCAAGGATACCGGCGGTAAACCCTGCTACCTGCTCGTCAACGCCGACGAGGGCGAGCCCGGCACCTGCAAAGACCGGGATATTATGCGCCATGATCCGCACAAGCTGGTCGAAGGCTGCCTGATCGCCGGTTCCGCGATGGGCGCACACACCGGCTACATCTATATCCGCGGTGAGTTTTACCGGGAGGCTGAACGCCTCAACGCGGCCATCGATCAGGCGTACGAGGCTGGATATCTGGGCAAGAACGCCTGCGGCACCGGTTTCGACTTCGACCTCTATGTGCATCGCGGCGCCGGCTCCTATCTCTGCGGTGAGGAGACCGCGTTGATCGAAAGCCTGGAGGGCAAGAAGGGCCAGCCACGGCTGAAGCCGCCATTCCCGGCGGGCGCTGGCCTCTATGGCTGCCCCTCGACCGTGAACAATGTCGAAAGCATTGCCGTGGTCCCGACGATTTTGCGCCGCGGGCCCGAATGGTTTGCGGGCCTGGGGCGTGAGAACAACACCGGCACCAAGATCTTTTGCATCTCCGGGCATGTGAACCAGCCCTGCAATGTGGAGGAAGAGATGGGCATCCCAATGCGGGATCTGATCGAAAAGCACGCTGGCGGTGTGCGTGGCGGCTGGGATAACCTGTTGGCCGTGATCCCCGGCGGCTCCTCCACGCCGGTGCTGCCGAAAAGCATTTGCGACGACGTGCTGATGGACTTCGATTCGCTGCGCAATGTGCAGTCGGGCTTAGGTACCGCGGCGCTGATCGTGATGGACAAATCGACGGATATCGTAAAGGCGTTTGCACGCCTCGCGCGGTTTTACCGCCACGAAAGCTGCGGCCAGTGCACGCCGTGCCGCGAGGGCTTTGGCTGGGTCGAGCGCGTGATGCAGCGCATGGTGGTCGGCAACGCCCGTGTCGATGAGATCGACATGCTGTTCGAAGTCACCAAGGAGATCGAGGGCCACACGATTTGCGCCCACGGCGACGGCGGTTCCTGGCCGATTCAGGGCCTGATCCGGCATTTTCGTCCGGTGATGGAAGCGCGCATCGCCGAATTCCACGCCAAAGCCGCGGCCTAAGGGGAAGCATCCACCATGCCAAAGCTTAAGGTCGATGGAATAGAGGTCGAGGTGCCGCCCGGCAGCACCGTGCTGCAGGCGTGCGAGGCGGCTGGCAAGGAAATCCCGCGCTTCTGCTATCACCAGCGCCTCTCCATCGCCGGCAACTGCCGCATGTGCCTGGTCGAGGTCAAGCCCGGCCCGCCAAAGCCGCAGGCGAGCTGCGCGCTGCCGGCGGCGGACAATCAAGAGGTCTTTACCGACAGCGAAATGACCATCAAGGCCCGCAAGGGCGTCATGGAAATGCTGCTGATCAACCATCCGCTCGATTGCCCGATCTGCGATCAGGGCGGCGAGTGCGATTTGCAGGATCAGGCGTTGTTCTACGGCGCCGACTCCTCCCGCTATTCAGAGATGAAGCGGGCGGTGGCGGATAAGTATATGGGGCCGCTGATCAAAACGATCATGACCCGTTGCATCCATTGCACACGCTGCATCCGCTTCATGGACGATGTCGCGGGCGTGCCGGTGATCGGCGCGGTCGGCCGCTCTGGCGATATGGAAATCACCACGCTCGAACAGGGCATTGCCTCGGAATTGTCGGGTAATGTCATCGATCTGTGCCCAGTAGGTGCGCTGACGTCGAAGCCCTACGCTTTCGAGGCGCGGCCCTGGGAATTGACCAAAACGCAGAGTGTGGACGTCATGGATGCGCTCGGCTCCAACATCCGGGTCGATTCGCGCTCGGGCGAAGTTCTGCGGGTGCTGCCGCGCCTGAACGAGGACGTGAACGAGGAATGGCTCGGCGACAAGTCCCGGTTCGCGTGCGACGGCCTGCGCCGCCAACGGCTCGACCGGCCCTATGTGCGCAAGGGCGGCAAACTGCGGCCGGTCTCGTGGGCGGAAGCGTTGCAGACGGTGGCCGATAAGCTGAAGAATACCGCGCCGGAGAATATCGGCGCCATCGCCGGTGACCTGGTCGACTGCGAAAGTGTATTCGCGCTGAAAGGCGTGCTGGACGGCCTCGGCGTTACCTCGATGGATTGCCGCCAGGATGGCGCCGCCATCGACCCTGGCTGCCGCGCCGGCTACATCATGAACGCTGGCCTCGCCGCGGTGGAGCAGGCCGACGCCCTGCTGCTGATCGGCGCCAACCCGCGCCTGGAGGCGCCGGTCTGGAACGCGCGCATCCGTAAGGCTTGGCTGGAGAACGGCCTCAAAGTCGGCGTCATCGGTGAGAACACTGATTTGACCTATCGCTACAGCTATTTGGGCGCTGGCACTCAAACGTTGCAGGAGGTCGCGGACGGCGGTCACGACTTCGCCAAGGTCCTGAAAGACGCCGAGCATCCGCTGATCGTCGTCGGTCAGGGCGCGTTGGCCCGCAGCGACGGCGCTGCGGTGCTGGCGTCGGCGCGCGCACTGGCCGAAACTTACGCTGGCGGCCGCGAAGGCTTTGGCATGTTGCACACCGCTATGGCGCGGGTCGGCGCTCTCGATCTGGGCTTTGTGCCGGGCGAGGACGGCCGCGACACTGCCGGCATCCTGGACGGTGCTGCCAATGGCGATGTCGAGGTGGTGTTCCTGCTCGGCGCCGACGAAATCGATCCGGCGAAGGCGGAGGGCGCATTCGTCGTCTATCAAGGCCATCACGGCGACCGTGGCGCCCACGCGGCGGACGTGATTCTGCCCGGCGCCGCCTATACCGAGAAAGATGCGACCTACGTCAATACCGAGGGACGGCCGCAGTTGGCGTTCCGCGCCGTTTTCCCGCCGGGTGAGGCGAAGGAGGATTGGGCGATCCTGCGGGCGTTGTCCGGCGCGCTCGGATCGCCATTGCCCTACAACGACTTGGATGCGTTGCGCGATGCAATGGTCGAGGCCGTGCCGCACCTCAGCGCCCTCAATGAATTGACCGAGGCGGAATGGGGCGATTTCGGCGCGGCAGGCGATATGGACGAAATGCCGTTTGCATCGCCGGTGACGAATTACTACCACACCAACGCAGTGGCACGGGCGTCGGAGACGATGGCGCGGTGCATCGAAGAATTGCTGCCGCAGGCAACAGAGGCGACCGGCACCGATGGATAGCGCCATGCAACCTGGCTTTTGGGACGGCTATGTCTGGCCGGGCCTGATTATCGTGCTGCAGATCGTGGCTATCGTTCTGCCGTTGATCGTGGCCGTCGCCTATCTAACGTTCGCCGAGCGCAAGGTCATCGCTGCAATGCAGATGCGCCGTGGGCCGAATGTCGTCGGGCCGTTCGGATTACTGCAGCCGATCGCCGATGGCTTGAAGCTGATGACCAAAGAGACCATCATCCCGACCGGTGCGAACCGGGCTTTGTTCATCATGGCGCCGATCATTACCTTCGTGCTGGCTTTGGTAGCCTGGGCCGTGATCCCGGTCGATAGCGGCTGGGTCTTGGCAGACATCAATGTTGGCGTGCTTTACCTGTTCGCTATCAGTTCGCTTGGCGTCTACGGCATCATCATTGCCGGCTGGGCCTCTAACTCGCGGTATGCATTTTTGGGTGCGTTGCGGTCAGCGGCACAGATGGTCAGCTACGAGGTCTCCATGGGCTTTGTCATCGTGACGGTGTTGCTCTGCGTCGGCTCGTTGAACCTGTCTGCAATCGTTGAGGCGCAGCGGGGCATGTGGTTCGCCATCCCGTTGCTGCCAATGTTCGTGATCTTCTACATTTCCGCCCTGGCCGAGACCAACCGCGCGCCGTTCGACCTGCCGGAGGCGGAGGCGGAGTTGGTGAGCGGCTACAACGTTGAATATTCGGCCATGACGTTCGGCCTGTTCTTCCTCGGCGAATACGCCAACATGATCCTGATGAGCGGTATGGCCACGACCCTGTTCCTGGGCGGCTGGCTGCCAATCATCGACATTCCGCCCTTCAACTGGATTCCAGGCGTTTTCTGGTTCCTGCTTAAGACCTCTTTCCTGCTGTTTGGCTTCCTCTGGGTGCGCGCGACGTTCCCGCGCTATCGCTATGACCAGTTGATGCGTCTCGGCTGGAAGATCTTTTTGCCCTTCACTCTGTTTTGGGTCGTCCTGACCGCGGGCGTATTGGTCGCCTTCGATTGGGTTCCGGCCCCCGTGATGTAGGAGCGCGACGGCTGATGAGCTTCCTCGACCGCACTGCCCGCGGCTTTCTGCTGACCGAACTGCTGTCCGGCATGGCCTTGACTTTCAAGACCATGTTCAAGCCGAAAGTCACGCTGAACTACCCGTACGAGAAGGGCCCGTTGTCGCCGCGTTTCCGGGGCGAGCACGCCTTGCGCCGCTACCCGAACGGTGAGGAGCGCTGCATCGCCTGCAAACTTTGCGAGGCGATCTGCCCGGCGCAGGCCATCACCATCGAGGCGGAACCGCGCGAGGACGGCTCCCGCCGCACCACCCGCTATGACATCGATATGACCAAGTGCATCTATTGCGGCTTCTGTCAGGAGGCGTGTCCGGTCGACGCCATCGTCGAAGGTCCGAACTTCGAGTTCGCGACCGAGACGCGCGAGGAGTTGATGTATAACAAGGAAAAGCTCCTGGAGAACGGCGACCGCTGGGAAAGTGCGATTGCCAAGGCCCTCGAAGCTGACGCACCGTATCGTTGATGGCTGGGATTGAAAGAGCAAACAGATGATCATCCTAGCCATTGCGTTTTATGTTTTTGCGGCGATCACCATCCTGTCCGGGCTGATGGTCGTGACGGCCCGCAACCCGGTGCACTCCGTGCTCTGGTTGATTTTGGCGTTTTTCAACTCCGCCGGCCTGTTTGTGCTGATGGGCGCGGAGTTTCTGGCGATGGTGCTGGTCGTCGTCTATGTCGGCGCGGTCGCCGTCCTGTTCCTGTTCGTGGTGATGATGCTGGATGTGAACTTCCAGAATCTGCGCCAGGGCGCCACCAATTACGCGATGATCGGCGGCATTATCGGTGTCGTGCTGCTGCTGGAATTGATCTTTTTGCTGGGCTCTGCGGCGCTTCTGCCGGATGCGGTCGGCGGTGCTCAGCCGATCCCGGCATTCGATGTCATGAGCAATACCCACGCCATTGGCTACGTGCTCTATACGGATTATTTCTACCTGTTCCAGATTGCCGGCATGGTGCTGCTGGTGGCAATGATCGGCGCCATCGTCTTGACGCTGCGGCAGCGCGACGGCGTACGCAAGCAGAAGATCGCCGCCCAGTTGGATCGCCGGCCGGAGGACACTCTGGACATCGTCAAAGTGCAGCCCGGCCAAGGCGCGTAGGGGGAGGAGCCAGAACCATGCTAGAAATAGGCCTCGCCCATTACCTAACGGTTGCCGCCGTGCTGTTTACGCTCGGCATCTTCGGCATCTTCCTGAACCGGCGCAATGTCATCGTCATTCTGATGTCGGTTGAGTTGATCCTGTTGGCGGTGAACATCAACTTCGTCGCGTTTTCAGCGCATTTGGGCGACCTCGTCGGTCAGGTGTTCGCCATATTCGTGCTCACCGTCGCTGCTGCGGAGGCTGCCATCGGGCTGGCCATCCTGGTGGTGTACTTCCGCAACCGCGGCTCCATCGCGGTCGACGACATCAACCTGATGAAGGGCTAAGATGTACTCGCTCGCCATTTTCCTGCCGCTGATCGGTGCACTGATCGCGGGCTTTTCCGGCCGTATGATCGGCGACAAGGGCGCGCAATATGTGACCTGCGGGTTGCTGATCGCGTCTGCGGTGATCTCTGTAGTCGCCTTCATCGACATCGGCATCATGGGCAATACCCATACCGCCGACCTGGGCTCGTGGATTTCGTCTGGCACGTTCGAGGCCCGTTGGGCGCTGCGCTTCGATACGCTGACCGCGGTCATGATGATGGTGGTCACGGTGGTGAGTGCATGCGTGCACGTCTACTCCATCGGCTACATGCACCACGATCCCAGTATTCCGCGGTTCATGGCCTATCTGTCGCTGTTCACCTTCTCCATGCTGATGCTGGTCACGTCCGACAACCTGTTGCAATTGTTCTTCGGTTGGGAAGGCGTGGGCGTCTGCTCCTACCTGCTGATCGGCTTCTGGTATGACCGGGCGAGCGCTAATGACGCGGCAATCAAGGCGTTCGTAGTCAACCGTGTTGGCGATTTCGGTTTCGCGCTGGGGATAGTCGGCATTTATATGGTGTTCGACAGCATCGCGTTCGATGTGATTTTCGCCGCAGCGCCGACCATGGTGGAGAAGGGCGTCACCTTCCTCGGCGTGTACTTCCCGGCGTTGGAGATTGTCAGCTTCCTGCTGTTCATCGGTGCCATGGGCAAGTCGGCGCAACTCGGCCTGCACACCTGGCTGCCGGATGCGATGGAGGGCCCGACCCCGGTCAGTGCGCTGATCCATGCCGCGACCATGGTGACCGCCGGCGTCTTTCTGGTCGTCCGCATGTCACCGGTGTTCGAGTACGCGCCGAACACGTTGGCTTTCGTCGCCGTTATCGGCGCGTCGACGGCGTTTTTTGCGGCGACGATCGGCATGGTACAGACCGACATCAAGCGTGTGATTGCGTATTCCACCTGTTCGCAACTGGGCTACATGTTTTTCGCCTGCGGTGTCAGCGCCTACCCAGCGGCGATTTTCCACCTGATGACGCACGCCTTCTTCAAGGCATTGCTGTTCCTCGGCGCCGGCAGTGTGATCCACGCCATGTCCGACGAGCAGGACATGCGCAAGATGGGCGGCATCCGCAAATATATCCGCAAGACCTATATTCTGATGTGGATCGGGTCGCTGGCGCTCGCCGGGCTGCCGTTCTTTGCCGGCTATTATTCCAAAGACATCATCCTCGAGAGCGCCTTCGCCTCTGGCACCACTGTCGGCGTCTTGGCGTTCGTGTTGGGCATTCTGGCGGCTTGCATGACCGCGTTCTATTCCTGGCGGTTGCTGTTCATGACCTTCCATGGCGAGCCGCGGGCGGACGAGAGGGTTATGGCGCACGTGCACGAGTCGCCGGCGGTCATGCTGGCGCCGCTGTATGTGCTGGCGGCGGGTGCGATCTTCGCCGGCATTTTGTTCGCGGGCATGATGGTCGGCGAGAATTCAAAGGAATTCTGGGGCGCCTCGATCTTCATCCTGGAAAGCAACACGGCACTGCATGACGCCCACTACGTGCCGCTGTGGGTGAAGGTGTTGCCAGTTGTGGTCTCGCTGTTCGGTATCTGGCTGGCCTATGTGCTCTACATCAAGAACCGTCAGGCGCTGGTGGACTTGGTGGCTCACGCCAAGGGCCTGCACGCGTTCCTCTACAACAAGTGGTATTTCGACGAGTTGTACCGGGCGATCTTCGTCAAGCCGGCGCATGCGCTCGGCCGCATTCTGTGGAAAGGCGGCGATGGGCAGGTGATCGACGGTTTCGGCCCGGATGGCGTCGCCGCCCGCATCGCCGATATTGCGCGTGGGGCATCGCGGTTGCAGAGCGGTTACGTCTACCACTACGCCTTCGCCATGCTGATCGGCGTCGTGCTGCTGCTCACTTGGTATTTCGGCAGTGCGGGAGCGTAATCGGTGACCGGCGTTCCTCTTCTGTCGTTGACGATCTTCCTGCCGCTGATCGGCGCGTTATTCATCCTGTTCGTGCGTGGCGATGCTGAAGTCGTCGCGCGCAACGCCCGCTATGTGGCGCTGTGGACCAGCGGCATCACCTTTGTCGTGTCCCTGTTCCTGTGGTTCGGGTTTGAAACCGGCACATCCGCCTTCCAATTTGTCGAGGAGGCGCCGTGGTTTCCGGACTTCAACATCGCGTACCGGGTCGGCATTGACGGCATCAGCCTGTTCTTCGTGCTGCTATCGACGTTCCTGACGCCGATCTGCATTTTGGCCTCGTGGGATGCGATCCAGACGCGGGTCAAGGAATACATGATCGCGTTCCTGGTGCTCGAGACCTTTATGGTCGGCCTGTTCAGCGCTCTGGATTTCTTCACCTTCTACGTGTTCTTCGAGGGCGTGCTGATCCCGATGTTCCTGATCATCGGGGTTTGGGGCGGCCGTAACCGCATCTATGCGGCGTTCAAGTTCTTCCTCTATACCTTCGTCGGCTCCGTGCTGATGTTGGTGGCGATCCTGGCGATCTACTGGGATGTGGGCTCGGCCAGCATCCCGGACGCGCTGCAGCATGCCTTCTCGCCAGAGATGCAGATGTGGTTGTGGCTGGCCTTTTTCGCGTCGTTTGCGGTGAAAATGCCGATGTGGCCGGTGCACACCTGGCTGCCGGATGCGCACGTGGAGGCGCCGACCGCCGGCTCTGTCATTCTGGCTGGCGTGTTGTTGAAGATGGGCGGCTACGGTTTCCTGCGCTTCTCGATTCCGATGTTCCCTGAGGCCAGCGCCGACTTCACGCCACTGATCTACGTGCTCAGCGGCGTTGCGGTGGTCTACGCCTCGCTGGTGGCGCTGGCGCAGGAGGATATGAAGAAGCTGATCGCGTATTCCTCCGTCGCGCATATGGGGTTCGTCACCATCGGCCTGTTCACGCTGAACGTGCAGGGCATCGAGGGCGCGATGATCCAGATGCTGTCGCACGGCATCGTCTCCGGCGCGTTGTTCCTCTGCGTCGGCGTCGTCTACGATCGGCTGCACACGCGGGAGATCGCGCGCTACGGCGGCTTGGTGCACCGGATGCCGAAATACGCCTTCGTCTTCATGGTGTTTACCTTGGCGAGCGTCGGCCTGCCGTCTACCAGCGGCTTCGTCGGGGAGTTCCTGGTGTTGGCTGGCGCGTTCCAGGACAACACCTGGGTGGCGACCGTCGCCGCTACCGGCCTGTTCCTGGGCGCTGCCTATATGCTCTATCTCTACCGCCGGGTGATCTTTGGCAAGCTGGAGAAAGACGACCTCAAGACGATGATGGACCTGAACTGGCGGGAAATCGGTATTTTTGTACCGCTGGTGGTGCTGGTGTTCTGGATAGGCATCTATCCCAGCTCCTTCCTGGATTTGATCCATCCATCGGTCGCCGCCATCGTCGATCAAACCAATCTGGCGTTGGAGGCTGCCGCCGCCCGCGTCCCCGATGTCGCCGCAACCGGCGCAAACCACTAAGGAGGCAGAGCAGAAATGTCTTGGACTGTAGCCCTGCCGGAAGTGGTCTTGGCCGTCGGTACTATGCTGTTGCTGATGGTTGGCGCATTCCGCGGCAATCAAGGTACCACGCTGGTTGCTATGCTGGCGGTGGCCTTGCTGGTTGTCGTCCTGGGCCTCAGCGTCTTTGGCGAGAGCGGCCTCGCCTTCGGCGGGCTGTTCGTCGAGAACGGGTTTACCAAATTTGTCAAGGTGTTGCTGCTGATCGGCAGCATGGTTGCCATTGTCATGGCCATGGACTTCTGTCGCCGCGAAGGCATGCATCGGTTCGAATATCCGATACTGATGCTGACCGCAACGCTTGGCATGATGCTGATGGTTTCGGCCGATGATTTTATCGCTCTCTACATGGGCGTCGAGCTGCAATCGCTGTCGCTCTATGTGCTGGCCGCCTTCCGCCGCGACTCGCTTCGGTCTACGGAGGCGGGATTGAAGTATTTCGTTCTGGGGGCGCTCTCGTCGGGCATGCTGCTCTATGGATGCTCTTTGATCTATGGCTTCAGCGGCTATACCAACTACATCCTGGTTGCGCAGGTATTGACGAGCGAGGGCGGGGTGTCACTCGGCGTCGCTGCTGGCATCGTGTTTGTGGTCGCGGGCTTGGCGTTCAAGATTTCTGCTGTGCCATTCCATATGTGGGCGCCTGACGTGTACGAGGGCGCGCCGACGCCGATCACCGCATTCTTCGCAGTTGCGCCAAAGATCGCGGCGATGGCCATGGTCATCCGCGTTCTGTACGGGCCGTTCGGCAATATGGTCGATGTCTGGCAGCAGGTGATCGTCTTCATCTCGCTCGCGTCGATGATTTTGGGCGCGTTCGCGGCAGTGGCTCAGACGAATATCAAACGTCTGATGGCCTATAGCTCCATCGGCCATGTTGGCTATGCTCTGGTAGGTGTCGCGGCGGGTACACAAGCCGGCGTTAGCGGGGTGCTGATCTATTTAGCGCTGTATCTGTTCATGAATGTCGGCACGTTTGCCTGCATCCTGTCGATGCGCCGCGGCGGCCGCATGGTAGAAAGCATTGAGGACTTGGCCGGCCTCTCCCGCAGTCACCCGCTGATGGCGGCAGCCCTGGCGGCCTTCATGTTTTCCATGGCCGGCGTGCCGCCTTTGGCCGGCTTCTGGGGCAAGCTGTATGTTTTTCAGGCCGCGGTCGGCGCGGAGCTTTACGTGCTGGCCGTCATCGGCGTTCTCGCCAGCGTGGTGAGCTGTTTCTATTACCTGCGCATCGTCAAGCTGATGTACTTCGATGACGCGGCGGAGGCGTTGGACCGCGATATCGGCGGCGAGATGAAAGCAGTGCTCGCCGTTTGCGCCGCCGTCATCCTGCTGTTCATCCTGGTGCCAGGACCGATTGCCGGCCCCGCAACCGCAGCCGCGGCCTCGTTGTTCGGCGGCTGATTGCCATGGGCGGGTTGCCGCGGGGCTACCAAGCGACTTTTTTGGAAGCGGTGGGCAGCACCAACGACGTGGCCAAGACGGCGGCTGGTGACGGCGCCGTCGACGCGACAGTCTTCTGGACCACACATCAGACCGCCGGCCGCGGCACGCACGGCCGCGATTGGGCCACACCGCCCGGCAATCTGGCCGTCTCCATCGTCAAGCGCCCGCATATTCCCATAGGGTTCGCTTCTCAGGGAGCCCTCGTCACGGCCGTCGCCTTAGCTGAAGCGCTCGTGATGCTCGGCTTGGCAGAGGCTCGCGTGCGCCTGAAATGGCCGAATGACGTGCTGGTCGATGGCGCCAAAATCGCCGGCATCCTGTTGGAGGGCGAGGCGGACGGCCCAGCCACCCGCTGGTTGGTCATCGGCACCGGCCTGAACCTGGTCCATCACCCGGCTCAGACGCGCCATCCTGCCACCAATCTGGCCGCGCTCGGGCTCGAGACCGCCCCACAGGCAGCTTTTGCGGCCTACCTGACCGCATTCGACCGCTGGTGGAGCCGCTGGCGGCGCTATGATTTTCAGGTGATTGCGACCGCCTGGGCCGCTCGGACCTACCACAAACCTGGCGATTTCCTGACCGTCACCCACGGCCGCGAGACGCTTCAGGTTGCCTACCGCGGCCTTGCGCCCGATGGCGCCCTTGTGGTGCAGGGGGTGGACGGGCTAGAGAAGCGGATCGTCTCTGGCGAAGTTTTCGTCTAGAAGCCGTAGCGTCTTGCCAACTTTCGGATAATTCTTCCCATGCTTTTGGC
This sequence comes from uncultured Alphaproteobacteria bacterium, assembly GCA_963974445.1. Taxonomy (GTDB): domain Bacteria; phylum Pseudomonadota; class Alphaproteobacteria; order Bin95; family Bin95; genus JACKII01. Next base: position 19,600 of record CAXBDI010000031.1, read on the forward strand.
CATCGATGCCGGTAACACCAACACCGTCTTCGCCGTTTACGATGGGGAGGAGCAGCGTGGCCTTTGGCGCGCCGCAACCGATACCCACCGCACCGCCGACGAGTATGCCGTCTGGTTGATCCAATTGATGAGCCTGAAGGGCCTGAAGCCCTGCGATATCGATGCGGCCATCGTCTCGACGGTGGTCCCGGCTGCGCTGTTTAATCTGACAAATTTATGTGGAAATTACTTTGAGGTCGCCCCACTTGTCGTGGGCGAGCCCGACGTTAACTTGGGCATAGCAATTAATGTTACCAATCCCAGAGAGGTCGGCGCAGACAGGCTGGTGAACGCCGTCGCGGCACACAATGCCTATTCAGGGCCACTGATCATTGTCGATTTCGGCACAGCGACGACGTTCGATCTGGTCGGCGCAGACGGCAGTTATGAAGGCGGTGTGATCGCGCCGGGTGTCAATCTGTCGATGGAAGCGCTGCATATGGCGGCGGCGAAGCTGCCCCTGGTGGCGGTGCGCCGGCCGCAAAAAATTGTCGGCACCGACACGGTGGGCGCGATGCAATCCGGGATTTTCTGGGGCTATGTCGGCCTGATCGAAGGCCTGGTCGCCCGCATCAAGGCGGAAGCCGAACTGCCAAACGCAAAGGTGGTCGCAACCGGCGGCCTCTCAACACACTTTTACAATGCAACGGATGTGATTGATTTGACTGATAAGGACCTGACCCTGCGGGGTCTGCTCGAAATTCACCGGCTTAACCGCTCGTGAGAAAATCCAACACGCAAGACGAAATCATGGGCAAGCTGCCCGTCCCCGGCAAGGACGAGGTGCTATTCTGCGCCCTCGGCGGTATCGGAGAGATCGGCATGAACGCCGCCCTTTACGGCCATGACGGCGAATGGATCATGGTCGACTGCGGCATTACCTTCGCCGACGATCAGCAGCCGGGTATCGACGTGATCCTGCCGGACCTGACGCCCGCCCGGGCCTTGGGCAAACGCCTGCAAGCCATCGTGCTCACCCATGGCCACGAGGATCATCTGGGCGCCATCCCCTATGTCGGCCCCGGATTAGGCGTGCCGGTGTACGCCACGCCCTTCACCAGCGCTTTCCTGAAGCGAAAGCTGCAGGAAGACGGCGCCGGTAACGTCACCGTCCGTACCATCGATTCCGGCGGCGAATTTCAGATCGGCGTCTTCAAACTGCGCTATCTGCCCGTGCCGCACTCGATTCCCGAGGCGCAGTCGCTGGCGATCGAGACCGGTATCGGTACCATATTGCACACCGGCGATTGGAAAACCGATCCGACGCCCGTGGTCGGCAAGGGCTTCAAGTCGCAGCAGTTCGAGAGACTGGGCGATGCCGGCGTGCTGGCGATGGTCTGCGATTCGACCAACGCCATGGTCGAGGGCCGCACCGGCAGCGAGGCGGATCTGGCGCCGGATATCGCCCAACTGATCATCGACGCGCCGGGCCGTATCATCTTCACCAGTTTTGCCAGCAACGTCGCGCGGATGATCACCATCTGCCGGGCGGCGGCGGAGGCTGGCCGGCATGTCGGCCTCGTCGGGCGCTCGCTCAGGCGGATGCGCGATATCGCGCAAGCCACCGGCTATTGGCCGAAAGACCTGCCGGATATTGTCGAAGAAAATCACCTGGGCCATCTGCCGGCGGAGAACACGGTGATCCTCTGCACTGGCAGCCAGGGGGAGAGCAACGCCGCGCTCGCCCGCATGGCCAGCGGCTCGCACCAGCACATCACCCTGGTGCGCGGCGATACCGTCGTCTACTCGTCCAGGGATATTCCCGGCAACGAGCGCGCCATCGGCCGGATTCGCAACCGCCTGTTGGCCATCGGCGTGCATATCGTCACCGCCGACAACGCGCACGTGCACGTCTCCGGCCACCCGGCCCGGGACGAGTTGCGCGACATGTATGGTTGGGTCAAGCCGAAGCTGGTGGTGCCCTGCCACGGCGAGACCGCGCACCTGCTCGCCAACGAAGCGCTCGCCAAAGAGTGCGGCGTCCCAGCGGTCGCACAGGCGCCGGATGGCACCGTGCTGCGCATCAGGAAGGATCACGCCACCGGCCTCGGCCGCATCCGTACGGGCCAGCAGGCGGTGGATGGCTCCCGCACGGTCGCGTTGGGCGGTGAGACGCTGCGGGATCGCCGCCGGGTGATGGAGAACGGCGCGGTGCTGATCAGCGCGGCGGTGGATTCCGGCGGCGACCTGGTCGCCGACCTGGAAATCTCGGCGCACGGCTTGGTTGATGGCGACGACGACGATTTGCTGGACGATTTGGCCGACGTGATCGAAGAAACCATTATCGCGGCCGGCGGCCGCGATTTGGATACGAAGGCAGAGAAAGTACGGGTCGCGGTCCGCCGGTTCCTGAAGCACCGCTTTGACAAGCGCCCGGTCGTGACCGTGCACTTGTTGAGGATCGATGCATCGGCGGCCGCCTAGATCGCTGCCGGCCCTTCGCTGCAAACAGGAGAAAATTTGCTCATGCTCGGACGTTTAAACCATGTCGCTATCGTCGTCCCCAGTCTCGCTGCGGCGGCGGAAACCTATCGCTCGACCCTGGGGGCGACCGTATCTGAACCGGAAACCCTGCCGGAGCATGGCGTGACGGTGGTTTTCGTCGAGTTGCCGAACACCAAGATCGAGTTGCTGGAGCCCTATGGCGACGGCTCTCCGGTCGCTAGCTTCCTGGAGCGCTCGCCGGGCGGCGGCATGCACCATGTCTGTTACGAGGTCGACGACATCATCGCCGCCCGCGACCGCCTGAAAGGTGAGGGCGCCCGTGTCCTCGGCGACGGCGAGCCGAAGATCGGCGCGCACGGCAAGCCGGTGCTGTTCCTGCATCCCAAGGACTTCTGCGGCACTCTCGTCGAGTTGGAGCAGGCCTGATCCGATGAACTTCGCCACCGGTATCGTCTCCTTCATCATCATCTGGTGGCTGGTGCTGTTTACCGTGCTGCCATGGGGCGTTAGGCGCAACACCGACCCTGCCATCGGCGAGGATCACGGGGCGCCGGTGCGGGCGCGCATCATCCTGAAGGCCGCGGTGACGACGGGCATTACCCTGCTGCTGTGGGGCATATTGTTTGCGGCGATCGAGTTCGAGGTCTTTTCGTTCCGCGAAATTGCTGGCGGCTACACGCAATAGGCACAAAAAAAGCAAGGCCAACATGATTGACCTTGCTTTAATTCCATGCCGGTTTGGGCACGGGATTTTTTGGCGTTTTTGCTTCCTCCCTGGACTTGAGCCGCCTGCGGGTTGTGCATTTGCCGCAAAACTGTTCGTCCAGTGACGAGCGGAACCGTAGGTGAGTGCTCATGCAGAGTCAGCGAGGTTTCCACCATGCGGAATTTCATGCGCGAAATTAACACATCCGACCCACGTTAAGACTCGTACACAGAAGTTCGACCAAAGGAGTGACCGCCGATGCAGAGCCTTGCCACCACAGACTTCGACCAGAAACGCGCCGGGCTGGTCGAGAAATACCGGCCCTCCAATCAACCGGCAGGCGCGGCGCAGGTGGGTACCGGCGGCGTCGATCACCTGGCGTTGATTTGTTCGGATGTCGAGCAAACGATTGAATTTTATACCGAGGTCGTCGGCATGACCCTGAACAAGATCGTGCCGAACCGCGATGAGCCGAGTTCCACCCATATCTTTCTGGACATGGGCGGCGGCAATTTCCTCGCCTTCTTCGATTTTCCCAAGAAGGGCGCGGCGAAGACCCAGCGTGGCATCGGCAGCATGCATCATCTGGCGCTGAAGGGGACGGAGCAGCAATACCGGGCGGCGCTCGCCAAGCTGCGCGAGCGCGGCATCGCCCACGATGTGCATGGCGACGACACTCGCGGGTCCGTCTATTTCCGAGATCCGGACGACATTCTGCTGGAGATCACGACGGGCTACTGACGCCCGGCAACGTCTCTGCACCGATCCGCGGCGGCGCGCCCGGCTAACGCGGCGGCGGGCGTCGGCGCACCAGTTCAACCGCAGGCACTGCATCGTCCAGATATACGTCCAGCTTCGCCAGGCGCACCCGGGCCGCCTGCACGGTCGCGTCTTCGAACGCGAACGCCAGCAGATCATGGGCCAGCGTCTCCAGCAGGTCCGTATGCCCGCGTTCCGGCCATTTCTCTGTGACGTAGCGGTAGAGGCGGCTGTAATCCAGGCAGTCCTCGATCTGCACTGGCGGTCGCCCCAAAGGCCGGTAACACTCGACATCGACCCGCACCCGCTGGCGGCGATCCGGGTGCCGCTCCCAGTCGCGGATGCCGATGTGCAGGTGCAAAATCAGGCCGGTGAGCGCGACGCACTCATAGTCGCCGTCGATGGGTGCGGTCATGTCTTGGGCTCTTCCGGTTTGCTCGGCAGGTATTTCTGGCTTTGCATTAGGTGCTTGCCGGCGTCGACATAGAGGATTTCGCCGGTCACAGTGTCGGCGTCCATCAGATAGTCCAGCGCCCGGACGATGGCATCGGCTCCGGGGCCGCGGCCTAGCAACGTGTTGCGGTGCGCCTGCTCGAACGCCTCTTGGCTCGGGTGGCCGCTGTTCAGAATCAGGCCGGGCGCGATACCGTTAACGCGGATGCGCGGACCCAATGCTTGCGCCAGCATCTCCGTCATCGACGCCAACGCGGCCTTGCTGATCGTATAGGTGAAGAAAGAGGGGCCGGGCCGAGCGACCGCCTCGTCCAGCATATTGACGATCAGTCCCTCAGCGCCGTCGGGCAAAGCCGCTGCCATCTGCTGCGCCAGCCGGGCAGGGGCCTCCGCATTGACGGCCAGGTGCAAGCGCCAGCTTTCGGGCGTCATGCTCTGGATGCTGTCGTTCTCGAAGGTGGACGCGTTGTTGATCAGGCAGGTGACGGGGCCGAGTGCGGCCGCCGCTTTTGCGACAAGCTCGCCGACGGCCGCACTATCGGAAAGATCGGCCGCAACCGCCGCGGCCCGCCCGCCCATCGCCTCGATTTCCCGTACCACTGCCTCCGCCGCCTCCCGCGACCGGTTGTAATGCACGGCGACGGCAAATCCTCGCGCTGCGCAGTGCAACGCCATGGCGCGGCCCAGGCGCTGGCCGGCGCCGGTGACGAGGGCGGTGTTCGGTTTCATGCCCTGGCTCATAGCCGAGCCGGCGCCGCTCGCCAAGCGCGACGGCAGCTTGCATTGACAGGGGCAGGCGAGGCGGGTAGCCGAAGCGGGTACGCCGCTGCCTTTCTCTGAGGACGCCCCACCGTTATGCGCCTGACCCGCTACTTCCTGCCGACCCTCAAGGAAAATCCGTCGGAGGCGCAGATTGTCTCGCACCGGCTAATGCTGCGCGCCGGCATGATCAAGCAGCAGGCCGCCGGCATCTACTCCTGGCTGCCTCTGGGCTTCCGCGTTCTGAAGAAGATCGAGCAAATTGTGCGGGAGGAGCAGGACCGCACCGGCGCCATCGAAGTGCTGATGCCGACCATTCAGCCGGCCGACCTCTGGCGCGAAAGCGGCCGTTACGACGACTACGGCCAGGAGATGCTGCGCTTCACCGACCGGCACGAGCGCGACATGCTGTTCGGTCCGACCAACGAGGAAATGATCACCGACATCTTCCGCAATTCGGCCAAAAGCCACCGCGACGTGCCGCTGAACCTCTACCACATTCAGTGGAAATTCCGCGACGAGGTGCGGCCGCGGTTCGGCATCATGCGCGGGCGAGAGTTCCTGATGAAGGACGGCTATTCCTTCGATGTGGACGCGGCGGGTGCGAAACGGTCCTACAACAAGATGTTCATCGCCTACCTGCGCACGTTCGAGCGCATGGGCCTGAAGGCGATCCCCATGCGGGCGGATCCCGGGCCCATCGGCGGCGACCTCAGCCACGAATTCATTATTCTGGCCGATACCGGCGAGAGCGAAGTCTATTGCGATAAGCGCTGGCTGGATATGGACCTGACCGGCCGCAACGTCTCCTACGATGACGATCTGGAGCCGATCTTTCAGGAGTTGACCGGCATCTATGCGGCGACCGACGAGATGCACGATCCCGCCAACTGCCCGATACCGGCGGACCAGTTGGAGACGCGGCGCGGCATCGAGGTCGGCCACATCTTCTATTTCGGCGACAAATATTCGAAGCCGATGGGCGCCACCGTCGCCTTGCCCGGCGGCGAGCAGGTGGCGGTGCACGGCGGCTCTTACGGCATCGGCGTCTCGCGCCTGGTCGGCGGCATTATCGAGGCGAGTCATGACGAGGCCGGCATCATCTGGCCGGAGAGCGTCGCACCCTTCCCGGTTGGCCTGATCAACCTGCGCACCGGCGACGCCGCCTGCGACGCCGCCTGCGCCGATCTGGAAGCCAAGCTGACCGCCGCCGGCAAGGAGCCTCTCTACGACGACCGCGACGAGCGCGCCGGCGGCAAGTTCGCTGACATGGACCTGATAGGCCTGCCCTGGCAACTCATCATCGGCCCGCGCGGGTTGAAGAACGGCGTCGTCGAACTGAAAAACCGCGCATCCGGCGAGCGCGAGGAGCTTTCGGTCGAGAGCGCTCTGGCGAAGCTTCTGGGATGAACGTGCATGCTCGTACGCAGGCCCCCTCTCGGCGTCTTTGCGAGGCGCCGCAGGCAACGAAGCAATCTACCCCCATCGCTGATAGATTGCTTCACCTCGGACTTTGTCCAGGCCTCGCAATGACGCCAAAATCGAAGGCAATGATGCCGAAATCGAGGCAATGGCGGTCATGATCTTCTCCACCTTCGAGCGCATGGTCGCCTGGCGCTATCTGCGCTCGCGCCGCAAGGAGCGGTTTGTCAGCGTTATCGCCGGCTTCTCCTTCACCGGCATCATGCTGGGCGTCGCAACCCTCATCATTGTGATGAGCGTCATGAACGGCTTTCGCGCGGAACTGCTCGACCGCGTCATGGGCGTCAACGCGCACATCGTCGTCAGCGGTTACGGCGCGCCGCTCGACCCGGACTATCCCGACCTGCAAGCGCGGTTGGCGAAAATCCCGGGCGTCACCTATGCCTATCCCATGGTCGAAGGCCAGGCCATGGCGGCGGCGGAAGGCGACCGCACCAGCGGCGTCGTCGTGCGCGGCCTTTCGCAGGATGCCATCCGCGCCCGGCGTATCCTGGCCCAGAACCTGAAGTCTGGCGATCTCTCCGGGTTCGACACTGAAGGCGAAGAAATCGTCCTTGGCTACCGGCTGGCAGAGAAGCTGGGCGTGGGCGTCGGTTCCAAACTGCGGCTGATCTCGCCAAAGGGCAATGTCAGCCCCTTCGGCACAGTGCCGCGCACCAAGACCTTCACGGTCGCCGCGATCTTCGACGTTGGCATGTACGAGTACGACTCCGGCTTCGTCTATATCCCCATCGCCACTGCGCAGCGCCTGTTCGGCACGGGTGAGGGCGTCTCCGCCATCGAACTCCTGCTCGCCGAGCCGAACCAACTGGCGGCGGCCCGGTCGGCTGTGGTCAGCGTATTGCCACGCGACAAGCCGATACGGCTCTACGACTGGCAGAGCGCCAATGCCGCGTTCGTGCAGGCGTTGCAGGTGGAGCGCAACGTCATGTTCCTCATCCTATCGATGATCATCATGGTGGCGGCCTTCAACATCATCTCCTCGATGATCATGCTGGTGCAGGACAAGGGCAGGGACATCGCCATCATGCGGGCCATGGGCGCCACCCGCGGCATGATCATGCGCATCTTCTTCCTCAACGGCGCGTCTATCGGCCTTGCCGGTACGCTGGCCGGTTTCGGCCTCGGCCTGGCGTTTGCCAAGAACATCGACACGATCAAAGGCTGGCTGGAGAGCATGACCGGCGGCGAGTTGTTTTCCGCGGAAATCTACTTCCTGTCGAAACTGCCGGCGAAGGTGGACTCATTCGAGGTGATGCTGGTGGTGCTGATGGGCGTCGGGCTGTCGATCCTGGCAACGCTCTACCCCTCGTGGCGAGCCGGGCGCCTCCAGCCGGCGGAGGCGCTGCGCTATGAGTGAGGCGGCGCTCGAACTCGCCGGCATCGTCCGCGAATACCGCCAGGGCGACAACCGGCTGCGGGTGCTGGACGGGCTGAACATGACCTTGCGGGCCGGCGAGATCGTGGCGCTGGTCGGGCCGTCCGGCGCTGGCAAGTCCACGCTGCTACAAATCGCCGGACTTCTCGACAATCCGGACGAGGGCGTTGTGCGGTTAGGCGCGCAGGATTGCGCCGCCTACAGCGATGCGGAACGCTCGGCAATGCGGCGGGCCGAAATCGGCTTTGTCTTCCAATTTCATCACCTGCTGCCGGAGTTTTCGGCCTTGGAGAACATCGCGCTGCCGCAATTGATCGGCGGCACCAGCCGCCGCGCGGCGAACAGGCGGGCCGAAGAGCTGCTGGCCAGCGTTGGTCTCTCGGAAAGGGCGACCCACCGCCCGGCAGAGCTGTCCGGCGGCGAGCAGCAGCGGGTGGCCATTGCCCGCGCCCTCGCCAATCGCCCGCGGCTGCTGTTGACCGATGAACCGACCGGCAACCTCGACCACGTCACCGGCGAGCGGGTCGCCCGGCAGTTGATCGACCTCGCGCACCAGACCGGCGTCGCAGCGCTGGTCGCGACCCACAACCTCGCCCTTGCCCAAAGCATGGACCGGGTCGTGCGCATGGAGAGTGGGCGGCTCGTCGACGGTCTAGGATAGCGCCGACACGGTCTTCGTATGAGACAAAGTCCACACCGTCAGACCGCCGGCGATGACCGCCAGGCCCAGGCTCATATAGGCGAACCCCCAACTCTCAGTCGTTTCGCCGCCGCCGGTCGCATCCAGCACGACGCCGAACAGCACCGGTCCGATCAGCCCGCCCGACGCATTCGCCAATGCCATAAACATGACGACCGTACCGCGGCTACCGGCCTCCGCCACGGCCATTGCGCCGCCATTGACGACGCCGGAGTCGGCCAGAACGAACAGATTGTGCCCCAGAATCAACACCAGCAGCAGCCAGAGCGGCCACGCCGCGGCGAAGCCGACCAGGCCGGCGAATATTCCAGACGCGATCATCAGCACGGCCGTCACCAGGGCATAGCCATGCCTGCCGCCGGCCTCTCCGCCGGCAAAGGACGTCGGCGATCCGATCAGGATCAAAACCGTGGTCGCAGCCGGGATCGCCCACAGGATATCGAACCCGGCATATTGCCCGGCGGCAAAGACGTAGAACGTCACACTCCAGGCCCGCATGCCCAACAACTCGACTGCATGCATGCAGGCGGCAAAGCCGAAACCGAGGATCGGCTTGCTGCGCACCACCGGCCCCATGTCGAGGAGGGAGCGCCGCGGCCCCGGTTCCGGCTCGGTCGCCGGCAACAGCAGCCAGACCAGGAAGAAGCTGGCAAAGGCGCCGACCGCCGGCACGATATAGGCGGCGCGCCAGCCGAACGCGCCAGCCAACTCCGCTGCGATCACGACAGAGAAGCTGGCGCAAATCGGAAAGCTGGAGACATAGCGCGACGTCGCCTTGGCCCGGTCTCCGGCGGCGATCCGGTCGCTTATCGCCTTGACGCCGACCATATAGGTGCCGGCGAACCCCAGCCCCTGAATGCCCCGGAACACCAGCGCGCTCCAGAAGCCGTCGGCCAGCACCGCAAAGCCCAGAAAACCAACCACATTCGCCCACGCCCCCCACAGCAGAAAGCGGCGCGCGTCGATACGGTCGGTCATTGTCAGCAGCGGGATCGCCAGTGTCGAGGTCAGCCCCATGACGCCGTTCAGCCATCCCGCCTCCGTCCCGCTCAGGCTCCATTCCGCCATGAAGAACGGCAGCAGCGTCGCCGTCGCGTGCATGCCCAAAAGGTTCAACCCCAGGAACGAGCACATAAGCAATACGAGGCGGTTGGAGGGCATGCGGCCAGCGTCGAACCCGATCGGCGAGCGAGGGCCGACGAACATCGGCGCCTCTGACCTAAATCGCAATGCCAGCTTGGGTCAAGCCGGATGCGCCGCCTGGCAACTTCCGTGCGGTGGGCGCAAACCGCCTTAGTGGTGGGTGGCCGTCGCGACCGAACCCTCGGCAGCGGCGGGCGCGACCGAATTGGCCGCCGCGACCGTGACCCGGTCGCGGCCATTGTGCTTGGAGCGATAGAGCGCCTCGTCGGCGCGGCGCAGCGCATCGTCGGCGGAGGGCTCGTCCCAGCGGATATCGGCGACGCCGAAACTGGCGGTGACCCGCAACGCCGCGCCGTCGGTATCCAGCGGCACCGGTGTCTCGGCAATTGCGCGGCGCAAGCGCTCGGCCACCCGTTCCGCCTCGGCGATGGCGGTATCGGGCAGTACGACGACAAACTCCTCGCCGCCTTGCCGCACCACAAGGTCCGGCGCACGCACGCTGCTGGCCAGTTTTTCCGCGACGTGCCGCAGCACCGCGTCGCCGGCCGCATGGCCATAGGTGTCGTTCACCGCCTTGAACCGGTCCAGATCGCAGATGATCAGCGACAAGGGACGGGTCTCGCTGACGGCGCGGGCATGCAAGCGCTGCAAATGGGCGTCCATATAGTGGCGATTATACAGACCGGTCAGCGCGTCGGTCACCGCGTGGTTCAGGTTGACCTGGTGGCGGTGCTGGATGCGCTGCTGCAAGCGATGCCGGCGGATTTGCGTCTTCAGCCGCGCCATCACCTCATTCGGATTGAGCGGGCGCAGCAGGCATTCGTTCGCGCCCAGCTCCAGCCCCTTGTACATCCGTTCGCTGTCGCTGCGGTCACCAATCAGGATGAAGGGCAGGTGCCGCGTCGCCTCGCTGGACCGGGCTTGCGAGCACAGGCGCAGGGCGTCGTAGGGTTGATAGGCGACGTCTGCCAGGATCAGATCGAAGGATTCGGCCAGCAACTGGCTCGGCGGCGGCTCGTCGGCCCGGCACTGCACCACTTGATGATGCAGCGCGGCGGCGGTCTGGCCGATCACCTGATGCACGCTGTTGCTATCGCTCATCAGAAAGGCGCGGGCGTCGGTGAAGGATTCGTCCGCCAACGCTTCATAGCCGGCATCGCCCAGCGGCGTGCCTTCGCGCAGCCGCCATTCGTCCAGCACACGCTTCAGGCGAACGAGGTTTCGCACTCGTGCGAACAACGCCAGATTGTCTAGAGGCTTGGTCAGGAAATCGTCGGCGCCGCTTTCAAGCCCGCGCACCATATCCTGCGGCGAATCCAGGGCCGTCACCATAACGACGGGAATATGGCTATAGCGATGGTCGGCTTTCAGTCGGGCGCAGACCTCATAACCACTCAGCTCCGGCATCATCACGTCGAGCAAGATCAGGTCCGGCGGGCTTTGATCGACCGCCGCCAATGCTTCCATACCGCTGGCGGCGCTGGTGACCTCATAGTATTCCGCCGCCAGTTTGGCTTCCAGGACTTTACGGTTCGCCGCAATATCGTCGACTATCAAAATTTTGGCCGTCATGGCTCTCCCGCCCGGCTGCGCTGGTTCGGTGGAGAGAGCCGGTCTAGGGACCCTCCATCCATGAATCAACCTACCGTGGCGGCTGCCAACGCAGAGTTAACGACGACTGTTCAAATGACGGCGAACGGTTTCGATGAAGCTCGCGACCTTGATCGGTTTGGCGATGTAATCCTCGCAACCGCCGCGGCGGATCCTTTCCTCATCCCCCTTCATGGCGAAGGCAGTGACCGCGACGATGGGGATGGTGCACAGCGTGTCGTCGGCCTTCAGCCATTTGGCGACTTCCAGGCCAGAAACCTCCGGCAGTTGAATATCCATCAGGATCAGGTCCGGACGCTCGCTGCGGGCGAGTTTCATCGCATCGACGCCATCGTTGGTCTGGATGGTTTCGTAGCCGTGGGCGCGCAACAGATCGTTGAACAGTTTCATGTTCAAGTCGTTGTCTTCGACGATCAAAATTCGTTCTGCCATGCCGTCGCTTCGGTGCCTTGAAGGTTCAGATTTGCTATCCGCATAGCCTTGAAAGGCCCTATCTCGGCCCAAAACCAACGATAAGCTGCCAGTCCTTAATGAATTGCTTACTATATCGAAAGCTTACGCAGAATTTGACCGAAGGGCTATGTTAGACCGGATTTGTCGCAGAAGTGAGGCGAATTGCGGCCGCCTCAAAATAGAACCAGTGCTGACAATCGGATTGAGCCTGTATGCCGACGCTGTGCCGTGACTGTTTCGCATCCCGAATGACCGATACTGCCGCGCGGTGTGGGCAGTGCGGCTCGCCGCGGCTGATCCGGCATGTGGAGTTGTTTGCCCTGCGGGTGGCTCATGTCGATTGCGATGCCTTTTACGCCACCATAGAGAAACGCGACGACCCCGGCCTGCGCGACGTGCCGCTGGTCATTGGCGGCGGCCGGCGCGGCGTGGTCGCCGCCGCCTGCTATGTCGCCCGCCGCTATGGTGTGCGCTCGGCCATGCCGATGTTCAAGGCGCGGGCGGCATGCCCGGGTGCGGTCGTCGTCAAGCCGAACATGGCCAAGTATCAGGCGGTCGGACGCGAGATGCGGGCCTTGATGCGGGCCTTGACGCCGGCGGTCGAGCCGCTGTCCATCGATGAGGCCTTCCTGGATTTCCGCAGCCTGCCAGCCGATGCCGCCGAACCGCCGGCCCTGCAATTGGCCAGGCTGGCGGCGACGGCGGAGGCTGAGCTTGGCATCACCATCTCCATCGGTCTCGGGCCGAACAAGTTTCTCGCCAAAATCGCCTCCGACCTGGACAAGCCGCGCGGCTTCGCCGTGATTGGCCGCGCCGAGGCGCAGGCATTCCTCGCGCCGAAGCCGGTCGGCATGATCTTCGGCGTCGGTAAGGCGATGCGGCAGAAGCTGCAATCGGACGGTATTCACCGGATCGGCCAGTTACGAGCCTTTCCGGAGGCCGCGTTGGAGCGCCGCTATGGCAGTTTTGGCGAGCGTCTGGCGCCGTTCAGCCGCGGCGTCGATCGCCGGCACATTCGGGCGACCCGGCCAACCAAAAGCGTCTCGGCGGAAACGACCTTCGAAAATCCCATTGCCGCCGCAGACGAACTGTCCGCCCGGCTCGACCGCCTCTGTCAGCGGGTCGCAGCGCGGCTGGAGGCCCAGGGCTATCGTGGACAGACCATAGTTTTGAAGCTGAAAACCGCAGCGTTCCAGACCCTGACCCGCAGCCATACGCTGGCGGAGCCGACTCGCGCCTATGCCGACCTGCTAACTGCTGCAAAGACCCTGTTGCGGCGCGAGGCGACGGGCATTCCCTACCGATTGATCGGTGTCGGCCTCTCAAATTTGGTGGAAACTGGCGGTCCGGAAGATGCCATATTGTGGGATGACGACGCGGCTTGAACTGACCAGCGCTTGCCCCATCTGTTAGCTTCATCTACCGTCCGCCGCCGATGGTCGTTATGGGTCGAGCCGGGCTTGCCCTTAGAGTATCTGCCATCTTCACCGAATTCTTTGCGAGGCTCTTCCATGACCCGTTTGTTCGCAGGCCTTTTGGCCGCTCCATTGCTACTTTCCGTACCCGCCTATGCCCAGGACGTCGCGCCGCTGGAAACCATGGAGCAGCGCTTCAGCTACATTGTCGGCCTGCAATTGGGCCAACGCATGGTCGAACAAGGCATGGGGGAGCAGTTGGACGTCGATGCCTTCGCGCAGGCAATCCGCGACGTCTTCTCGCGCACGCCGCCGCGGCTCTCGCAGGAAGAAATGGATGAAGCAATCAAGGCGCTGCGCGAAGCCGCCGTCGCCAGCCAGGCCAATGTAGGGGAAGAAGCTATGAAGACAGGTGTTGCGTTTCTGGCCGAGAACAAGGCGAAACCCGGCGTGGTGACCACCGACAGCGGTATTCAGTATGAGGTGACGGAGATGGGCGAGGGGCCAAAGCCGACGGCCTCTGACACAGTCAAAGTGCACTATGAAGGCCGCTTACTCGATGGCACCGTTTTCGACAGCTCCTATGCCCGCAACGATCCGGCGACCTTCGGTGTCGGCCAGGTGATCCAAGGCTGGCAGGAGGCGCTGCAACTGATGCCGGTCGGCTCCAAGTGGGAGGTGTGGATCCCCTCCGACCTCGCCTACGGTCCGGCGGGCGCCGGCGGCGCCATCGGCCCGAACGAGACCTTGAACTTCACCATCGAACTGTTGGAAATCGTCGAAAAATAACTCTTTAGCATTAAGCTGGTTGGCTTAAGCCTTTACTTTGCTGGTTGCGGGGGCAGCGGAATCGGGCAAACGCCCGGTTCGCTGTTGCCGGCTTCGACTTCCGCCAGCGTACTGTCGTCCACGTCGGTCAAGAACGTCGCGTGAAAGCGATTGATCATGTTGCTCAGCCCGACTGTGAGGCAGAGATCGATGATCTGTTGCCTGGAGAAATGTACCTCAAGGTTTGCGTAGGTTTGCGTATCGATAGGCTCCATCCGCGTCGATTTCCGCGCATACCGGATTATCGCAGCCTCGGCAGGATCGTAGACATCCGCGGGCAGCGGGTCGTCCAAAAGGTGGCTCATCTGCGCCTCCGACAATCCCAGCACCCGACCGAGCGCTGTATGGGTCGGAATTCAATAGAAGCAGTTGTTGACCGTCGTCGCCGTCAGGTAGGCCAACTCACCGTGCTGCGGCTTCAGGGTCGAGTCCTTGCGGTAGGCGGTCTGCAACAGGCCGCTCATCGCCCGCAGTGCCGCGGGCCGGTTCGCCAGCGCACGGTAGACATTGACCAGCCGGCCGCGGGCGGCGCCCGCCTCCAGCAAAGCCGCGCGCGCCTCCGGATCGAGTTCCGGGTCGGTCTCGTCGAGGATGGGGATTCTGGCCATCGGCATGCTCCTTTGTCGCCATAACGGACTAGCATACGGCAGCAATGGCGGCCTCGCCAAGTGCTGTGCTAGGCTGCGGAGCCTTTTATAAGGAGTACGAAATGGCCATCACAATTCTATCCGACCTCGGCGCGCAATCCGTGCCCGAGGCAAAGGCCGAGGGCGACGCCCTCTGGCTCAGCCCCGACGACGTCGAACGGGCGACCGGCTGGTCGATGAAGCCGGAGGGGCTGTGCCGTGGCCCGGTCTGCATACCCGCGCCGCCGGGCTCGCGCGACGCCTTCGTCCGGCCCGACGCCATCAACATCGCGGCGTTCTGGCGCCATATGGATGCGCCCGTGGCGGTCAGCGAGGCTCGCGATATCTGGGTGTTGGGCGAGCGCGCCGACGCCCGCGCCGAAGCGCTGGAAAGCCTGGAGGCGCCGGACTTCGAACTGCCGGATGTCGATGGTAAGCCGCATCGGCTCTCCGACTATCGCGGCCAGAAGGTATTACTGGCGACCTGGGCAAGCTGGTGAGGCTGTCGTGTTGATCTGTCCGTGTGGCAGACCCTCCTCGACGATCTCAAAGACCCGAACTTCACCGTCATCGCCGTCGCCCTCGACACGCCGGAGGCCGCCAAGCCCTGGATCGAAGCGGCGAAACCGCAATACCCGGCGCTGATCGACCGCGAGCACCGGCTGGCCGACTTCTACAATTTCAAGAACGTGCCGGAGGCCGCCTGGATCGACGAGCAGGGCCGCTTCGCCCGCCCGCCGGAAACGGCAGGCGCCTACGAAGCCTTCCGCTACCGCGATGCCAAAACCAACGTGCCGCCCGCCGACGAGGTCGCGAAGAAGGAGCAGGCGCGCAAGCTCTATCTGGAGGCCCTGCGCGACTGGGTTAGCAAGGGCGCTGACAGCGCATTCGCCATGACCGCGGCCGAGGCGCGCAAGCATATGACCAAGCCGACGCCAGAGGTCGCCGAGGCGCACGCGCATTTCCGCCTCGCCATGCATCTGGCCCAACTGGGCCGCGCTGACGAGGCCGGGCGGCAGATGGCCGAGGCCAGCCGGCTGCATCCGGAGTCCTGGGCCATCTGGCGTCAGGGCGCCGCCAAGAACGAGACCGGCCTCGCCGCTGACGATGCCTTCTGGAAGCGTGTTCAATCGCTTGGCGACAAGCGCTACTACCCGCCACCGGCTATGGAGGGGATGCCGTAAGGCTGTCTTCAGAGCAACCTTCACCCTTCGCCGGGCGAAGGTATGTTTGGGGGGATGCACAGATCATGGAGATGCGGCGGTTTATGGACGCGATGCGATAGCTCCCATCTTTCATACCGCACGTTGCCCCACCTTTTACCCCGTCCCAAACGTAAGCGGTGCGCACGCCCCACAAGTCACTCAGCTTGACGTTGGCGTCCAGTTC
>CAXBDI010000032.1:0-35679 GCA_963974445.1 uncultured Alphaproteobacteria bacterium
AGAATCAGGCCTAGTCCGATTCGTCCAGGACAGACTTCGTCAACGGCCTGATAAGCGTGGAATTCATCTTCGGTCATATTTCGTATCGCCGGATGGTGAGGGTTAGCTTGAACGCTTGGCGACGAGGAGAGACACACCGTGCGGTCCTACCTCCTCAGTGTGGATGGTGCCCGCCGGCACCTCGCACCAATCGCCCGCCGCGTAGGTGGTCTTCTTACCATCGATGCCAAGCGTTATCGCGCCGTCGGTCACCATGACGCGTGCGTCGAAATCGTGCGCGTGCGGCGCCGGGTCGCTCGCGACTGAAAGATCGCGTGCATAAGGCTCTGCAAATCCGTCAGCGACGGCTTTTTGAGAGAAGGATTGAGCATCCATTTTTCAGTCTTTCTAAGCTGGAGTAAGCTACTCGGCCGGCACGACCTCGGCACCGTGGCGCCGATAGGGTAGGATAGTGGCAGCAGTGAAAACAATGCCGGCACACGCCGTCAGCACCCAGAACAGCGATTGGAACCCACCGCCAAGATCGTGCATATACCAAATCGTTGGTACTGCCAGCGAGCCTACCCCTAGGTTTAGAATATATTTGATCGAAAAGACGCGGCTGCGCACCGCGTCTGGGGTGTAGCGGGTAATCAGGGTATCGGTGATCGGAATCTGGCCGAAAACCGCGAGCATCATCACGAAGCTGGCGGCGAACAATGGCCAGTCTGTAGCGGTTGCCACGATAGGCATCATTAGGACCTGCAACCCGATCGTGGTGAGCAGCACCGGCTTTACTGCAAAGCGGTCGATGGCCAAGCCACTCGCCAATTGGGCGAACGATGCGCTGGCATAGACCAGTGAGGCCATGGCGGTGAAACCGATCATGTTATCGGCAACACTGGTCAACCGTTCGTCGAACAACTTAGGCAAAGAGATCGTCGTGGAGTTGAATACCAGGCCGCCGACAAGGGTCATAACGGCCACGACACCGAGAACGCGTTGCCAGCCGATGGTGAAGTCCACCGGCTCCTTTCGGGCTTTCAGCCCGGTGGGGGAGACGCTGTATCCCGCCTTCCAGAACCACCAAAAGGCCAGACCCAGGGCGATACAGGCCAGTCCGGGTAAGACAAAGGCTGCCCGCCAGTTCAGCAAAGCCACCAAAGCGCCGACCGCCAGCGGCGCCGCGGCTACGCCCATATTGCCGAAGATGCCGTTGACGCCGAGCCGAAGGCCGAGTTTCGGCGCGCCCTGCACCAACATGGCGATCCCGACCGGGTGATAGATCGAGGCGAACAATCCGATCAGCCCCAGTCCGATTCCAACCTGAAGGACGCTGGTCGCCAACCCGACCACCACGGTCGCAACGCCAATCCCGCAAAAAAAAATCACCATCATGCCATTGCGGCTCCAGCGATCGCCGAGCCAGCCGGCGACGAGTGCCGCGGCGCCAAATAGCACAAAGCCCGGCGTCGCGACAGCTAACAGCGAGCCGTAAGTCATTTGAAATTCGCTCGTCATTGTGATGACGGCGGTCGCAAATATCAGCATGCAGAAATGATCGACAAAATGGCCGACATTCAGGAACAGCACGCGGATGCGTTCGGTGCTCATAAGGCATGTCCCTTTTCGCAAGACAGCGGATTGTGGCTGGAGTTGCAGCCATTGTCACGTCAAAGTAGCGCGGGGATACCGGAAATTAAGTGAAAGTTGGAGATCGGCGATGCGTTGGCTGGCAATCTGTCTGATCGTTGCATTGTGGAATACCGGATCGCAGTCAGCGCCGGCGCAGCAGTATATGATCGTTACGGCTCATCCTTTGGCGAGCCAGGCAGGCTATGAAGTGCTCAAGCGCGGCGGCACTGCCGTCGATGCGGCCGTTGCGGCCCAGATGGTGTTGACATTGGTGGAGCCGCAGTCATCCGGGATCGGCGGTGGAGCCTTTTTGGTCCACTATAAGGCCGCATCCACTGGCCTTGTTGCCTATGATGGCCGCGAGACTGCGCCCGCCTCGGCAACGCCGGAACTGTTTTTGGAACGGAACGGCAGCCCGATGAAATGGTCGGCCGCCCGGACGGGCGGCCGTTCGGTCGGTGTGCCCGGTACAGTCCGCATGTTGGCGATGGCTCATGGCGATCATGGTAAAATCCCGTGGAAGGACCTGATCCAACCTGCCATCCGGCTGGCGCGCGATGGCTTTGCGGTGACGCAGCGCTTGCACGAGTCGATTGCGGGCCTCAGGGGGTGGGAGGCTACGCCCTCCAGCGCGGCCTATTTTTTGGACGGGGGGCGAAATCCATGGCCGGTTGGCCATGTCCTGAAAAACCCGGCACTTGCCGAAACATTGATGGCTGTGGCAGCCGACCCGGACGCGATTAACACCGGCCCCATCGCCACCGACATTGCCGCGGCAGTGCAGGGCTACAGTACGAATCCCGGCGGCATGACAGTTGCTGATCTCGCTGCGTATGAGGCCATACGGCGTGCTGGTGTTTGTGGTCCGTACCTAACGTACCGGCTTTGCGGAATGCCGCCGCCATCGTCCGGTCCCTTGACTGTGTTAATGATGCTGGCGATGGCGGAGCGCCTTGGCTTGCAGAATTTGAACGCTGCCTCTGCCGAGTGGGCGCATGTTTTTGCCGAGGTCGGGCGAGTCGCGTTTGCGGACCGCGACGCCTACATGGCCGATCCCGATTTCGTGCAGCAGCCGACACTAGGTTTGCTCGACCCAGCTTATCTGGACGAACGCGCGGCGCTGATCTCGCCAAGCGAAACGCTCGGTGTCGTTGAGCCGGGAAAGCCGCCGGAAAAGCAGGGCGCATTGGAGTTTGCGCCACATGCTGGGCTATTGGAGGCGGGCACATCCCACCTGTCGGTTGTCGACGCGGAGGGAAACATCGTCTCGATGACGACGACCATCGAAAGTGCGTTCGGGTCGAGGCTGATGGTCCGCGGATTTCTGCTGAACAATGAACTGACCGACTTCTCCTTTCTGGCCGAGAAAGATGGGAAACCCGTCGCCAATCGGGTCGAGCCGGGCAAACGCCCGCGCAGTTCAATGGCGCCGATGATCGCTTTCCATGAAGACGGCAGTCCGGCATTGGTCACTGGATCGCCCGGCGGCAGCCGCATTATAGCCTACACTGCCGGCAGTATCGCTCGGATACTTGGCAATGGCATAAGCCCGCAGGCGGCAGCCGAAGCGGGACATATCGTCAATCGCAACAGCAACTCGACCGAGTTAGAGGAGGGTACTCCTGCCGCCGAACTCGCGCAGACCTTGGAAGCCCGCGGCCACGACGTTAATGTCCGGCCGATGACCAGCGGGCTTCACATGATCCAATTCACCGCGGACGGACTTGTGCCCGGCGTAGACCCGCGCCGTGAAGGCGTTGCCTTAGGAGATTGACTGCTCATGCAATTCGGCTGGCTTACCCTCGCGCTGTCGCCCTCTCCGGAAGAGGATGCCCAACGTATCGATGACCAGATCGCCCAGGTGCAGGCGGCGGAAGCGCTCGGCTTCCACGATGTCTGGCTGACGGAGCACTATTTTACCGGGGAGAGCGTCTACAACGACGCGATCCTGTTCGCGAGCGCGCTGGCCATGGTGACAAAGCGCATCCGCATCGGTTTTGCCGTGGTGCAAATGCCGTTTCATCATCCGGTGCGGCTCGCCACACAATTGGCCTTGCTCGACAATTTGTCGAAAGGCCGGATCGATGTCGGTGTCGGCAAAGGCACTGTCTATAACGAGTATGAGTTCGTCGGCCACGGCCTGCGGTCGGACGACAGCCGCGAGCGTATGGAGGAGTCGGTCGAGTTGCTTCAGCGGGCCTGGCAAGAGGCGCCGCTGACATTTGACGGCCGGTTTTATCAGGTTCAAGTCCCGGAAATTCGACCGAAACCGGTGCAGTCGCCGCATCCGCCGCTCTGGCGCAGCGTGATCTCCCCCAACTCGTTCGTGGAGTGCGGCCGGCTGGGAATCCCCGTGCTGACGGCTCGCCTGCCGGTCGACAAGATCGCCGAACGGTGGGCGCTGTACGAAAAAGGTCTGGACGAAGGCGGTCATGACGAGGCGGTGCGCCAGCGCCTGCGGGCTCAGAATGCGCTCTGGCGGAATGTCTATGTGGCTGAAAGCGATGCGCAGGCGGAGGATGAGTTGGCCGCGTTGCTCGCCGAAACCCGTCGCCACATGATGCATGTGCGCGACGCCTTCAATCCTGAGGATTTTCAACCGGCACCAGAAACGATGAATGCCTGGACCGATCCGGGCGTCAGCGACGACGTGGCCGTGCCTTATATGCTGGAGACCGGCTCGATCTATGGTTCGCCGAAACGGGTGCGAGAGCAGGTGGCGGAGTTGCGGGAGGCCGGCGTGCAGCATCTGCTCTGCCAGACCGGTTTCGGTGACATGAGCCAGGCGCAGAACCTGGCGAGCATGCATCGTTTTGGCGAAGAGGTCATGCCGGCCTTTAAATAGCCGGCACAACGCTCATCCTCGCCTAGTTACCCTTGAAGGCCGGCTTGCGGCGCCCACTAAAGGCCGTTACGGCCTCCTGGTGATCGCCGGTCAGGTTCGACTGGGTTTCGAGACTGATCGACAGGTCCATCATCGAATGGGCCAGTTGGCGCAGCGGAATGTTGACGGTGCGTTTCGTCCAGTTGATCGATTTCGAAGCGCCGTTCGCCAATCGTTTGGCCAAACCGTAGACTTTTTCGTCCAGTTCGTCGGCGAGCACGACATGGTTGATCAAGCCGATGCGCTCCGCTTCGGTCGCGCTCATTAAATCGCCGGTCAGCAGATATTCTTTGGCTCGGGCAAAGCCAACGAGTTGTGGCCAGATCAGCGCGCCGCCGTCGCCGGCGACCAGACCCGCATTCACGTGTGGGTCGCCGATCTTAGCGTGTTCTGCAGCGATGATGATGTCGCAGAGCAGTGCGACGGTGGCGCCCAGGCCGACCGCATGGCCGTTGACACGGGCGATGATCGGCTTTTCGCACTCCAGCATGCGATAAACGATGCGCCTCGCCTCTGGCATGCCGGCATCCCAAAGCGAGGTGTCGTCGATCTTCTTCTGCATGCCTGGCACGTTGCCGCCGGCAGAAAACGCCTTACCCGCACCGGTGAGGACGGCGACCTTGACTCGGTCGTCATCGTTCACTTTGTCCCAGATGGTCGACATGGTAGTGTGCATGCCGGCGGTAAACGCGTTCAGATTATCCGGCTGGTTCAGACGGATGGTGAGGACGGCGCCGTCCAGTTCGGTTTCGACGTCGGCATAAGCTTCGTATCCTTTGACAGCCATTGGCGATCTCCATTGTTGGTGGTTATATTCGAGACGTATTAGGGACGGACGTTGCGGCCTTCCTGGTCCCTGCACAGAAAGTCCGGTCCACAATCGCGGAGCACCGGGCAACCGATTTGCGCCAGGATCTTGTTGATTTCATCGCGCACGATCTGAACCGCCTTGGCAGCACCGGCATCGCCACCGGCAATCACGCCATAGAGCGTCGGGCGGCCCAGAAATACGAACTTCGCACCGGAGGCGAGTGCCACAACGATATCGGCGCCGCGTCTGATGCCGCCATCCAGCATTAACGTCATCCGGTCGCCAACCGCGGCATCAAGCGCTGGCAGCATGTCCAGTGCCGGCGGTGCGCGGTCGAGCTGCCGGGCCCCATGGTTAGAGACGATCAAACCATCCACCCCGACATCGGCTGCACGAACAGCATCGTCGCTTCGCATAATGCCTTTTAAGATGAACGTGCGCGGCCATAGCGAGCGGAACCGCTCGATATCTCCCCAAGTCAGGCTGGTCGGGATCTGCGTCGAGACGAACTCCCCCACCTGTTCCGCGCTCGATCCTGGCGGGGCATAGGCTTTCCAGTTTTCCAGCATGGCAATGCCGTGATTGAAGTAGTCTCTCAACCAAAATGGGTGACGCAACGCCTCCATCTTTGTGGCCAGCGACAGCTTCAGCGGACGGCCAAAACCATTGCGCCGGTTCCGCTCGCGGTTGGGCGTGATCGGCACGTCGACAGTGACGACCAGAGCGGGGATGCCTAAATCAGCAGCGCGCCGAATCTGATCTTCGGAGATGGACCGGTCTTTGGCGGTATAGAGTTGGTACCAGCCATGGTCCGGCGCCTGCTTGGCCATATCCTCCATCGCTGCGGTCGCGGCCCCGGACATGATGAACGGGATATTCGCATCCCGAGCCGCACGCGCCAGCATCAGATCGCCGCCGCGGCGGAAATTGCCAATGCCACCAGTCGGCGCAATGCCGTACGCACTGGAATAGGTTTTTCCGAACAGCTGAATGGACTGATCGATCTTCGAAATGTCCACCATGTAGCGAGGTAGCAACCTACGCTGCCGATACGCGCTTTCGTTGCGATCAAGCCCCGCCTCATCATCGACACCGCCTTCGATGAAGTCATAAATCAGATTCGGCACTCGCCGTTTGGCGATGATGCGTAAATCGTCCAGGTTGATGCTGCGGTCGATGCCCATCGAGAATCTCCAGTGGCCGCCTAGCCGCCTAACGACTGACCGCCATCGACCGGGATCACGGCGCCGGTGACCCAACGGGCCAGGTCGCTGGCCAGGAAAAGGGCAACGTCGGCGACATCCTCCGGCTCGCCCATCCGGCCGTGCGGGATGCCGGCCAGGATCCGGTCGTAGAGCGGCCGGTTGTTTTGCCGGGTGATATCCCAAACCCCGCCTTCGAATTCGATGGAGCCCGGACAAATGGTGTTGACCCGAATATCGTCTTTCGCCAGGGCTGCGGCCTGAGTGCGCGAATAGTGGTTCAACGCCGCCTTGACGGCCCCATAAGGCGGCGTCCGGGTGCTGGGCGCCAGTGCTGAAATGGTCGAGATGTGGATAATGCAGCCGCCGCCATTGGCCGCGATCAGCGGCACGGTCGCGTGGCTGGCCCGCACGCTCGCCATGATGTCGATCTCAATGCCGGCCATCCATCCGGCCTCATCGTCGGACCGACCAAAGCCGGATGCGTTGCAGACCAGAATATTGGTGCCGCCAATGGCATCGTTTGCGGCGTCGATATAGGTATCCAGTTGATCTTTGTCAGCCAGATCGCAAGCAGCACCGTGCACGGCGCCGCCATGCTCGCGCAGGTTGGCTACGGCTTTTTCGACGCCCTCGGCTCCGCGCGCGCAGATAGAGACCGACGCTCCTTTCTCGGCAAAAGCCTCGGCAATCGCCAAACCTATGCCGCGGCTGCCACCTGTAATGATGGCGCCTTTTCCGGCGAGGGATAGAGACATGGACCTAATGCTCCTGGAGCTAGCGAAACGATCTGGCGTTCAGCATAATCTGTCGCTGCTGGCTTTGCTATATCCGGGATGCGTGGGTGGATCGGCAAAAGACCGTCGACAAGTGGAGCAATTTTCTGCCTAATACGGTCATGATTTTATCCGTCCTAGACCAATCGCCCATCGCCGCCGGGCGAACCCATGCCGATGCGTTGAACGAGAGCCTGGAACTGGCCAAGCAGGCCGACGCCCTGGGTTTCCATCGATACTGGTTCGCTGAGCATCACAACAGCCAAGGGCTGGCGTGTTCTGCGCCGGAGATCATGATCGCGCGCGTAGCGGCCGAAACGAAGAACATCCGTGTTGGCTCCGGCGGCGTGATGTTGCCGCATTACGCCTCCTACAAAGTGGCGGAGCAATTCGCCCTGCTCGAAACCCTCTACCCAGGTAGGATCGATCTCGGCATTGGCCGCGCGCCCGGCTCCGACCAACTCACAGCCGCGGCTTTGGCCCCGGATGGTGCGCCGCGTTCCGTCGATAATTTCCCGCGGCAGGTGCAGGAGGTCGAGGCCTACCTGAAGGACCAAATGCCGGAGGGGCACCCTTTTGCCAGGGTGCACGCGGTGCCGACGCCTGTGAATATCCCGCAAATGTGGCTACTGGGGTCCTCTGACTATTCGGCGACGGTATCGGCCGTGTTGGGCATGCCCTTCTGCTTTGCCCATTTCATCGCGGGCCCTGTTGGCGCCAAGGTGATGCAGGCCTATCGCGAGCACTATCGGTCATCACCGGACTATCCCGAACCATGCGCCAGCGTTGCCGCGCACGTGATTTGCGCGCCGACAATGGAGGAGGCCGACCGGTTGGCGCGAGGCCGCGATGTCTGGCGACTGCGGATCGAACAAGGCATCTTTCAGCCCTTCCCTACGGCGGAGGAGGCGGACAAAATCCTGGCGGAAATCGGCGACTGGGAAGGGCAGCGCATTGCCCAGGCCCGGAGCCAGCAAATTATCGGCGATCCCGATCACTGCAAGCGCGCCATCGAAGCCTTGGCGAAAGATTACTCGGTCGATGAGGTGGTGATTGTCACCATCACCCACGAATTTGCTGCCCGGTGTCGCTCGTACCAATTGCTGGCAGATGTCTTCGCCTTGACGCCGGCGGCACGGGCCGCGTAACACTGAGCATTAATCAAGGGCAAACAATGTCCGCTAACCTTAACATGGTAGAACAGGGCTATGGATGCAAATCGCGTCGTTGATGTGCAGGATCTGCGCGTCTACTTCCCGCTAGAGGATTCGACCGTCAAGGCCGTCGACGGCATTTCGTTCTATATCAACAAGGGTGAGACGGTTGCGGTGGTGGGTGAGTCCGGATCTGGCAAATCCGTCACGGCGATGGCCTTGATGCGGCTGAACGATGCGAGCGGCGGCAAGATGCCATCCGGCCGCATTGATCTGCGCCTGCCGGATGACCGGGTGGTCGACGTTGTGCAATTGCCGGACGATACCCTGCGGCAGATCCGTGGCAACGCCATCTCCATGATTTTTCAGGAGCCTATGACCAGCCTGAATCCGGTCTACACTATCGGGTTCCAAATCGCCGAAGCGATCATGCTGCATCAAGGCTTGAACGAGAAGGAGGCGGAGCGGCGGGCGTTCGAGATGCTGACGCTCGTACGCATGCCCGAGCCGCAGAAACAACTCAAGCAATACCCGCACCACCTGTCGGGCGGTATGCGCCAGCGCGTAATGATCGCCATGGCGCTGTCGTGCCGGCCGCAACTGCTGATTGCGGACGAGCCGACCACGGCCTTGGACGTGACGATTCAGGCGCAGATCCTAGACCTGATCAAGACCCTGCAAGATGAGATCGGCATGGCCGTCCTATTCATCACCCACGATATGGGCGTGGTCGCGGAGGTCGCCGACCGCGTTGCGGTGATGTTCAAGGGCAAGATCGTTGAGCAAGGGACCGCGATCGAGATCTTCCATAATCCACAGCATCCCTATACCCAGGCGCTGATCAATGCCGTGCCGAAGCTGGGGTCGATGAACGGCAAAGATGCGCCGGAGAAATTTCCCGATGTTGGGCAAGGCGATACGTTCGAGCCAGAAGACTTTTTCGATGTCGAGCCTGGCGCTTCCAAGGCGCCCACGACCGCGTTGTCCGCCGACGAGCCGATGCCACTGGCGCCGGACCAGGCTCCACCGCAAAAAGACATCTACAGCACTGGCGATGGCGATAGCTCCGCGATATCAGGAACGAAGCGATGAACACCAACGGTAATGGCTCGGCGCACCTGCTCGAGGTCGAAAATCTCGTCACCCGGTTCGACATTCGCAGCGGCCTGTTCGGCGGGCTGACCGGTCGTGTGCATGCGGTGGACGACATCACCTTTCATATCGATCCGAGCGAGACACTGGCGGTCGTCGGCGAAAGCGGCTGCGGGAAATCGACCACAGGCCGCTCGATCCTGAAACTGGTGCCGATCACCAGCGGACGGGTAAAGTTCGAAGGGCAAGACATTACGCCTTTGGGCGCCAAAGCGATGCGACCGCTGCGCCGCGAAATGCAGATGATCTTTCAAGATCCGTTTGCCAGCTTGAACCCGCGCATGACCGCTGGTGAGGCCATCGCCGAGCCGATGCGTGTGCATGGTATGGAAAGTGGCAGCGCGCTTCGCGACAAGGTGGCCGACCTGCTGGTGCGGGTCGGGTTGCTGCCGGAGCACGCGTCCCGCTATCCGCATGAATTTTCTGGTGGTCAACGCCAGCGGGTCTGCATCGCTCGCGCCCTGGGATTGGAGCCGAAACTGATCGTCGCCGACGAGGCGGTCTCCGCGCTCGACGTAACGATCAAGGCGCAGGTGATCAACCTGATGATGGATCTGCAGCAAGAGTTCGGCATCGCCTTCCTGTTCATCAGCCATGACATGGCCGTGGTCGAGCGGATCAGCCACCGTGTCGCTGTGATGTATTTGGGACGGATCGTCGAGTTGGGTTCGCGTCGGCAAGTCTTTGAAAATCCGCAGCATGCCTATACGCAGAAATTGTTGAAGGCCGTACCCGTGGCCGATCCGCGCCTCCGCCGTACAGACCGGGCGCTGAACACGGACGAAATTCCATCGCCTGTGAAGCCACCTGGCTATGAGCCACCGGCGGTTCAAATGAAAGAGGTCGATCCCGGCCACTTGGTGGCGGTCAACTGAATATGTTGGCGATACCTCGCCCGTCGGATGCGGGTGATGGGCCAGCTCTGTCAGATGTGGCGGCGTTATGTGCCACGGAATGTCGGCGAGCGTCGCTCCAGATAGGCTGAGACGGCTTCGCTGTGGTCGGCGGTCGTCTCTGTCAGGATAACCTCGTCGGTATCCATGTGCACTGCCAGATCACTCAATGCATTCGCATAGGCATTGATCGTCTTCTTCGTCATACGCGCCGGGACCGGCGGCATCTGGGCTACCTTCGCCGCCCAGCGTATGGCTGTGGCCTCTACTTCGCCATCTGGTGCAATCTCTTGAGCCAATCCCCATGCGAGTGCTTGATCCGAGGTGATGGGGTCGTTTGCCATCAGCAGCACTTGCTTTGCCCTTGCCGGGCCGACGAGGTTCACGAGACGCGGGATCGATCCCCAACTCATCGATAAACCGAGCGCGACTTCCGGCGCGCGGAAGTGTGCACCCTTTCCCATGACCCGCCAATCTGTCGCCAGCGCAAAAGCGAGCCCGCCGCCGACGGCAAACCGTTCCACCGCGGCAATGGTAAATTGTTCCAACCTTTCCCAGGCTTGGCAAAGCCGCCAGCCATCGCCGCCCAGATGCCGGCGGCGCAACATGCCCGCCGACGTCCGATCCCTGATCTCACTATCGCGCAGGTCGCGACCGGCGCAAAAGCCCTTGCCGCGCCCGATCAGCACAATGGCGTGGGTTTCGAAGTCGTCGTACAGAGAATGGGCCGTAACAGTCAGCTCTCTGGCTAACTGCATCGACATGGCATTGAGACCGTCGCCTCGATCGAACGCGACGACGGCAACGCCCGGCGAGGGCCTTTCGACAGTGACGAATTCCAGCTTCACGGTCTGGCCTCCCTGGGTTTGCAGTCCGCTTGCGTGCGGTTGTCGGTGAAATGGCCCGGTTCTACACGCCAATAGACCGTATAGTCGCCGAGCCGGCGATCCGAGATCACGCGGTAGCGTACGCATCCGGTCGCGTCGCGGTCGACAGGCACCATAAAGACGCCATCCGTTAACGGCTCAATCCCGGGATCAGGCAAGGCGCCCTGGCGGACACAGGCTGTGAAAAGGCCTGCTAAGCCGAAGACCATCGCTGTCCGCCAAAAATCCATAAGCCCGCTCCCGATAGCGCCGCCAGAATGGCTATGATCTCGTAGGCCAGATCGTAGCCGCCGCCTGCCACCAGAAAGCTAAAGGTGGATGGCAGCAGCATCACCCCAAAAAATTGTGAGGAAGCCCCAAGACCAGTTGCCTCCGCCGCGCGGTCTTGCCCGCCCATACGCGCGAACTCGGCAAAGGCGAGGCCGGTATAGCCGCTGGCGGTAGCGCCGGCGACAACGGAAACAAGGAAAATACCGAGCCATGGCCATTGCTCAGAAAATGACCCGGCCAAGGCCGCCATAGCCGCCATGACGAAGCCCATGGCAACCAGCATGGCGCGGGCGGGTATCCACTTGTCGGCAATTACACCCCAGATCGGACGGGAGACTACGCCGGAAATCTGATAAGTCGCCAGCATCTGCCCAGCGGCGACCAGCCCGAAGCCCGCCTGGCTGGTCAGGTGGACGCTGGTGTAGGCGACAAAGCACAACTGGGTGCCGGCATAGAAGAACACGGCCAGCGTCAATACGCGCATTTCCGGCATGGTCTTTAACAGCATGAGCGGCCCGATTAGCCCTTTGGCGCGGATGATGTGGCCGGGATCCTTGTCGGCGTCATACTCGCGGCGCATCAGTTGTAGCAGCAGCAGCATCGTCAGCGCCGGGACGATCTGAACGAAGATAGCAGTCTTCCAGTCAAACGCCAGGACCAGCGGCGGCACGATCAAACCACCGAGTACGCCGCCGAGCGGCACGCCAATCTGGCGGACGGAAAACACCATGTTGCGGATATCAGTTGGCGTCCGCTTCATCAGCAGGTGGCTGCTGGTCGGCGCGGTCGCGCCATAGCCGCAGCCGAGCAGTACGGCAGCGATAGCGAGAGTGATGAGCGTACCCCCCTGGCTCGCTGTAACAATCATGGCGATGGTGGCGATCATAATCACTTGGCTGACCCGGACAGCGCCATAGCGATGGATGAAGCTGGGCGAGAACATGGCGGATACCATGCCGAAGCCGTAGACGATCGATATGAATAGCCCGACATACTCGCCCGGCACCTGCAAATCGCGGGAGATCGATGGTGCGGCAGCGGCGACGGAATAGGCGCCCATGGTTGCCAACGTTTGAACGAACAGCGCTGCGAGCAGCGGGATATAGGGGATGCGGGACATGCTGTTGGCCGAAGCGGTTCGATATCGGAGACGGTATTGCCGTCAATCTTTCCGCGCTTTTGGGATGAAAAGCCAGAGTCATGGGGACGCTGTAGCCGCTTCCGCATAATGGACATGTGCAGTTGATGCGTGCGATGCCCCCGATCTGACAATTGGGCTAATCTCTAGATTACCCGCTACCATAGCACTTGGGCGCGGCGATCGATGGCGGTGCGGATTGTGTCTGGCTGGAGATCAGCATAGCCCAGAAGCAAGTAGCGATCCCAATCCGGCAGGCATTCCGGCCCCGTGATGGTATCCCGTTCCATCGTGTTGATCGTGATGCCGACCGTCCGCCCCGCGCCTGACATTCTGTGGCCGACGGCATATCCACGGGCAAGCGCCAAGATCAGGTGCGCGGCGGAGGTTGAGTGCGGTGCTTGCCGGATCGGACAATCGGCCCATAAGATTGGGCAGACAGCACGGCAATCGAGGGACCGCTCGCCATGACCGCTCTACCCATGACCCGCTTTAAAGTGCTCGACCTGACCCGTGCCCGCGCCGGGCCGACAGCGGTGCGACAGTTGGCGGACATGGGTGCCGACGTGATCAAGATCGAGGACCCGGGGGCGAGCGATAGCCGCTCCGTCACCGCCGGCGACCGCCACGGCTTCGATTTCCAGAACCTGCACCGCAACAAGCGCTCGCTGACCCTCAATCTCAAGGCGGACGAGGGCAAGGAGATATTCTTCAAGCTGGTGCACGACGCCGATGTGGTGATCGAGAACTACCGGCCGGACGTAAAGAACCGCCTTGGCATCAACTACGAGGCCTGCCGGGCCGTGAACTCACGCATCGTCTATGGCTCGATCTCCGGCTTCGGCCAGGACGGGCCGTATGCGAACCGGCCGGGCGTCGATCAGATCGCGCAAGGCATGGGCGGGCTGATGAGCGTCACCGGCCTGCCGGGGCAGGGGCCGGTGCGCGTCGGCATCCCCATCGCCGACCTCTCCGCCGGCATGTATCTGGCCATCGGCGTTCTGACGGCGCTGCTGGAGCGCGAGGTCTCCGGCGAGGGCCAGTGGGTGCACACGTCTCTGCTGGAGGCGCAGTTGGCCATGCTCGATTTCCAGGTGCCGCGCTGGACCATGGCGGGGGAGGTGCCGCCACAAGCCGGCAACAACCACCCGACCGGTGTGCCGACCGGCGTGTTCGAGACCTCCGACGGCCACATCAATATCGCGGCCTCCGGTGGCGTCATGTACGAGCGCATGTGCAACTGCCTGGGCGCGCCGGAATTGCTGACCGACCCGCGCTACAAGTCCAACAAGGACCGCCAGCAGCATCGCGACGAGTTGAACGAGGCCATCGCCACCTACACCCGCCAGAACACGTCGGACTTCTGGGTGGCGGCGATGAACGAGGCGGGCGTGCCCTGCGGGCCGATCTACCGGATCGACCAGGCAATGGAGGATGTGCAGGTCAAGCACCTAGGCTTTGCCGTACCGATCCAGCATCCGCAACTGGGTGAGATCGCCATCGCCCGCCACGCCACCAACCTGTCGCGCACCCCGCACCGCATGCGCAACGCCACGCCGGAACACGGTGAGCACACCGACGCGATCCTCACTGACCTCGGCTATTCCGCCGACCGGATCGCCGATTTGCATCGGAAACGGGTGGTCTGACCGCCAGCTATCGACGTCCCGTGTCCCGGGCTCGACCCGGGACCCAATACCTGCGGCGCGAAGTTCTGACCCACGATTTAGCGTCATCAACACTGTCCCGGCTTAAGGGCAAAGATGGCGTCTCGGACTTTGGCGTTGGCGATTGTGACGAACTTACGGGCGACAGCCATTATGGCAACGAGCTTGGGCTTGCCTGCGGCTCTGAGCCGCTCGAGGAAGGTGCGGAGTTGAGGGTGATGTTGTCGGGCGGCCATGGCGGCCATGAACAGGCCTCGCTTGATGGCCGGACGTCCGCCGCTGATACGGCGGTAGCCGTCGGCCTTGCCGCTCTGGCGCGGATGCGGGGCGACGCCGGTCAACGCTGCGACCTGGTGGCGGTTTAGCTGTCCGATCTCGGGCAGCAACGCCGTCAATACCAGCGCGGCTAGAAAAGACGGATCCACCGCAAGACCCATCGCAACCGTCCGCTCACAAAGCGCGAGCGGCAGGGCAACCGGGCGTGCTCGAAGGCCCGGGTCCGGGCTTGGTGCGCAGCGTCGGCATCGCGCGCGCCAAGGCGCGGATCGGGCTGAACAACCTGGCCTGCAACATACGCCGGGCGGTCCAGTTGGATGGGCTGGCCTCCGCCGGAGCACCGACCGAGAGGTTGATCGGGGGTGAAGTGCGCCTCGTGCAGCGCGGATCGGCTAAAAACAATCAGAATTCGCCACTGCGCGGCACAATCTCGACACGCGCCAACACGCCGAGCCAGCATGCACTCTCTCGCCCGGGATCAGAAAACCAATTGTCCGAGGCGCCCTTATGAGTGAGCTTGGTGCTGCCGCCTCGGCATGAAGCGGAGGCGGATCACACGGACTGATGGATGGCACATAGTTAGCGACCGGAAGCCGGAAGAGCCGGTTTCTGATCCGGCCGACCACCGGAACCCAAAACTGGGGAAATTTACTTCGGCAACTTTTGAGGAAATTTCAGACAGCGTTGACATATGGAGTTTATGCTGGCATCTTTGCCGCTTACATCGGGAGGCGGACAGTGTCTTTGAATAAATACATCATCGAACGGGATATCCCAGAAGTCGGTTTGATGGAGCGTGGTCAATTGGCTGGTGCAGCCGCCAAATCCAACGAGGCCTTAGCGCAACTGGCTCCTGACATTCAATGGGTCGAGAGTTACGTGGCGGGTGATAAGACGTTTTGCGTATACTTGGCCAAGGACGAGGCGACAATTCGGAAGCATGCTGAGATAAGCGGGTTTCCAGCGACTAAGATCACACCAATACGAAAAACAATCGACCCGACAACGGAAAAAGACATTTGATCCAATCGTAAGGGCGGTCTCTAAACGACGCGATACGTTTTTGGTAACTCGTGCCATTACCTCACCATAACCCGGCTTTACTAAAATTCGGCCTATCATATAGACTTGAACTATGGCTAAGAGCGGTGTTTGGAAAGGAGCGTGGCAATGCCTGAACGGTGTTACGACGCGGCGATGCCTCCGCTCACGGCTAGGTTTCGAGTTACAGCCTTTTAAGCCGATCGGAATCGGAGGGGCTACGCCGCCTCTTCCTTGGGGTCTCCATCGTCGCCGTCACTATCGCTATCGCTATTGACATCGTCCGCTTCGGCGGCCGCTTCTGCCTCCGCCGCGGCGGCTTGAGCGGCGGTCGAGGCGGCGCTGAGAACGGATTCTAGCTTCTCCTGCGCCTTTTCCTCGTCGGTGCGATCGACGGCGGCCAGTTCGCGGGTCAGGCGTTCCAGGGCTGCCTGATAGATCTGACGCTCGCTATAGGATTGGTCGGGCTGTTCGGCGTTGCGATAGAGGTCGCGCACGACCTCCGCCACTTGCACCAGGCTGCCGGAGTTGATCTTGGACTCGTACTCCTGCGCCCGGCGGCTCCACATGGTGCGCTTCACGCGAACGCGGCCCTTCAGGGTCTTCATCGCGTCCTGCATGTCCTTGCGGCTAGACAGGCCGCGCAGACCAGCCGCGCCAACCTTGGTCAGCGGGATGCGCAGGGTCATTTTCTCTTTCTCGAATTCAATAACCAGCATATCCAACTGGAACCCGGCGACGGTTCGCGTTTCGATCGCTGTGACCTTGCCCAGGCCATGGGCCGGATAGACAACGAAATCGCCGGGCTGGAACTTAGCTTGTTTTGCCATGCTTTCGACCTTTATCCCTCGACAATGGTGAGGTGTGTCACTTCAATCTGTGGGTAGCGATTTAGCCGGGTAGGCCATCATATCGGGAAAGCGCAGCGTTAACGTTGTTGCGCAGATGGGAAGGCCAATAGCGGCCACCGCACTCGCTACAGACGCGCGCGTGTCATCAATCCGACCGCCTTTGACGTCCGTCCGATCTCTTGTCGGAACAGGGTAGGAGGGTGGCAAACGCACCATCGAAGGGAGAAGAAGCAACGTCTGCCATATCGTCATAGCTTTGCAATATAGCACATCCGGCGATGGAATCCCACCGCCCATTGCACCAATGAATGATTTTTTAACTGGTTTAAGGCGTTCCCGGCCCCGGATCGAAGTACTTTTTGAACTTATCGGGCACGCCTTCCCACTCTTTTGCGTCGGCCGGCGGCTCGCCCTTGCGGGTAATATTGGGCCAAGCTTCGGAATATTCGCGGTTGAACTCAACCCACTCTTCAGCGCCCGGCTCTGTATCCGGCTTGATGGCATCGACCGGACATTCCGGCTCGCAAACACCGCAGTCGATGCACTCGTCCGGGTGGATCACCAGCATGTTGGCGCCGACATAAAAGCAATCGACCGGACAGACCTCGACGCAGTCCATGTACTTGCAGTTGATGCAGTCTTCATTGACGATGTAGGTCATCGTGTTCTCCTGGCGCACCCCGAACCGTTGGCGGTTTGAGGCAGGCTATTTTCGTGGAGGAGGCGGTATGTAATCTGCTTGTCTGCCAAAATCAACCGGCGGGCACCAGTTCCTCATACAGCATCCGCGCTTCTGTCGCAGGCCCCCGCCGCTCGCCCAAGGCGATCACCCGCACGACGGCAACGGTGCGGCCGCGTGGAATCGTCAGCACGTCGCCGGGTTTCAACTCATAGCTGGCCTTGCGAACCGGCTGCCGATTCACCCGCACCCGGCCCTTGGTCACCAACTGCACGGCGACGGTCCGGGTCTTGCAGAACCGAGCGTAGAACAGCCATTTGTCGATGCGAAGGCGGGGTGGCGGCTCGGTCGTCACGGGGCCAGCGCCTTCAGGTGACACCGGCCAGCGCCAGAGCATGGCGCAGCGAGGCGAACGGAGAATCGCTGTGCGGTTCAGTCGCCGTTAGTCCGGACGGCGGTGCTGGTTTTACCGGCCGCGGCCGCCGTCTCGCCGGCTTGGCACCGGGGCGGCCCTTGCGGCTGTAGATCGTCGCGCCCGCCTCGGTCGTCTCGCCGGTCGGATAGAAGCGCAGGCGTTTCAACAGCTCGGGCAGAGCATCGGCGGGCACCCCGGCCGCCGTGGTCAGCGATGGCGTTGCGGTCAAGGTGCCTTCACCAGCCGCCTTGTAGACCGCGGCACCGAACGCCTCCCACCGATCAACGCGGATGGCAAAGCGGCCAATCAGGGTATAGCCGCAAATCCGGTACCAGTGCGCGTCCGCATCGCCGCTCACTGGCAGCACGGGCGCGCGTTCGGCCGGCGGCTCCGCCCCACCATGAAACAGACGCCACAGCATCAGGCGCCAGCGGGCAGGTGCGCCGCGTAACAGTTTCGGCAGGTAGAGGCTGTCGCGCCCGATGCGGACGCCGGCCTCCGTCAACTGCTTACGCTCTGGCTTGGTGAGCGCATCCAACTGCTCCCGAACCGCGCGCCGCTCCAGCACGCCGGCTGCCTCCGCCAGGCGATAGCCGATGCCGCGCAGGGCCGGCGACCCTACCAGCGCTTGCAGGCGGGCGAGGGGCCCCAGGCGCCGCTGCACTTCCTGATCCAGCCAGGTCTGCAGCCGGGCCCGCAAGGCTTGGCGGTGGTGGTTGTCGAGCAGGATGCTGGCCATCGGTTCGATCCGCGGCTTCAGCCAGTCGGCACCGCAGGCCAGCGCTGCCAACGGCTCCCCAGCCCAGGCGATGCGACCGTCGTCGGTCAACGAGAAATCGCTGTGTCCGGCCCGGACGACGGAGGCGACGCGCCCGTCGATCTCCTGCCGCAGCACGCGGTTGGCGGCATTCAGCAGGGCGCGGCCGTCTTCGCCGCGGTCAGCGGAGGCCGCCTTGAAGCGAAAGCCGGAAATCGTGCCCACCGTCTCGCCCTCGACAATCACCTCGCCCAGCGAGTTGACGCCGCCGACCAACTCGTCGCCATCGGCCAGCCTTCGCACCAGCACCGCCGTGCGGCGGTCGACAAAGCGCTGGGTCAGGCGGTCGTGCAGGGCATTGGACAGCCGGTCCTCTATGGCCAGCGCCCGCTCCTGCCAGTGGCTGGCCTCGTCGAGCCAGCCGGTGCGATGGCTGATATAAGTCCAAGTCCGCGTGCCGGCGATGCGCGCCATCAGCGTGTCGATATCGCCATCGACCCGGTCCAACCGGTCGATATGGCCGGCGACCCAATCCGTCGGCAGGCGGCCCTCATCCTCCGCGCGGAAAGCGAAGATGCGGGCGAGCAGGCGGGTGTGCGAATCGGTGAGGGTCTTGGAAAAGTCCGGCACCTGGCAGACATCCCAGAGCAATTGCACCGCGTCATGGCCGACGGCGCGGGCCGCCACGTCCGGCATCTGCACCAACGATTCCAGCGTGCGCTGATCGTCGGCGTGGCGGGCGCGGCGCAAGAACGGATAGGGCGGTTTCTGCTCCAGCGCGCGGCGCAATCCCTCGACCGAACGCAGGTCCAGATCGTTGTTGCGCCACATCAGCGTGCGCAGCGTATCGAATTCGTGGGCTTCGACACGCTGCACCACCTCCTCGTCCATGCCTTGCAGGTCGGCGGTGGCGCCAAACGTGCCGTCGCTCATATGCCGCCCGGCGCGTCCGGCGATCTGGCCGATTTCGGCGGGCAGCAGGTCGCGCATACGGTTGCCGTCGTATTTGCTGAGCGCCGAGAAGGCGACGTGGCGCACGTCCATGTTCAGGCCCATGCCGATGGCGTCGGTCGCTACCAAATAGTCTACCTCTCCCGCCTGATACATGCCGACCTGGGCATTGCGCGCCCGCGGACTGAGCGCACCCAACACCACCGCTGTGCCGCCGCGCTGCCGCCGCACCAACTCCGCCAGGCGATAGACCTCCGCCGCGGAGAAGGCGACGATGGCCGAGCGCGGCGGCAGGCGCGTCACTTTGCGATGGCCGGCATAGGAGAGGGTGGAGAAGCGCGGGCGGGTGATGAACTCGCAATGCGGCACCAGCTTGCGGATCAGTGGCCGCGCCGTCTCCGAGCCCAGGAACATGGTCTCCGATAGGCCGCGGGCGTGCAGCAAGCGCTCGGTGAAGATGTGACCGCACT
This sequence comes from uncultured Alphaproteobacteria bacterium, assembly GCA_963974445.1. GTDB lineage: Bacteria > Pseudomonadota > Alphaproteobacteria > Bin95 > Bin95 > JACKII01. The sequence goes on from CAXBDI010000032.1 coordinate 19,889, forward strand.
CGGTATCGGCGGCCATCTGAATCTCGTCGATGGCTAAGAAGTCGACCTTGAGGTCGAGCGGCATGCTCTCGACTGTGCAGACATAGTAGCGCGGCCTGGGCGGGATGATCTTTTCCTCGCCCGTCACCAGCGCCACCTGGCCGGCGCCCTTCAGCTTGACGATCTTGTCGTAGTTCTCGCGGGCCAACAGGCGCAGCGGAAAACCGATCATACCTTTGGCGTGGCCCAGCATCCGCTCCACGGCCAAAAAGGTCTTGCCGGTGTTGGTGGGCCCCAGAACCGCAATCGTCCGCGCCTCGCCCGGGGGCGTGGACTGGTGGTATTCGTCGGTGGACCGCCCAAAAAGGGGATTATCCATCGGCGCCTCCCGCGACATTCCTAGCTACCTCCTATGCATAAAGGAGATTCCGCCCCCAGCGCAATGGGACGCAGCGCCCTGGAAGGAGTAAACCTACGCCGCGTCGTCCACAGGACTCGCCTTTGCCGTGCGGAAGACCATGGCATAGAGGCAGGGGATCACCACCAGCGTCAGCACCGTGCCGAACAGCAAGCCGCCGGCGATCACCAGCGCCAGGTCGTAAAACAGCACGTCCCGCGCGACGATGATCGGGGCCAGACCCAAAGCCGTCGTGCAGGTGGTCATGATGATCGGGCGCAGGCGGCGAACACCGGCCTCGACCACGGCATCCAAAATGGTCTCGCACCGCTCGCGCTCCTGGTCGATGCGGTCGATCAGGATGATGGCGTTGTTGATGACAATGCCCATCAGCGCCAGAAAGCCCAGAATCGCCATGAAGCCGAAATTGGCGCCCGGGGCTATTGTGAGCGCCAAACCGACCCCGGTAATTGTCAACGGGATGATCGAGATAATCAGAGCCGGCCTGATAAAGCTGTTGAACTGCCAGATCAGCACCAGAACCATCGACGCGAAGGCGAGTGGCATGTTGGCGGAAAGTTTTTCGTTCGCATCCTCGCTCGCCTCCAACTCGCCGCCTTGCTCGATGCGGTAGCCAGCCGGCATCTCCGCCTCCAGCGCGGCGAGGGTCGGCTGCAGGATCCCATTGAAGCCCGCCGCCGTCTCGGTCGCATGCACGGCGGAGACCGTGATCACCCGCTCCAGATCCTGGCGCTTGATGCGGGAATACTGGGGTGCGCCTTCGAAGCTGGCGATTTGCAACAAAGGCACGGGAGAATCGCCGGTGCGAGCAACGTTCAAGGTGCGCAGGCGGTCGATGTTCTGGCGCGCGTCGCCCTCCGCCCGGATGACGACGGGGATCGAAAGATCACCAACGCGATAGTCGGTAACTTGCAGCCCGGCCAACTGCGCGTTCAGCGCCTGGGCGATGGCTGAAGACGTGACGCCGGCCCGCCGCGCCGCCTCCTGATTGATGACGACGCGGATGGTGACGGACGGATTTTCCCAGTTGTCCTTGACGTCGCGGGCGCCGGGAACGGCACGAATGTCGGCCTTCAGCCCCTCGGCAAAACCTTTCAGCGTGTTGATGTCAGAGCCGAACAGCCGGTATTCGACCAACCCTGCCTCGCCGGGACCCAACGACATCTTTTTCGGCGTCACCCGAGCCTCCGGAACCTGCGCGGCAGCGAAGGCGCGGACTTTGTCGATCAAAGGCGCGACCTCTTCGAATTCCCGGACGTTGACGATGAAATAGCCCTTGTTCGCAAAGCCGTCGATTGGCGACAGCGCCAAGTAGAACCGCGGGCCGCCGGTGCCCACATAACCGACGGTGTCCAGCACCTCCGGATTGGTCTCGCGATCCGTCAACCAGCCCGAGAGGCGTTTCACCACATCCTGCGTCGCATAAGTATTGGCGCCCACTGGCAACTCGACGACGATCTGCAACTGAGTGCGCTCGGACGCAGGAAAGAATGTTTTCGAGACATTCGCCATCAGCAGCACGCCGATGACGATGGTGGCGAACGCCAGAGGCACACTGATCCATCGCCACCGCACCGCCATGGTCAGAAAAGAGCGGTAGGCATTATAGTAGCGGCTGCTATAGGCCTGCTCCTCATTTACCGGTTTGCCGCGGTGCAGGAACCAGATGCAGAACAGCACCAGCGCCGACAGCGCCACTACCCAAGACACCAGCAGCGCGATGCCGACTACCAGCGAGATCGAGCGGGTGTACTCGCCGGCGGCGCCTGGCATCAGGATCAGCGGCATGAAGGCAAAAATCGTTGTCAGCGAAGCCGCGAGCAGTGGGCCGCTCATCATGCTGCCGACAGCTCTCGCTGCCTTGCGCCTGCCCTCGCCACGGGCGAACCGGCTTTGCAACTCCTCGGCAATAACGATGCCATTGTCGACCAACAGGCCCAGCGCGATGATCAGCGAGGCCAGCGACATCCGCTCCAGATCGATGCCGACGGCGCGCATCACCAGGATGGTAATGACCATAACCAGCGGCACCGTGGTGCCGACGATCAACCCGGTGCGAAACCCCAGAAAAGCGATGACCACGGCGAGGACGATCAACACGGTCTGCCACAGATTATTCACGACGCCGAATACCGCCGTCTCGATCTCGTCGGGCTGGTAGGTGATGGTGTCGAGGAACATGCCGACGGGCAGCGCGACCTTGGCTGCAGCAAGAAACGCTGTCAGGCTACGGGAGAAGGCATTGGCATCGAAGCCGTCGGTCATCGAGATGCCGATGACAATGGCCGGCGCGCCGTTGTAGAACGCCTGCGGCCCGGGCGGGTCCTCGTAGGCAAAGGTGATGCCGGCGATGTCGCTTAGGTAAAACGCCCGACCCTGCTCCCCCGGAATGGCGATGGGCAGCGAGCGGATGTCCGCCAGGCTGGCGAAGTCGCCGGTGGGTTGAATGGTCAGGGTCTGGCCATCCACCTCCACCCGGCCACCGGGCTGGATGACGTTCTGCCCCTGCACCGCCGCGATGATCGCCTGGGGGTCAAGGCCCAGTTGCGAGATACGGATATTGTCGAATTCGATAAACACCCGCTGTTCCAGCACGCCATACAGCGTGATCTTGCGCACACCCGGAACGCTCGCGTAAAGACGGCGGCGCAACTCCTTAGCCGCGGCGTGCATTTCCGCGTTGGAGAAGCCTTCCGCCGTCAGCGCAATCGTCGCCATGGCGACATCGCCCTTGTCGGTGTCGACCGTCGGCCCCTGCGTTCCCTCCGGCAGGTCCGCCACGACCTCGTCCATCTTATTGCGCAGATCGTTCCAGATGGGGTCGAGGTCCGTGTACTCGTCGCCGATCACCACGTTGATCAGCGAGCGCCCGGTGCTGGAGGTGGAGTTGATCTCGTCCACCTCCGGAATCTCGCGGATTTTCTCCTCCAGCACGGTGGTCAGCAACTGCTCGACCTTGTCCGCCGGCATGCCCGGAAAATGCGCCATGACGGAGCCCTCCCGGATCGTGATCTTCGGATCTTCCCGCGATGGATGCGTCAGGAAACTGAACGGCCCGGCGATCAACGCCAGCAGGACCATGGCCAACACCAACATTGGGTTGGCAAGGGCGAAGCGCGTGATCATCTCGACAATATTCCCCGGCTAACGCAGCGTCGCGGGGTCGAGCAAACGAGCCGGCATGCCATCGTACAGCAGGCTGACGCCGGCAGTCGCGATCACCTCCCCCGGTTGGATTTCACCCACGATTTGCAAGGAGTTGTCGCGAAGGTTGACGACCTGCACCGCCCGCTCATCCAGTTTTCCGGCATCGAAGACGTAAACGAACCCGCCCTCTTCCCCCACTTTTGGCTTCAGCGCGCTGATCGGTACGGTAAAGGCGTTCGAGGTATCGGCCGGGCGGAATTGGAACAGCACCTGCGCGCTCATCCCCGGGCGCAGGCCTGGCGGCGAGCTCTCCAGGCGAACCGTCACCGGATAGGCGTTCACTCCTTCCGCGAGCGGTGAGACCTCGGCCACTCTGCCCTGGATCGCATCGCTGCTGAGCAAAGACACGATCACGTCGACCGGGTCGCCGACGGACACCACGTTCACGAGGGTTTCGGGCAGCGAGACTTTAACCTCGTTCTCACCCTCGGTTTGCAGGGTGTAGACTTCCTGCCCACTGGCTACCTCCTCGAACGGTTCGACGGTGCGGCGGGCGATCACGCCGGAAAATGGCGCCTTCAGTTCGGTTTTCTCCAAATTGCGGCGGGCGATCTGCACTTGGCTTTCGGCCACACCCAAAGCGCCGCGGGCATTGCGCAGCGTCGCCAGCGCCGATTCTCGTGCAGTGCGGGTGGCATAGCCCTTGTCGAAGAGCTGATTTTGCTGTTGGTATTTGCTCTCCGCGTCGGCAACCGCAGCCCGCGCCTGATCCCGCTTCGCCTCGGCCTCGGCCAACCGCAGGCGAAACGGTTCGGGATCGAGCCTGGCCAGCAAATCCCCAGCGACCACGGTATCGCCGACATTGTGGGTCAGTTCGATGACCTGGCCTGCGGTCTCGAATGCCGCGACGGAGGAGGTGCCGGCGGCCACGACACCGGCGATCCGCCGCTGCTGCGCCGCCGCCCCGCGCTCCAGCGTCATGTACTTGATCGCCCGCACCGGCTCCGGCTGCACTTCGGCCTGTTCTTCCGAGCATCCGGCCAACAGCAGCAGCCAACCCATGGCAAAGCCGGCGATACACCGATGGACGAGATTACTGTTCATAGCGGAGGTTCCTCGGCGGCACGGTGATTGCCGCAATCGTTAACATGCCGGGATTTGCCCCGCTAATGACGCTGCCAAAGCAGGTGGTGATCCAACACTACGAACGCCGGTCTAGCGACCAAATGACGGCCATTTGAAGTGCAGGCATAGTCGCAGTATGCCAATTTAGTTGTCGCGGGATGCAATCGATCATTGGAGCCCTATATCATGGACACTCAAATGCGACCAACTTCCAGCTTGCGGGGAGCCAGAAACGCCATGGCGCGACAAGCCGTCCTGATGATCGACGACGATAACGCTTTGCGTGAATCGTTGGCCGAGCAGATGCGTTTACATGAAGATTTCGACGTTGTGCAGGCCGATACGGCCACCGCTGGCCTGGAAAGAGCCGGAGAGCAGCATTTCGATGCGATCATCCTGGACGTGGGTCTGCCGGATATGGATGGCCGCGACGCCTGCCGCGTGCTGCGCCGCAACGGTGTTGCCTGCCCGATCCTGATGCTGACCGCGGCAGACGGCGATGCCGACACGATCCTGGGGCTCGATTCCGGCGCGAACGACTACATTACGAAACCATTTCGGCTAGGCGTTCTACTCGCCCGGCTGCGCGCGCATCTGCGCCAGCATGCGCAGAGTGAAGACGCCGTCTTCACCATCGGGCCCTACACGTTCCGCCCGTCCGGCAAAATCCTGATCGAGGCGGAGACCGAGCGCAAAGTTCGCCTGACCGAAAAGGAAACGGCGATCCTGAAATATCTCTATCGCGCCGGGCAGCGGGTGATCGACCGGGAAACGCTGCTGCACGAGGTTTGGGGATACAATCCGGGCGTGACCACCCACACGCTGGAGACCCACGTCTATCGCCTGCGCCAGAAGATCGAGCAGGACCCGTCCGCCGCGAAATTGCTGGTGACAGAGACCGGCGGCTACAAATTGGTTCCTTGATGGCTGCTGGCACATTTCCTGTCATTGGCGAATATATCGTCATCCGGTAAGCTACCTCCACAAATACACGGGCTCGATGCAAAAGGATACGTGCGCCGGTGACGGAGACCGCAGATCGGCCGGAGAAAAACTTGACGTTCCAGGTGCGCTTCTGGGGTGTGCGCGGTAGCGTTCCGACACCGGGGCGGGACACCGTGCGCTATGGCGGCAATACGTCGTGTGTCGAGGTGCTGTGCGACGGGCGGCGGATCATTGTCGACGGCGGCACGGGTCTGCGGGTGCTAGGCCAATCGATGATGGCGGAGGGCAAGGTCGACGCCGATATTCTGCTCTCGCACACTCATCTGGATCATATCGAGGGCTTTCCGTTCTTCGCGCCGGCGTTTGGGGCCGGCAACCAATTCCGGATATGGGCTGGCCATTTGCTGCCGAAGATCACCCTGGAACAAACACTTGGCCGGCTGATGTCCGCGCCGCTATTCCCGGTCCCGCTGGAGGCGTTCGGCCCGCAGGTTCGCTATTACGATTTCCGGGCCGGCGACCGCCTGGCGTTGAGCGACCGCATTCTGGTCAGAACCGCCATGCTGGACCATCCGAACGACGCCGTCGGCTACCGGATCGAATTCGATGGCCGCTCGGTTTGCTATATTTCCGACACGTCGCACAAAGCCGGCGAAACCAACCAAAATATCCTCCACCTGATCCGCGATGCAGACTTGGTTATCTACGATTCCATGTTCACCGAGGAAGAATTTGCCAAGCGGCCGCATTGGGGTCACTCCACCTGGGAGGAGGCGATTCGCTTAGCAAGACTTGCCAATTCTAAGCGTCTGGTGCTGTTCCACCACGACCCAGTCCGCACCGACGACGACCTTGACGAACTCTGCAAGACCGCCTCGGCGCGCCAGCCCGGCACAATCGTCGCGACGGAAGGCCAGACTTTGGTCATTTAGCGCGACGCCGAGCGACAGTACGCTGCGAATACCGCCGCTTTAAAAATCCCGCTTCCACTTAATGCCGACTGACGAGCCGCTCTGCTGGCCGAGATCGCTTTCGATCACCACGTCATCGAAGACCTCTATCTCCACCCGTGCGCTCGGCGCGCTGCCGTCGATGGGCTGGTTGGCGCCCACGAACACTCCAGGCGCCACATTGCGCCCGACAGTAACGCCAGTGCCGGCCCCCTGATCCTCGACCCTCAAAACGTCCAGGCCTATGGCGCTTCGCACACGGTCGAGGGTGTCGCCGGACCCATCCAGCAATGTCGCGATGCCGCTGGCCAACTCAAGTGCCTGCAGCGGCGACAGGGACTGGCTCGACTGGTTGAACAGCAACCGCGGCATGATCTCGCCGCGCGGCAGTTGCGGTGTGGAGACGAAATCGACCTTGACCGCCGATGCCCGGCCGCTGATCTCGATACCGCCGGTGACGCCCTGTGCATCGCGCAGCAAGGCGACGTCCAATTCCGGATCGATATTCGCCGTGTCGGAGAAGCGCACCTCGCCGCGCGCCAGGTTGAATGCCTTGCCGAGCAAGGTGAGTTGCCCGCGCAGTTTCTCAATGGCGCCGCCGATCCGCGGCTTGCTGGCGGTGCCGCCGATGTTCAGGTCCATCCGCCACTCGGAATCCAGACCACGACCGCGCACGAAGATTTCGTCCGGCGCGCGGACGCGCATATCGAGGGCGATACGACCTTCCTTCGCCGGCTTCGGCCGCGGTTTCGGCGCGCCCTTGATCTGCACCTCACCTAACGTGGCGATGGAGGGCGGCAGCGAATTAACCAACCGCACTTCCGCCCGCTCGATCAGGATGTCGCCTTCGACCATCGGATTGAGCAGCGTTCCAGTCGCGGTTATCGTGCTGGTCACAAAGGCGGTCATATCGGTGCGCCGCACCAATAAAGCGTTATTGGTGGTGATCTTCGCGTCCAGCTTGCCGTCGCGCACCGCGACGCGGCCCGTTATCGGCGAGTTGGTGGGATCGCGGGCGTCGAGATTGACGGCAAAACCGCCATCACCCGCGACCTCGGACTTGGCCGTCAGGTTGGTTAGAATCGTACCGACTTCCAGGTTTTCGTATCGGCCATCGGTGATGTCACTGCGCCCGGAAATCGTTGGCTCGCTGACCGTGCCGGCGATGGTCACGTTCACGTCGACCTGCCCTGCGAGATAATGATCGGCAGCCGGCACCAGGGCCCACAGCCGCTCGGCGCGGCCAGACCAGGTGATATGACCGTTCATGGCCGCTTGCGGCGAGGGCTCGGGGATGATGGAGCGTGAAGGCAGCAGGTCGAGCGCAACATCGGCGACCAGAGGATCGCCAAACCCGCCCGATATCTGCGCCGCAGCCGTCGCCTGCTTGCCGTCCCAATCGGCGGTGACGGTCGCGGCGAGGGCATTGGAGCCGGTCGGCAGGTCCTTCAGCAACAGATCGCGCACCGCCAGGCGCAGCGAGGCGGGCGCGCGGCTGTCATAGCGCAGCGTCGCCTCCATGCTGCCGCCCTCGATCGGCAGTTCGGCCATGGTGGCAACCGGGTTGAGGTCGGCTATGTTGACCGCCAGATCGGTCGTCAACACTTGGCCGCGCAGCTCCAGATCGCCGGCCACGGTTCCGCCGGGGATGGCTAGCCTCAGGCCCTGAACCTGCGTCCGGCCATTCTGGCTGCTGACCTGCAGCGGCGCTGTCAGGCGTATCTCGGCCTTGTTATAGGCCGCGATCAATGTCTGCACCGTCGCGGTCAGGCGCGGCTGCAACACGGCAAGCTTGGCTGCAACCTCCGCCGCAACCGGTTTGCCGTCCGGCGCCGTGCCGGCGAGGGTGGCGACGACCGATAGGCCGTTCAGCGGGCCCTTCGCTGTCACGTTGACGTCGGTGATCGCCATTTCGCCGACGGTCGCCGTGGCGACCCGGACGGTCGCATCGGCCGTCGGCACTTTGCTTAGAGCATCCCGCACCTTGGCGCAGAGCGACACGGCCTCGACCGAGGCATCGCCGAAACTACCGCTAGGCATTCCTAAGGTTAAGTCGACGTTTTGCCGGCCCTGTGTGGCGGCGAGCTTGATCTCGCCTGAGGCGCTGCCGGCCATCGGCGTACCGGCGAGTTTTGCCAGCGAGGCCAGATTGGCGGCTTTCCAGGTGACGCGCCCGTTGACCAGCGTGGTGGCCAGATCCATGACCACCGGCGCGCCGCTCCGCACCTCCACCCCGAAGGCGTTGGCGCGCAGATTGCGCAACGATAGTTCTTGATCTACCAGCCGCAGCGCGGTCTCGGCTGCGATCTTGCCATAGGCAGCGGTGTCGGCTCCCACCGTGATTTTGCCGGTAAGTGGCGGGCCAAGCACGATATCGTGCTGCACCCGCACCGCGCCGATGGCGGTGCCGTCGAAACGGAGTCCGTCCACGGCAGTCGCTGCCACCAGTTCGGGAGCCGAAACCGTACCGATGACCTTGCCCTCAGACGTCAGGTCGCCCGCGGCATTGGCGTTGTAGGTATTGGCGACGGTCGCAAGCTTTGGCACGCGCACCTTGTAGCGCAGGTCCAATGCGCCGCCGCTCAGATCGGCGGTTCCGTCGGCTGACGCGTTCATCACCGGCCCGTCGATCAACAGGCGGGAGAGGGTCAACGCCTGGCCTTCGAGCACGCCCGCCATGTCGAGTTCGACACCGGCGGTCTGCGCCAGATCGAGGCGGTCGACCTGCAGTTGTTCGCTGCGGCCCTTCAGATCGAAGCGGATGATCTCGCCCTTGACCGCGACTGTCCCATCCATCGCCAGGCCGACGATGTCGAGTTGATTGGCGGTCAGATCGGCGAGCGTAAAACGGCCGGAGCCTTGCAAATCGTCGAGCGTCCCGCCGACCTGTCCGGAAAACCGCGCACCCTCCAGCGTCCCGAAGGCAAGGATCGGCGGGCCGAGCGTCGGCACGTCCGCCTCTACCATCGCATCGACCGCGCCGGTGGCGGTGTTGAGCGAGCCTGATGCCTCGATCTTGCCGACCTGGGTGTCGAGCGCCAGCCGGCGCAGGGTCAGCAGGCCCTCTTCGGTCACGATCAGGTCGGCGAACAAGCCGACCGGCTCGGCCAGCAACGGGCCGCCGGTCTCGCGGGTCTGCCCCTCTGCCGCCGCGGAGACGTCCAGGGTCACTTCCAAGGGCTGTACCGAGGCGACTTTTACATTGCCGTCGATCTTGCCGATATCGTCGATGGTAGCGCGCAGATCGGCGGCCCAGTTCTCGACAGGGCCATCGCCCTTGACATTGACGACCGTCGCGGAGCCTGGCGGCAGACCAGCCATTTCGGCGACCAGACCGCCGGCGGCTTCCCGCGCTTCCAGGGTCAGGCGCAACAGCGCCTGGGCGAAATCGCGGCGGTAGTCGAAGCGGATGGTGCCGGAGACCGCGTCGGTTCGGTCCAGATCAAGGCCGGCAGACTGAATATCGCCCTCGTCCTTGAAATGACCGCTGGCATTGAAAGCCAGTGCACTGGGGCTGAGCACGCCCGCCGCGATCTTCACCCCATTCAGCTTCAGCCCCCTCACGGAAACCGCGATGGGCGAGCGCGGCCAGACCAGCGGCTCCGGCGGCGATGGCGCGTCGGTAGCCGGCGGTGGCTCGACCGGCGGGCCGGGCTTGGGCTGGCGCAGCACCTGCACATCGTCGGCGACCAACTTGGTCACTGCGACCTGGCCGCTGGCGAGGCGGGTCGGATCCCAGTTCATCGACACCCGGCCGATGCGCAGCCACACCCCTTCGCTATCTGCCACGGCGACGCCAACCAGGTCGGTTGCGCCGTCGGCAGGGCTTTCCACATCGGTAACCGTGATTTCCAGCGAGCCCGGCACGTTGATCTGGTCGAGGGCGAAGTCGATCAGTGCGTTCTTCAGCCCAAAAAACGATAGCTGCGCCGGCAATTGCGCCGGCAACAGGCTGCCGAACAGCAGCACTAAAACCATTAAGCCGCGATGGAAGACAGCCCGGCTCAAAACGCTTGTCCTATCGAGAAGTAGATCTGAAACGCGTCGTCGGTGGCGCGTGGGTTGAGCGGCACGCCGACATCGGCGCGGATCGGGCCAAGCGGCGAGAAGTAGCGCAGACCAAGACCTGCGGCGAACTGCACGCCGTCGCCAAAGGTCGGCACCACCTCTTCGGCAACGCTGCCGGCTGCCAGGAACACCGCGAAGCCGAAATCGCCATAGACCCTCGCCCGTAATTCCGCTGCGACCTCCACCACGGACAGACCACCAATGGGATCCTCATCGGAATCGAGCGGGCCGATGCTGCGGTTGGCATAGCCGCGAATGGAGCCGCCGCCGCCAGAAAATAACCGCCGCCCGGCCGGCACATTGCTGAGTTGATCGGTCAGGATAGAGCCAAGGCGGCCACGAAACGCCGCGATATAGCGCTTTTCGCCCGTCAGATCGAAATAGGTCGCTGCTGCGATCTCATTGCTGAGAAAGGGGGTCATGCTGCCGTCGAACTGGCCGATAAACGGCGTCACCGTCGCGCGGATGCGCCAGCCTTTCGACGGGTTCAGCAGATCGTCCGAGTTGTCATACTCGGCAAACGCCGGCACACCAATCAGATACGAGCGGCCAGCGGCATCGCCTGACTTGGTTTGCGTCACCTCGAACAGGGTGCCGATGCCGGCCCGCCACAGATGGCTCAACTGCCGCTCCAGCCCAAGGGTGGCGGTGACGCCCAATTCGTAGAACGCTGGGCTGTCGATCTGCCGGGCGGAGATGCCAGCAACCAGGTCCTGTCGATTGCGCTGGAATTGCGGCTTGCGGAAGCGGGCCTCGATGCGACGCTCTTGAAAGCCGGCACTTGCGGCGATGCTGCCTATCTCGTTCGCGCCGAACAGGTTGCGGTGCTCCAACTTGACGTCGCCGCCGGGGCCGATGTCGGTCGAATAGCGCAAGCCGACGCCGATCGACCGGAATGGCCGCTGCTGCATCGTCGCCGCAATTGGTGCGGCCTTGCTGTCCGGCGGTGTTTCCGGCAACTGTACACTGCCGGTGGTGAAAAGACCGGTTTGCATCAACTCCAGTTGAAGCTCGTCAAGCTTGCGGGTGTCGACCGTCTCGCCCTCCTCCCAGGGGATGTAGGTGCGCAGATATTCCTCATCGATATTGTCGATGCCTTCAAAGCTTAGAGGGCCGTAGGCCAGACGTGGTCCGGGCTTGATGATCGTCGTCACCACCAAGGTCGCATTCTCCGGATCGGCGATGGCTTCGCGGCTGACAAGGCGCGCATAGGCGTAGCCGCCTTGCTGCAATCGCAGAACGGCCCGCGCCTCCCCATCCAAAATCGCCTGTGCTGCCGCAACCTCGCCTTCCGGCAGTTTGACCCTCGCAATGATCTGGGCGGCAACTACCTCCGACGGGACGGGGTCCAGAACAAATCGATGGTCTTCCAGCACGAACGGCCGGCCCGGGGTTAGCGATACGACGACGTTTGCCGTCGTCGCGTCGGGCCCGGCCTCCACGGACGCCTCCGCCGAGGCTTCGAAATAGCCGTGCGAGCGCAAGACTCTGACCGCGATTTCCCGGTCATCCTGGGCGCGCCGACGCAGAAGCGCAACACTAGGCGCCCCATTGTCTTGAAAGCGGTAGAGCGTCAGCGCTGCCCTCAGATCGTCGGTCGCCTCGTCGTTGGGCGAGCCATCAAGGGTAACAGTATACGATACCTCAGTCGGTACGGACACCTCCACCGGCGGCGGGACCGGGTCATCGATCTCCTGGGCAGGGACCGCCCCGACGCGATACACGGACGCCATCACCATGCCGGCCATGAGCATGGAGCGCAGAAAATGCCAAAACGTGCTGCCGTCTGTCAAATTCCATCCGCCGAATATTGAGCGTGAGTCCGCGAAGGTGTAGTCGGCCCAGCCGGACCTTCGTCCCGCAAGAAAGCACTACGCTGCCGCAGAGCCAATCGGATCACCGACACAGCCTTCAATTCCCGTGTAGCGTCCTGACACCAGATTGCTGCGCTATTCAGGTCACACAGATAACACGCGATCCAACCACTTCAAAACGCCTTTCGGTTGGGAGCGGTCCTCCGGCAGTGCCGCGTGGTGGGAGGCGGCCTGACGCGGCGGCAGGTATTTGTTGGTCGGCTTGTATCCCAGTTCCGGCATCAAATCGTAACCCAGCCGCTCCACCACAAGCTGAGATACCGCAGAATTCGGGTCTCCCAGATCGCCGTAATGCCTGGCGCCCGCGGGGCAGGTGGAGACGCAGGCCGGCACCCGTTCCTCGTCCGGCAGGGTCTCGTTGTAGATGCGGTCGACGCAGAGTGTGCACTTCTTCATCACGCCCTCGTCCACATCAAATTCGCGTGCACCATAGGGGCAGGCCCAGGAGCAGAGCTTGCAGCCGATGCAGGTGTCGGCGTTGACCAGCACGATGCCGTCCGATTCGCGCTTGTAAGAAGCGCCGGTAGGGCAGACGGTGACACACGCCGCATCTTCGCAATGGAGGCAGGATTTGGGGAAGTGAACCGTGCGACCGGCGGCACCTTCGCCAGCCTCGTACGAGTGGACGCGGTTGAACCAGACGCCATCCGGCTCCGCGCCATAGGGGTCGGTGTCAGTCAGCGGCGCGGAGTGGCCACCGGTGTTCCATTCCTTGCAATTGACGGCACAGGCATGGCAACCGACACAGATATCCAGATCGATAACCAAGCCGAGCTTGGTCTGAGTGCTTTCCGGTAAGGCAGTCATTGGGGGTCTTTCTAGCCTCAGAATGGCAAATTTAAGCTCTCACTTCGAGACGCCGAAGGCGCCGAAGCGATCCAGTGGAAGTCTTTATTTGCACGAGGCTTCGCCTGCCCCGTTTCCTCGCAACTGTCTGCTCCTTCGGCGATATAGTTGGTTTGTCTCGGCTTGCACGGTCGTCCATCCGCTTTCCGCAGACACCTGATGTGTGCTGAAGGGGCCACAACACCCAAAGACAATCTCACTCAAATCAAAAGGTACGCCAACATGCACCGACCACCGGGTTGGTAGTATGGCGCAAGGAGGTCCCGGATCGCGCATAGCGCGTCCGGGATTCGGGAGTAGTCTGCCTTACACCGGGTCCCAGTTGAAGTAGCTGCCGGCGGGCGCGCTGGGGGTGAAGTGGGGTTTGAGCGCCGGCATGGCGTGCTCGTGGATCAGTTGCGGCGTCCAGCCTTCGCCGCGGTGAATGATGCGAACCGGGCGGTGGTGGCTCATCAGCATGATCTCGTTCGAGCGCACGTAGAAGATCTGGCCCGAGACGCCCTTGGCCGCATCGCTCAAGAGATACGCCACCGGGGCGGCGATCTTGGCCGGCGTCATCGCTTCCTGGCGCTTGCGGCGCACCTCGCCCTCCGGGCCCTTAATCGGGATGGTCTCGATCATCCGGGTGAAGGCCGACGGGCTGATGATGTTCGAGCGCACGCCGAAGCGGCTCATATCCAGCGCGATCGAGCGACTGAGCCCAACCACGCCCATCTTCGCCGCACCATAATTCACCTGACCCACATTGCCGACCAGGCCGGAGTTCGAGGTGAAGTGCACCATGGCGCCGGACTCTTGCTTGCGGAAATAGTCCGCCGCGGCCCTTGCCACATAGAAATAGCCGGTCAGGTGCACGCCGATGACGCTGTCCCAATCGTCCTCCGTCATCTTGTGGAAGATGCGGTCGCGCAGGATGCCGGCGACGTTCACCACGCCGTCGATCTGGCCGAAGCTGTCGACCGCCTGCTTCACCATCGCCTGAGCATCGTCCCAATCAGCGATGGAGCCGCCGTTGGCCACCGCCTCGCCGCCCATGGCGGTAATCTTGTCGACGGTTTCCTGGGCCGGGCCGGTGTCGCGGCCCTGGCCCTCAACGGTAGCGCCGAGGTCGTTGACGACGACCTTCGCGCCTTCCTCGGCGCAGGTGATGGCGATCTGCTGGCCGATGCCGCGCCCCGCGCCATTCACGAGGACAACTTTGCCCTCCAATAGTCCTTCACTCATGTCTTTCAAATCCTTGTCTTTTCTTCATTTTTTCCCGGGCTTGACCCGGGATCCATGCCAGAGGCTCACCGCTTGGGGGGTAAACTCTATGGGAAACTCTCAGGCGTGGACCCCGGGTCTAGCCCGGGGAAATGTGGGGTGTGTTGCGCGAGCCTCAAATCGGGTCCCAGTTGAACACGTCGGCCGAGCGGTCCAGCGCTTGGAAACTGGGCATCAGCGCCGGCATGCCGTCCTCAGCGATGGACTTCGGCGTCCAGCCCCCGGCGTTGTGGACCGAGCGGGTCGGTCGCGACTGGCCGAACAGCACCTGCTCGTTCATGCGGGAGCCGAAAATCTGGCCGGTAACACCTTCTGCGGCATCGGTCAGCAGATAGATCACCATCGGCGCGATCTGGGCCGGCACCATGCGCTTGATCTTGGCGAGGCGCGCCTCCTGCTCCGGCGAGTTGGACGGAATGGTGCCGATCATCCGCGACCACGCGAACGGCGATATGCAGTTGGAACGCACATTGTAGCGAGCCATGTCCAGCGCGATGTTCGTGCTCATGCCGACAATGCCGAGCTTGGCGGCGGAGTAGTTCGCCTGGCCGAAATTGCCGATCAGGCCGCTGGTGGAGGTGAAGTGCACCATCGCGCCGTGCTCTTGGGTGCGGAAGTGCTCCGCCGCCGCGCGGGCCACATTGAACGAGCCCTTCAGGTGGACGGCAATCACCAGATCCCAGTCCTGCTTGCTCATCTTGTGGAAGATGACGTCGCGCAGGATGCCGGCAACGTTGACGATGCCGTCGATCTGGCCAAAGGTGTCGATGGCCTGTTGCACCATGCCTTGCGCGGCCTTGAAGTCAGCGACGCTGTCGCCGTTGACCACTGCCTCGCCGCCCTTGGCGATGATCTCGTTGCAGACCTCCTGCGCCGGGGTCGCGTCACCGCCGCCGGCGCCATCGACCGCACCGCCCAGGTCGTTCACGACCACTTTAGCACCCTCTGCGGCGGCGAGCTTCGCCACCTCGGCACCGATGCCACGGCCAGCGCCGGTCACCAGCACCACTTTGCCGTCTAGCATTCCATCAGCCATCTTTGCGGTATTCTCCCTTGGGGATTTGCGGATGGTAGCAATCTAGAGGCGAGGGCCGATGGGTGCAATGGGGCCGGCGTACGCCGCAGGGGAATCGCATTTGAGATTTTCTACTGGCGCATAGAGGGCAAATCGATTCA
>CAXBDI010000033.1:0-34636 GCA_963974445.1 uncultured Alphaproteobacteria bacterium
TTCATCGAGGCGTCGTCGAGCAGCGGGTTGGAGATCGCAGCCTCCGCCGCGTCCACGGCCCGGCGCTCGCCGGTGGCCTCGCCCGTGCCCATCATCGCCTTGCCCATCTCGCCCATGACGGCGCGGATGTCGGCGAAGTCCAGGTTGATCAGGCCTGGCTTGACCATCAGATCGGTGACGCCGCGCACGCCGGAATGGAGCACGTCGTCGGCCAGGTGGAATGCCTCGCTGAACGTGGTCTTGTCGGTGGCGATCCGGAACAGGTTCTGGTTCGGAATGACGATCAGCGTGTCGACATAGCTGGCCAGTTCCTCGATTCCAGCCTCCGCCGTGCGCATGCGGTGCATGCCTTCGAAGTGGAACGGTTTGGTGACCACACCGACGGTGAGGATACCGTGTTCCCGCGCCGCACGTGCGATGACCGGCGCCGCACCGGTGCCGGTGCCGCCGCCCATGCCGCCGGTGATGAAGACCATGTGCGTGCCTTCCAGGTGCGCCATGATCTCTTCCAGCGCCTCTTCGGCAGCGGCTCGGCCAATGTCGGGCCGCGAGCCGGCGCCCAGGCCATGGGTGATGTTCAGGCCCAGTTGGATCTTGTGGTCGGACTGATTCAGGCGGAGGGCCTGGCTGTCGGTGTTGGCTGCCATGAACTCAACGCCAGTCAGCTGGCAGCGGATCATGTTGTTGACGGCATTGCCACCGGCGCCGCCGACGCCAATTACCGTGATGTTCGGCTTCAGATCGTCGAGTTGATCGGGCAAGGAGAGGTCGAGGGTCATGGGGCAGTCTCCCGGGCTAGAAAGTGGTGAGGCGATGCGAGGGGCTTCGGGGCGGGCGGCGGAAAGCGGAGCGGTTTCGGGGGCGTGGGAAGTGACAAGGCGTCGGTCATCCATCGCCTCTCAACCAACCGTTCAACCGTGCGAGCATTCCGGTCCTTTCCATACGTCTGCCGCCAATCGGGACGGTGCCCATCTGGCGGCGCTGCGCGTACAGCGCTAATCCTACGACGCTGGCGAAGGCCGGACTGTCCGCGAGGTCCACCAAGCCAGCGACACCCGTAGGGCGACCGATTCGCACACGCTTGTCCAGCATCTGTCCGGCAAGCTCGCGCAGGCCATGCAATTGGCAGGCGCCACCGGTCAGCACGACAGCGCCGCCTGCGAATCGGCGGGCCGGGCTGCTATCGATCCGGGCGCGCACGATCTCGAAAATTTCTTCGACCCGGGCCTGAATGATCTGCACCAACAGAGCGCGCGGCGCCTGCATGATGTCGGTGTCGCCGTCGTCGCCCAGCGGCTGAATATCCAGCATGTCGCGGTCGTCGACACCTGCTGGCAGGCAAGTGCCATGCAGCGTTTTCAGACGCTCCGCATATGCCAGCGGTGTGCTGAGGCCGTGGGCGATGTCGTGGGTGACATGCGCGCCGCCATAGGGGACCGCGTCGCAGAAGATCAATTCGCCCTCATAGAAAACGCCGACATTCGTACTGCCTGCACCCATGTCGATCACCGTGATGCCCAGCTCCATTTCGTCGGGATGCAGCACCGCCAGCCCCGCTGCGAAGGCGGAGGCGACGATGCTTTGGGCATCCATATGCGAGCGGGCGATGGCGGTGCGCAGGGTGCGGACAGCGGAATCGTGACAACTGATCGCGACGGTTTCCAGCGCCAGCGACTTGCCGAACAAGCCGCGCGGGTCGCGAATGCCGCGATTGCCATCGACCGCATAGCCAAGCGGCAAAAAGTGCAGGACTTCGCGGCCCTCCGCCGGAGTTTCCGCCCGGCTCTTGGCAATCACCTGGTTCAGTTCAGCGGTGCCGATGGCCCGCTGGCCGAGGGCGATGGCCGCCTGCTGCTGCTTCGAGCGGATGTCGCCGCTGGAGAGGTTGACGATCACCCGTTCCACCGACTCGCGCGATGTCGACTCTGCCGCCTCGACGACCGCACCGATGCAGTGGCCCGCGGCTTCGATATCGACGATGGCGCCATTGCGTACGCCCTGGCTCGCCTGCGTTGCGGAGTTGAGTACCCGGATCTGGCCAGTTCCATCGGCGCGCGCGATGACGCAGCACATCTTGGATGTGCCGACGTCCAGCGCGGTAATCAGACCGAGGGAGGGGGAAACTGCCATTGGTCCGGTGTATCTTGCCCTATGAGCCGCTGTTTTCAATGGCCATGCGCAGGCGCGTGCCGGGTGGCAGGCGGAATATCCATTGGCGGGGGTTGCGGATGTCGGCGGCCAGCACTTTGCGTCGCAGCAGCGAGTGCTCGCTTTCCATTTGCGCGAGCCGCAGCCATGCGTCCAAGGGGCGCTGTTCCGGCAGGCGCACCCAGACGCGATCGTCGACCCGAACATCCCAACGCCGCTCGCCGAGATATGTTGCACCGGTGACTCTGGAGGCGAGGGACGCGTCGGTCGCCAGCATCGTCAGCAGCGCCGGGGTCGCCCGAGCCGCGCCCTCGCCGGTGACGGCTGGCAGGTCGGTGAAGTCGGCCAGGTGTGCGTTGGGAATGGTGGCGCCGGTGCTGTCGATCAGAGAGAGTCGACCCTGGCTTTGCAGCAGCGCGACCGGTTCGCGCTCCAGCACCCGCACGATCAGCCGGTCCGGCAAGGCGCGCTCAACCGACGCGGCGCGCACCCACGGCAGCGCCTCCACATTGCGACGCAGGCGCGTCAGGTCGAGGGCCAGCGTCGGCGCGCCGGGATCGACCCCCAGCGCCGCGCGCAGCGCCGCGGCTTCGGTCTTCGATGTGCCGTAGGCGGTGATCGACGCGACGCGGAAGCCGGCATCGGCGATCTGCCGGTCGACCCAGGCGTCCAGCGCTCGGGCCTGCGCGTCGACCCAGCCGGAGCGGGAGACGTGAGCGACCGTCGCGAAATAGGCGGCCACTATCGCGAGCAATGTCAGGACCAACAAGCCCCTGCGCATCCATAGCGGCAGCGCCCGGCGGCGGCCGGAATAGCCCAGGCCGGCCCGTATCCGGCGTATCACCCATTGCATCGTGCGCCCTCCATCAGCCGCGCCACCAGGCTCGGGAAATCCAGGCCGGCGTGTGCGGCGATCTCCGGCACCAGCGAGGTCGGCGTCATGCCTGGCTGGGTATTGGTCTCCAGGATGTACAGGCGGCCATGCGGCGCGCCCGGCGCCGGCGTATCGTCGTAGCGGAAGTCGGAGCGGGAGACACCGCGGCACCCCAGCGTCCGGTGCGCGACCAGCGCCGCCGTCTCGATCTCCCGCGCAATCGCTGGCGGGACCGGCGCCGGCACCAGGTGCTGGCTGCCGCCATCGGCGTATTTGCTGTCATAGGTGTAGAAGGCGTCGCGTGGCTTGATCTCCAACGCGGGAAACGCCTGCGGCGTGCCGCTCGCCGAATCGATCACCGCGCAGGTGAGTTCGCGGCCCGGAACATAGCGCTCCACCAGGACACATCCGCCGAACGGCCAGTCCGCCGGCAAAGAACGGTTGTCGCCCTCGCGCACAATGTGCACGCCGACGCTGGAACCCTCGGCGACCGGCTTGACGACGTAGGGCGCTGCGAATGTATCGGCGGCGGCGGCCAACGGCACGACGCGTCCGACCGGCACCCGCAACCCCGCCAGTTCGAAGAGCTGTCGCGTCGCTGCCTTATCGATGGCGATGGCCGACGCCCGCACGCCCGAATGAGTGTAGGGGATTTGCAGCAGGTCCAGCAGGCCCTGCACCGTGCCATCCTCGCCGTGATGGCCGTGCAGCGCGTTGAACACGGCTTCCGGCGCGTCCGGTCCGGTCAATGCGGCCACTAGCGCCGCGACATTGCCGCTGTAGTCGATTTGCGTCACGCGATAGCGCTCGGCCAGCGCCTTGGCGCATTCGCGGCCACTGGAGAGCGAAACCTCGCGCTCTGCGGACGTGCCGCCCATGACGACGGCGATGTGTTGGAAGCGTTTGCGGCTCATGCGGCGGCTCCCTTCTGTGTATCGGTCGCGGGCTCGCCGATGCGTTTGATCTCCCATTGCAGGGTAACGCCGCTGGTGGCCAGCACCCGCTCGCGCACGGTTTCGCCGAGCGTTTCCAGGTCCGTCGCTGTCGCGGTGCCGGTGTTAATCATGAAGTTGCAGTGCTTCTCGCTCATCTGCGCCCCGCCGATTTGCAGGCCGCGGCAGCCTGCGGCCTCGATCAATCCCCAGGCCTTGTGGCCGGGTGGGTTGCGGAACGTGCTGCCGCCGGTGGCGGTGCCGAACGGCTGGCTGGCCGCCCTGGCCGCGGCAATCGCCGCCATCTCCGCCGCGATACCGTCCGCGCCTGGAACGCCCACGAAGCGGCCTCGCGTAAAAATCCAGCCCTCCGGCAGATCGGAGTGGCGGTAGGCATAGCCCAGATCGTCCGGCGTCAGGCGATGCACCTCGCCGGAGCGGTCCAGCGCCTCCGCCCAGTCCAATACCAAGCGGGTTTCGCCGCCATAAGCGCCGGCATTCATGCGCAGCGCGCCGCCGACAGCGCCGGGGATGCCGGAAAGAAACGCCAGCCCACCCAGACCCAGGGTCATCGCTTGCTGAGCAACGTTGGTGCAGAGCGCGCCGGCGCCGGCGATCAGGCCGTCCTCGCCATCCGCTGCGATCCGCGCAAAGCCACGGCCGAGGCGGACGACCGCGCCGCGGATGCCACCGTCCCGGATCAGCGTGTTGGAGGCGATGCCCAGCACCGTCACCGGCACGCCAGGCGGCAGGCCGCGCAAGAACGTTTGCAGGTCGGCCACATCGTCTGGCCGGAACAACACGTCCGCCGGGCCGCCAACCTTGAACCAGGTCGAGGCGGCCAGCGGCGCATCGGTCCGCAGCCGGCCTCGCACTTCTGGCAGGCGGTCGAGGATACAGGCGGTGCCTGCGGTCATGCGGCACCTCCGGCATCCAGTTGCACCTGCATCTCACCGGGCAGGGCGGCGGCCCAGCGCGTAATGCTGCCGGCGCCGAGGCAAATCACCATGTCACCGCTTTCGGCGAGTTCGAGCACGCGGGCGGCCAGCGCCTCCGGCCCTTCGACCGTTGCGGCGCCGCGATGCCCGTGCGCCCGCAAGCCTTCGACCAGGGTTGCGTGGCTGACGCCCTCGCGCGGCTCCTCGCCGGCGGCATAGACGGGCGCGACCAGCACGTGCTCAGCGTCGTTGAAACAGGTGCAGAAATCCTCGAACAAATCGGCGAGGCGGGAATAACGGTGCGGCTGCACCACTGCGATCACCTGACCGGCAGTGGCGCTGCGGGCGGCTTGCAACACCGCCGCGATCTCCACCGGATGATGGCCGTAGTCGTCGATCACCGTGATGCCGCCGGCGCTGCCAGTGCGGGTGAAGCGGCGCTTGACGCCCGCAAATCCGGCAAGGCCGTCGCGGATTGCGGCCTCGTCGATGCCGAGGCGGAGCGCGATGGCGACAGCGGCCAGAGCGTTCTGCACATTGTGATTGCCAACCATCGGCAGCGAGAGCCCGCGCAGCCGTTGCGCCTCTGCATCCGGCGTCGGGCGATATTCCACGTCGAAGCGCACGCCTTCGGGCGAGATATTGCGGATCGCGCCATAGACGTCGGCCTGCCGGTTGAAGCCGTAGGTGACGATGCGCCGGTCCTGCACCTTGGCCGCCAGTGTCTGCACCTCCGGATGGTCGAGGCAGAGGGCGGCGAAGCCGTAGAAGGGGATGTTCTCGACGAAGGTCAGGAACGCCTCGCGCACCGCCTCGAACGAGCCGTAATGATCCAGATGCTCAGGGTCGATATTGGTGACGACGGCGGCGGTGGCCGGCAATTTCACGAAGGTGCCGTCGCTTTCATCCGCCTCCACCACCATCCAGTCGCCCGCACCCAGATGGGCGTTGGTGCCGTAGGCGTTGAGGATGCCGCCGTTGATAACCGTCGGATCGAGCCCGCCTGCCGCCAACAGCGCCGCGACCAGCGAAGTGGTGGTGGTCTTGCCGTGGGTGCCGCCGATGGCGACCGACCACTTCAGGCGCATTAGCTCCGCCAGCATCTCGGCCCGGCGCACCACCGGCAGGTGCTTGGCGCGCGCGGCGACGATCTCGGCATTGCGCGGGTCGATGGCGGAGGAGATGACGATCACCGCGGCGTCGCCGATATTCTCTTCGCGATGGCCGATGGCGACACTGACGCCGAGTTGTTGCAGCCGCTCGGTGTTGGCGCCGGCGGCGATATCGCTGCCTTGGACCCTATAGCCCAGATTGTGCATGATCTCGGCAATGCCGCTCATGCCGATGCCGCCGATGCCGATGAAGTGCAGCACGCCGATATCGAATGGCAGCCGCGCCACCGGCTGCGGCGCGCCGCTCTGCTGGATGGAGGCGATCACGATGCGAGGCTCCGCAGCGCCGCGTTCGGGGCGTGTGCCGCTGCAGGCAGGATCGACTCGGCCAGGTCCGCCAACTGCTCCGCCGCATCCGGCTGGCCCAGGCTGCGGGCGGCCTCCGCCCGGCGGGCGGCGCACTCCGGCAGGGTGAGCAAGGTTTCCAGCCGTCCGGCCAGCGCTTCCGGCGTGAGGGCCTTCTGCGGCATCAGCCAGGCAGCGCCGGCGGAGTCGATGGCACGGGCATTGGCAGTCTGGTGGTCATCCATCGCGTGCGGGTAGGGCACCAGCACCGCCGGGCGGCCGATGGTCAGCACCTCGGCCACGGTCGATGCCCCGGCGCGGGCGACCACCAGATGGCTGGCGGCCATGCGCTCCGGCAAATCGGCGAAGAAGGGGGCGACCGTCGCGGCAATGCCCAACGCGTCGTAGACCGCACGCACCGCGCCCTCATCCTCCGGGCGGGTTTGCTGGGTCACGCGCAGGCGGGCTTGCAGGCTTGTCGGCAGCAGGGCGCAGGCCTGCGGCACGACTTCCGCAAACACATGGGCGCCTTGGCTGCCGCCGAATACCAGCAGTTCGAACGGGTCCTCATGCTGTGAGGCGCGGTAGGGCGTGGCGCGCGCGGCCACGACTGCGGGACGCACGGGAATGCCGGTGAAGCGATACGCGGTCGCGCCCAGCCCCTCGACCTGGGGGAAGGCGGTGGCGACGAGTTTGGCGAACCGCGCGAGGCGGCCATTGGCGCGCCCGACCACGGCGTTCTGCTCCACCAACAGCACCGGTATACCCAGCAGCTTGGCCGCCAACACCGGCGGCACGCTTGGATAACCGCCGAAGCCGACCAGCAGGCCGGCCCGGTCCCGCTTCAAATGCCATGCCGCCGCGGCGACGCCGGCAGTGAGCCGAAACAGCCCGAGCGCCTTGCCGACCAGCCCGCCGGTCATGCGGGCAGTCGGAACCGTGCGGACCCAGATGCCGGTTTCGAACTGGGAGCCGCGGGAATCGGTCAGGACGCTGACCCGATGGCGGCGGGCCAGCAGCGCCTCGGCCAGGGCAATGGCGGAAAACAGGTGGCCGCCGGTACCGCCGGCGGCGAGTGCGATGCTGGCGGGTTCGCGGGTCATACCTCATCCTCCGGCTCATAGCCCATGCGCCGGCGCGTCAACGCCAGCAGGAATCCCATACCGATAGCCACCGCCAGCATCGAACTGCCGCCATAACTGACGAATGGCAAAGTCATGCCCTTGGCGGGAATCAGTTCCAGCGCAGACGCCATATTGATTATCGCCTGCAACGCGAAGCTGACCAACAGGCCGGCCGCCGCGACGCCGACGAACAGGCTGCGGGTCGCCGCAACCCGGATTAGCCCACGAAACACCACGACCGCCACCAGAATCACCAGCACCAGACAGAGCGCCGCGCCGAACTCTTCGCCGGCCACCGCCAGCACGAAGTCGGCATGGGCGTCCGGCAATTGCTGTTTCAGCGCGCCATTGCCCGGGCCGACGCCGAACCAGCCGCCGCTTTCAAATGCGGCAATCGACTTGTCGATCTGGTAGGTGTCGCCGATCTCCGGGTTTAGGAAGCGGTCGATGCGGCTTTGCACATGGTCGAACGCGACATAGGCAAAGCCGAGCCCGGCCAGGCCGATGCCGCCCAGCGCCGCGGTCGCGGCGATCGGCAGGCCGGCCAGGAAAAACTGCACCAGCCAGACCGCAACGATCACCGCCGTCATGCCGATATCCGGCTGGGTGGCGATCAGCATCACCGTCAATCCGAGAAGCGCTAAGTTCGCCGCCAGATACCGCCATTGGCCGGTGCTCTGGAACAGCGCGAACAGCCAGGCCGCCGTGATCGCCAGCGCCGGTTTCATGAACTCCGACGGTTGCAGGGTGAAGCCGGCAAAGGCGATCCAACGGCGTGCGCCCTTGGCTTCGGCACCGAACAACAGTACCGCGACCAGCAGCAGCAGGGTGCCGACCAGCATCAAGGCTGCGCACCACCGCACTTCCCTCGGGCCGAACAGCGAGGCCGTGATCAGCACGATGGCGGCGAGCGGCGCAAACACCAAATGCCGGCGCACGAAATGGAACGGGTCGTAGCCGATGGTGTCGGAGACGCCTGGGCTGCCGGAGACGATCAGCACCACGCCGATACCCAGCAGCGCCATCAGCGCCGCCAGGGTCCAGCGATCGACGGTCCACCACCAGCGGCCGAGCACGCTGCGGTCTGTGCGCGCAAAGGGTGTCATCGGCGCGTCTCCTCCAAGGCTAGGACTGCGGCGCGGAAGGCGTCGCCGCGCGCTTCGAAGCTGGGCCATTGATCGAAAGAGGCGCATGCCGGCGACAGCAGCACGACGCTGGGCTGCGGATCGGCCTGCGCCGCACGGTGCGCCGCCGCCAGCGCCGCCAGCAGATCGCCTTCGAGGGAATGCGGAATGGCGGCAGTCTCCAGCGTCTCGGCAAAGGACGGCGCAGCGGCCCCGATCAGAAAGGCCGCGGCGACTCTATTGTATAGCGGTGTAAGCGGCGCAAGTCCGCCTGCCTTCGCTAAGCCACCGATAATCCAGTAAATTCTTGGGTAGCAAACCAGCGCCTTGGCCGTCGATTCGGCATTGGTCGCCTTTGAGTCGTTGATATAGGCCACTTGGCCGATGCGCCGCACCAATTCCTGGCGATGCGCCAGCCCGGGAAAGGACTTCAGGCCGGCCGCGATCTGCGCCGGTGTCAAGCCCAGACAGAGCGCCGCTGCTGCGGCGGCGGCGGCATTCTCGCCATTGTGTGCGCCGGGCAGGGCAGGGCAGTCGGCAAGGTTGGCGAGCATCGCTGCCGTCTCGCCCATGTGGCTGACCAGCATGCTCTCTGCCACGCCGACTCCGCCCGCCGGCGCCGAGGTTCCGGAGATTGGGATTACCCGCCGGCCTGCCGCGGCTGCCCGCGCTGCTTCCGCCTGGCCAAAGGCTGCGTCGGTGCCGATGATCGCCACATCGCCGGCGCCAGTGTTCCGCCACAGGCGCGATTTCGCCGCCGCATAGCCATGCAGGCCGCCGTGGCGATCCAGATGATCCGGCGTCAGGTTCAGCCAAATACCGATGGGAAAGCCGGCGGTCTGGCAAAGCTCAAGCTGGTAGGACGATAGCTCGATCACATAGACGCCGTCGGCTTTCAGCGTCGGTAGCTCCAAAGCCGCCGCGCCGATATTCCCACCTGCAACCGCCGGGCGCCCCGCCTGGTTCAGCACATGGGCTAGCAGCGCCGTCGTCGTCGACTTGCCGTTGGTGCCGGTAATCCCGACCAGCGCCGTGCCGGTCTCCGCCTCGGCCAACAGGTCGATATCGCTGATTAACCGGCAACCCAAAGCAGCCGCGCGCGCGGCTGCCGGATGCGGTTGCGGGTGCAGGAAGGGGATGCCGGGGCTCCAGACCAGACCCTCGACCGCCGGCCACTCGCCGTCTCGGAAATCGTGGCGGGTCGCGCCTGCGGGAACGGTCTCGGCTTTGTCGTCCCAGGCCAGCACATCGGCGCCACTCGCCGCCAGGGCAGCCGCCGACGCACGCCCGGACCGGCCGAGGCCGATGACGCCGTATCGCTTTCCTTTTGTCTGGGGCAGCGGGATCATGTGCACCCTCTCTTCTACCGCAGCTTCAAAGTGGCGAGGCCGGCCAGCGCCAGCACGGAGGCGATGATCCAGAACCGGATGACGATGGTCGGCTCGGCCCAGCCCTTCTGCTCGAAGTGATGATGCAGCGGCGCCATGCGAAAGACGCGCTTGCCTGTCAGCTTGAACGAGGCGACCTGGACGATCACCGACACCGCCTCCAGCACGAACAGCCCGCCGATGATCGCCAGCACCAATTCGTGCTTGGTGATGACGGCGATGGTGCCGAGGGCAGCGCCCATGGACAGCGAGCCAGTATCGCCCATGAACACCATGGCGGGCGGCGCGTTGAACCACAGAAAGCCTAACGCAGCGCCGACCAGCGCGCCGCTGAGCACCGCTAACTCACCCGTGCCCGCAACGTACTGGATTTGCAAATATTCGGCGAAGATGACGTTGCCGACCAGGTAGGAGATGAAGGCGAAACAGCCGGATGCGATCATCATCGGCACGATCGCCAGCCCGTCGAGCCCGTCGGTCAGGTTCACGGCGTTGGAGGTGCCGACCACCACCAGGCCGGCGAACGGCAGATAGAACCAGCCGAAATCGATCAGCAAATCCTTGAAAACCGGCACCGCCAGCGACGTCGCCAATGGCGTGCCGGTCAGGTGATAGATCCAGAAGTACGCCACGGTGACGATGGCGAACTCGGCCGCCAGCCGCAGCCGCCCACTGATCCCCTGGTGCGAGCGCCGGGTCAGCTTGCGGTAGTCGTCGGCAAAGCCGATCAGGCCGAATCCCGCGGTGACCATCAGCACCAACCAGACATAGCCATTGGTCAGATCGGCCCATAGCAGGGTGCTGATGGTGATCGCCAGCAGGATCAGAGCGCCGCCCATGGTCGGTGTGCCGCGTTTGGTCAACAGGTGCGAGGCCGGGCCGTCTTCGCGGATCGGCTGGCCCTCACCCTGTTTCGACTTCAACCAGTTGATGATCGCCGGCCCGAAGATGAAGCAGATGGTCAGCGCAGTGATGATGGCGCCGCCGGTTCGGAAGGTCAGGTAGCGAAACAGGTTGAACAGTTGGAACTGGTCGCCCAGTGGCGATAGCAGGTTATACAGCATCGGCGTTCCCCCTTCCGGACGCAGCGTCGCGAAGGGCGCGCACGATGCGCGCCATGCCGATACCGAGCGACCCTTTGATCAACACAACGTCGCCGGCCTTGAGCGCCGGCACGATTTCTATTGCCATCTCGGCAGAGGTCGCGGCGTAGCCGGCTTGCTGGTCAGCCCGCAGGCGCTGCATCGCCGCGGCCATCTCCGGCCCGATGCCGAACACGGCTGCGACCGGCAGCGCCGCCAGCGCCTCACCGAGCGCGGCGTGAGCGGCCTTCGAGCCCGCGCCCAACTCCAGCATATCGCCCAGAACGGCGACCCTGCGGCCCGATGCCGGCGGCGTGCGCCCGGCCAGCACCGCGAACGCGGCTTGCATGGCGGCGGGGCTGGCGTTGTAGCTCTCGTCAATCAGCGTGACCGGGCCTTGCGGCAGGTCCAACCGCTCGGTCGCGCCACGCCCGGCCGGCGGCCGGATGTTGGCGAGGGCGGCGGCGGCTGCGTGCAGGTTCGCGCCGACGCTCGCCACCGCAAGCAGCGCGCCCAGGCTGTTCGCGACCCAGTGCTTGCCCGGCGCGCCCAGGCGGTAGGCGAGGGGCTCGCCGTGGATCGATGCCGTCACCGCCGAGCCCTCCGCTCCCAATTCCAGGTTGAGCAACCGCGCGTCTGCATCTGCCGACTCGCCAAAAGTCAGCACCGTCGCGACGTCGGCGGACCGTGCGGCGTGGCGTAGTTTTTCCGTGAAACCGTCGTCGGCGTTAATCACGGCGACTCCGTCGGGTTCCACTCCATCGAAAATTTCCGCCTTGGCGGCGGCGACGCCGTCCAGGGAATCGAAGAATTCCGTATGGGCAGCGGCGATGCGGGTGATCAATGCGACGTGCGGCCGGGTCATGCGGCTGAGCGGACGGATTTCCTCTGCATGGTTCATGCCGAGTTCGACCACGCCATAGGCCGCATCTTCGGGCAGCCGCGCCAGGGTCAGTGGCGCGCCGATATGGTTGTTGAGGTTGCCCTCGGTCGCCGCCGTCGCGGCCTGAGCGCTCAGCACATGGCGCAGCATGTCCTTGGTGCCCGTCTTGCCGACGCTGCCGGTCAACGCGATAACCCGTCCCCGAAACCGCTTGCGGCCTGCCTGGCCCAATGCTTCCAGTCCGGCCTGACAGTCGGCGACGCGCAACAGCGCCGCCTCCGCGGCGACGCCCGGCGGGTCGCGCTGGACCATTGCGACGGCGGCGCCCTTCGCCAGCGCGTCTGCCACATGATCGTGGCCGTCATGGCTCGGCCCCTTCAGCGCGACGAACAGGTCGCCGGGCTTTACCGAACGCGAGTCGATGCTGACGCCGTCGGCCTGCCAGCCGCCCGCGCCGTTGCCGCCGGTTGCAGCCTTGGCGTTCTCTGCGGTCCAAAGCGGCCTCATACGCAGGCCTCCGTCCGTTGCAGCGCCTTGCGGGCATGCGCGACGTCATCGAACGGGTGGACCTCGCCCGCGATGGTCTGGCCCTGCTCATGGCCCTTGCCGGCGATCAGCAACGTGTCGCCCGCACCTAGTTGGCCGATCACCCACTCGATAGCCTCCGCCCGCGAGCCGATTTCCACGGCATCGGGGCAGCCAGTCATGATCTCCGCGCGGATCGCTGCGGGGTCCTCGGACCGCGGATTGTCGTCGGTGACGATACAGGCATCGGCCCATTGCGCCGCGGCTCGCCCCATCTCCGGCCGTTTGCCGTGATCCCGGTCGCCGCCGGCGCCGAACACCACCAGCAACCGGCCCGTGGTCGTCGGCCTCAGCGCGTGCAGCGCCGCCTGCAACGCGCCCGGCGTATGGGCATAGTCGACATAGACGGCAGCGCCGCTCGCGTGCCGGCCCGCCAGTTGCAGCCGGCCATCGACGGTCGTCAGTCCGGCGAGCGCCGCCACGGCGGCTTCGGCCTCGACGCCGCTCGCCAACGCAATGCCGAGCGCCGCAATCGCGTTCTCCGCCTGGAAATCGCCGACCAGCGGCAGATCCACCTCGTAACTCTCCCCCTCTATCCGCAGCGAGAGCGCTTGGCCGCCGTCCATAGCCCGCCGGTCCAGCAGCCGCAGCCGGTCGCCCTTGCGGCCATAGCTCCACAGGTCGAGGCCGCGCGCCTTGGCGACCCGGACCGCCTCGGCCGAGAATTTGCCGTCGGCATAGATCACCGCAGCCGACCCTGCGGGCAGGCGATCGCGGAACAGGCGCAGTTTTGCATCCAGATAGGCGCGTTCGTCCTTGTGGTAGTCCAGATGATCGCGGCTGAACGAGGTAAACGCGCCGATGGTCGCCGCGATGCCGGACAGGCGCTCCTGCGCCAAGCCGTGGCTCGATGCTTCGACGGCTGCGTGTTCGATGCCATTGCTGGCCAATTGCGCCATCAGCCGGGCGAGGCTGACCGGGTCCGGCGTCGTGAGCGAGCCGCCCTCGCGGCCGTGCGGCAGCGTCAGGCCCAAAGTGCCGATGCTGGCCGCCGCCAATCCCTGCGCCGCCCAGATTTGCCGCGCGAACTCGACCGTGGAGGTCTTGCCGTTCGTTCCGGTCACCAGCGCTATCCACGTCGGCTGCCGGCCATAGAAGGCCGCGGCAAGCTCCGCCAGTCTGCGCCGCGGATTGGTGTCCAAAACCAGGCGGGCATCGCCGGGTGCATCGTCTGCGGGTGCGGCGTCGGTCAAGATCACCGAGGCGCCGGCCTGCACGGCCTGCGGAATGAACTGCCGGCCGTCGGCGGTCTCGCCCTTCAGGGCAGCAAACAGGTAACCGGGTTTGACGGCGCGCGAGTCGGCAGTGAGGCCGGTGACCCCCTGAAGAATTGCCAATTCGTTGCTTGCCGCCATGGCATTGCCTTTTCGGATCGATCAGTTGCGCGCGACCGCTGCCACCAAGCCGTGGGTCGACCGTTTCTGCTGTTTGTCTTGCATCTGCGCCGGCTGCGGCTTGACGCCCAGCATCGGTGCGATCCGGTCGACGATCCGGCTGATGGCCGGCGCCGCCACTTTGCCGCCGGTCGCGTACCGCCCGGTGATCGCCCGCTCCTGCGGCTCGTCCACCATGACGAAGACCGCATAGCGCGGGTTGTCGATGGGGAATGCGCCAATGAAGGAGGAGATGCGTTTGTCGTCGCTATAGCCCCGCGCGCCACCCCGTTTCAAGGCTGTCCCGGTCTTACCGCCGACTGGATAGAGGCGGGTATCGGCGTTACGTCCGGTGCCGTTCGCCACCACCTGCCGCAGCATGCCGCGCATCGCAGCGGATGTCTCGGCCCGCAGCACGGTTTTGCCCTGGGCTGAGCGGAAGTCATTGATCTGCAGCAAGGTCGGGCTGTACAGCGTGCCGCCGTTGACGAGCGCTGCGAACGCGGCCACGAACTGCGCCGGCGATACCGACAAGCCATAGCCGTACGCAGACGTCATCGCGTTCAACTCCTGCCATTTGGCCGGGGCCTGCGGCGCGCGCACTTCGTAGACATCCATATTCGGTGCGGTCAGCAGGCCGAAGCGGTCGAAATACTGCACCAGCCGCTCGACCCCCACCTCGACGGCCAACCGGGCGGCGCCGATGTTGGAGGAATGCACCAGCACGTCGCTCACCGACAGCCAGCGGTTGCGGCCATGGAAGTCCCTAATGGTGTAGCCGTCGACATAAATCGGCCGTGTAGCATCGAGCATGGTATCGCTTTTGGCGACGTTCGTGTCCAGCGCGATGGCGGCGACGATAGGCTTGAACACCGAGCCCAGCTCGTAAACGCCATTGCTGACCCTGTTGTGCTCCAGCTTCGGGTCGCGTTTCCCTAGTTGGTTAGGGTCGAAGTCGGGAAGCGAGACCGACGCCACCAACTCGCCCGTGCGCACATCCATCACCACGCCGGCGCCGCCCGCGGCGGCATAGGTGTCGATTTGGGCCTGAAGTTCCTCGCGCACGACCGCCTGCACCCGCACATCGATGCTCAACGCCACCGGGTCCTGTGCTGCGCCGACCAGATCGGCGTCATAGTAGGCCTCGATGCCGGAAATCGCGGTTTGGTCGCTGCGGGTCAGGCCGACCACATGAGCGACCAGAGAGCCCTGCGGATAGATTCGGCGGTATTCCTTCTGCGAGCGAACGCCGGGCAGCCCTAGTCGCAGCGCCTCGAAATACTGCGCCGGCGTCAGGTGCCGGGCGATATAGACGAAGTCGTCGGTTTTGCTCGACAGCCGTTTGGCCAGCAAATCGCGATCCAGCCAGGGGAACTCACCGGCCAGCGCGTCAGCCGTGGCTGCGGCATCGGGCACCTCGTATGGATACGCGTACAGCGAGTGTACGGGGGCGCTATAGGCCAACAGCGCGCCGTTGCGATCGAAGATCTTAGCGCGGGGCAAGGTCGAGCGCTCGCTGTCCGTGGGCGTCACGTGAAGCGCTTGCGGCGCTTGCGCGAGTGCCGCGGCATTGGCGGGCGGCACCGTCCCGGGGGCGGCCGTTATGACCAGCTTGCCGGCGATGGCCAGCATAGCGATGGCCAGGCCGCCACTCACCGCACCAAGCCGCCAGCCGCTTGTAGCCCGCATCTGGCGCGCGGGGACATAGACGGCGCCTGCGGCCACACCGGCCGGATGGTCTTGTGGCTGGGATTCCGGCAGATCGGGGAACAAAGGCGTTCCGGTCATTGTGGCCTCCTGCGTTGCGGCGATAGGGTGACAGGTTGCAGTGCCGAGCGGCCCTGCGCCTCCAGCCAGGGCGGTCTGCCGCCCTGCGAAGGCGGTCTGCCGGCCAGCGGCGGGAAGGTCGGCACCGGTGGGACTGGCCGCGCGGCCTCGCGTCGGGCCGGCGGGTCCGGTTGCGGCTCCGGCCGGCGTGCGGTCGGCAATGGGATCTGGATCGGCAGTTTGTCGAACGGAATCAACTGATCGCCGCGCACCTCCTCCAAATCCAGGTGGCGGTCGGCAAGCGGCGTCAGGCGTTCCGAAGAAGTCAGCAACGCGTAGCTGGCATCGAGAAGGTCGATCCGGTCCTGCACGGTCGCCTTGCGGTCTGCGACCGCCTCGATCTGAGCGTTGACGCGGTTGACTTTCAGCGAGACCGTGACGGTCATCACCACCATGCCCGCCAGAGCGATTAGCCAGAAAATCGTTGCACGGGACATCATGCTACTGCCTCCGATCCTGAAGGCGCCAGGCGCTTTGCGGCTCGCAACCGCGCGGAACGGGCGCGGGGGTTGGCGGCGATTTCCTCGGCGCCGGGCACGATGGGGCGGCGGGTCAATAGCCGCCAGTTCAGGGTGTCGGCTTCGATCCGCGCCGGCATGTGGCGGGAGCCTTTCGGCTGTGCCGCAGAGCGGTCGCGGAAGAAGTTCTTGACGATCCGGTCTTCCAGCGAATGGAACGACACCACAACGCAGCGCCCGCCGGGCTTCAGCACTGCCTCCGACGCGCCCAGGCCGCGCTCCAACTCGCCCAACTCGTCGTTCACGACGATGCGCAGCGCCTGAAAGGTGCGGGTGGCAGGGTGGTGATGCGGATCGTGCCGGGGAATGGCCTTTGCCACCAGCGACGCCAGGTCGGAAGTGCGCGTCAACGGTTGCTCGCGGCGGGCGGTGACGATGGCGCGGGCGATCCGGCGGGAGTGCCGCTCTTCGCCAAAGCGCCAGAGCCAGCCGGCCAGCGTTTTTTCGTCGGTTTCGTTCACCAGGTCGGCGGCGCTCGGCCCGTCGAGGCTCATGCGCATATCCAGCGGGCCGTCCTGCATGAAGGAGAAACCGCGGTCGGCCCGATCCAACTGCATCGAGGAGACGCCCAGATCCAACGCGACCCCGTCGACGGAGCTGGGTGCGTCGACATAGGACTGCATCGCGCCGAACGTGCCGTGCACCAGCCGCAGGCGGCCGGGATAATCTGCCGACAAAGTCTGGCCGTCGCGGATGGCGTTCGGGTCGCGGTCGATGGCGATCACCCGCCCGGCGCCCGCCGCCAACATCGCCCGCGTATAACCGCCAGCGCCGAACGTGCCGTCGATATAGAGGCCGTCCCCGGAGACGTTCAGCATCTCGACGACTTCGGCCCCGAGTACAGGGATGTGGGCGCGGTCATCGCTCATGCTGCCCCCTTGTCGACCAACGCCTGCGCCTCGCCGGCGACGCGCACCATGATGCGTTTGGTGATGCAGGTGCGCCGCGCCTCTCGGAATTCCTGGATGCCGCCTTCCGGCCAGATCTCGAAATAGCCGCCCTGGCCGAAGAACACGGCCTTATCGGTCAGGCCCGCGAATTCGATGAATTCCTGCGGCAGGTTCAGCCGTCCGGTTGCCTCCGTGCGCAGCCGGCGGGCCGTGCCGATGATGTCGGAGGCGATCAGCATTCCATCCTCGAAGGCCTCGTCCAACTGGAACTGAATCTTGGTCAAGACCTCCAGCGCAGCGGGGGCGCAGCCGAAGATGGTTGGGTAGTGCTCCTCCGGCGAGGTGAACAGCAGGATTTCCTTGATCTCTTCGACGTCGCCGAACTTCGGCAATGGCGCGCGGAAAGGCCGGGGCAGGGTGACCCGCCCGCCTTTCTTCATGTCCAAGTTGGACTCGTGCGTGCCTGAAAAGATCGACATGGCGTTTGCCGCTGCTGCCTTTCACTGTTATTCCCACCGGTCAGTTTCGGGTGAAACCAAGCGGAGTTGGGGAATATTGGGATATTATGGGGAAACGGAGGTCAAGGAAAGATAAAAATGGCCAAGCTTCAGATCTAAAAAAGATTCGGCAAAGTTGTCGCATAAATCCCGTATAGTATATATTATGTTCTGTTATGAGGTTGAAAATCAGCAAACTATAGGAAAATAAATGGAACAAATATGGGGTTTTCTGGTGAAATTTCAGGTCAGGCGGCCTGTAAGCCGGGTTCTGTTCCTCACGAAATCCGTTTCGAAAAACGGGGAATCGCGGGGAGGCGGCCATTCATCTGGGGCAGTGGTTACCCAACTGCCTCGGTGCGACCTACCCAGACGACGGCCCGAAGACGGGGCTTGCGTCCTGTCCCTAGGGTCAGGATGCGGTCGTCTCTATCTGGTCTTGCTCCCGGTGGGGTTTGCCGTGCCGAGGCTGTTGCCAGCCTCGCGGTGGGCTCTTACCGCCACCCTTTCACCCTTACCCGGATACGAACCCGGGCGGTTTGCTTTCTGTGGCACTGTCCCTGAGGTCGCCCTCGCCGGCCGTTAGCCGGCACCGTGTCTCCGTGGAGCCCGGACTTTCCTCCCCAGGTCCGAAAACCTGGAGCGGCCGCCCGGCCGCCTGACCTGGCGCCTAAGCTAGGTAGGCTTCGGGCAGGGCGCAACCGCATTGATCCAGCAGGTCGGCCAGCAGCGCTGCGCACTCGCCATCGAACACGCCGTCCAGCCGCTCCGGGCGGAAGTGGCGCTGGAAGGCGAGCACGGCGGAACGGGTCGCCAGGTCGTGGCTGCCGGTAGCTTCGACGTCATAGCCGAAGGCGGCTAGAGCCTCCTGTACTGCGGTCAACCGTGGTGCCGACAAGGGTGTGCAAGGCCGCGGACATAGCCCGACGCCGGCGGCGGCGAATTTCTGCCATGGGAACAACTCGCCCGGATCTTCCTTGCGATCCGGCGCAATGTCGCTGTGTCCCACGATATTGCGCGCGGGGATGCCATGGCGGGCGATGATGCCCAGGCAAAGCGCCAGGGCGGCATCCAGTTGCGCCGCTGCAAAAGGCCGATAGCCCCAGATATGGCCCGGATGCGCCAGTTCGATGCCGATGGAACGGCTGTTGACGTCCGGCTCGCCACGCCAGCAGGCAACGCCCGCGTGCCAGGCGCGGCGGTGCTCCGCCACCAACTGCTGCACGCGCCCGTCTTCACCGACCAGGTAGTGGGCGCTGGCCTCGACCGCGGGGTCGCATAGCCGCCGCAATGCCGCCTCGGCGCTGGTCATGTTGGTGTAGTGGAGGACGAGCATGTCGATGGGTGCACCGCCGCGCCGGGGTCCGTGGTTCGGCGAGGCCCGCCACTCGATCGCCGCGCCGGTCATGAGGCCTGCGCCTCAATCTCCTCCCGCTTGGTCTCCAACGCCAGCCAGCGCTCCTCGGCCGT
This sequence comes from uncultured Alphaproteobacteria bacterium, assembly GCA_963974445.1. Lineage (GTDB taxonomy): Bacteria > Pseudomonadota > Alphaproteobacteria > Bin95 > Bin95 > JACKII01. Next base: position 19,111 of record CAXBDI010000033.1, read on the forward strand.
GGTCACGGCCGCCTTCGCCTCCGCCAGCCGGTCGACGGCCTTGTCGAACCTCGCCGGGTCGCGGGCGTAGATATCCGGGTCGGCCAGGAAGGCGTTGGCCTTCTCGATATAAGCCTCCAGCTTGGCGATCCGGTCGGGCAGTTCGTCCAGTTCGCGCTGCTCGTTGTAGGACAGCCGCAATCTGTCCCGCTCAATGCGGGTCGGCGGTTTTGGCGGTAAAGGCTTCGGCGGCGTCGGTTTGGCCGCCACCATCGCCGGTCCGCCGGCAAAACCCGCGCCGCCTTTCGTCTGCGGCCCGCGCTGGCGGACATAGTCATAATAGCCGCCGACATATTCCTTGGCCGTGCCGTCGCCCTCCAACGCTATGACGCTGGCCACCGTCCGGTCCAGGAACTCGCGGTCGTGGCTGACCAGCAGCAGCGTGCCCTCGTACTCGCCGAGCGCGTCCTCCAGCAGGTCGAGCGTGTCCATGTCCAGGTCGTTGGTTGGCTCGTCCATCACCAGCAGGTCGCTGGATTGCGCCATGATTTTGGCGAGCAGCAGCCGGTTGCGCTCGCCGCCGGATAGGGTGGCAACGGGCGCGCGCACCTGATCGAACGGAAACAGGAAGTCCTTCAGATACCCCACCACATGCCGCGGTGCGCCGCGCACGAACACGGTGTCGCCGCCATCGGGGCAGAGCGTCTCCCATAGGGTTTTGCTCAGGTCGAGTTGGGCGCGGTGTTGGTCGAAATAGGCCGCCTGGACGCTTTTTGCGACCCGCACCCGGCCCTCGTCCGGCTTCAGTTGGCCGGTCAACATGCGCAGCAGCGTCGTCTTGCCGGCGCCGTTCGGGCCCAGCACGCCGATGCGCTCGCCGCGCAGGATGCGGGTGGTGAAATTGGTGACGATGGGGCGCTCTTTGCCGTTCGGCAGGGTGACGGATTTGGAGATGTCCTTCGCCTCGATCACCATGCGGCTGCGCACCTCGCCTTCGTCGATCACCAACTGCACCTTGCCGCGCCGCTGGCCGAGCAGGGCGGAGCGCGCGTCGCGCATGTCGGCGAGGCGGCGCAGGCGCATCTGGTTGCGGGTGCGCCGGCCGGTGACGCCGCGTTGCAGGTAGCGCAACTCCTGGGCGATAACCGTGTTCATCCGGTCGAGTTCGCGCGCCTCCTCGTTGAGGACTTCTTCCTGCCATTTCTCGTATTCGCTGAACGGCCGCTCGGTCTGGCGCATGCGGCCGCGGTCGAGCCACCAGATGCGCTTGGTCACGCGGTTCAGAAAGGCGCGGTCGTGGCTGACGATGACGGTCGCGCCGCGGAAATCCTGAATGAACTTCTCCAGCCATTCGATGGTCGGCAGGTCCAGATGGTTGGTCGGCTCGTCCAGCAGCAGCACGTCCGGCGGGCGCACCAGGGAGCGGGCGAGCGAGGCCCGGCGCACTTCGCCGCCTGAGAGCGTATCCATCGCCCGCTCGCCATCCAGCGCCATCCGGTCGAGCGCCGCGTCGACCTCGTAGGCTTCCGGCCGGTCGTCGTCGGGGCCGGCTTCTTCGATATGCTGACGAACGGTAATGCCGGCGCGCAATTGCGGTTCTTGCGGCAGCCAGGTGATGCGTGTGCCGGGCAGGAAAAAGCGCTCGCCCAGGTCCGGCTCCAACTCTCCCATGATCAGCTTCATCAACGTGGACTTGCCGCAGCCGTTGCGCCCGATCAGGCAGATACGGTCTCCGGGCGCGATGCTGAAATTCAGGCCGTCGAACAGCAGTTCGCTGCCGAAGCCGATGGAGACGTCGCGAAAGGTGATGATCGGTGGGGCCATAGCGGCGGAGGCGTCGCCTGTCAGAGCCGTTTTGTCAAGCGTCGACCGATCTCCGTCACCCCGTGATCGTGTGCACCTCTATTCCCCGGCGATTGTGCGAATTTGATTGCCGGCTTGATTGAATGGTGTATTCGCTCGTATGGTGAAGGCGCGGTTGCTAACAAAACAAGGTCGAGGTCAGGCCTGTGCACCCGCCACAATCTAAGAACAACACAACGCTCTCTGGGAGATCTTAATAACATGATGCGTTCTATCATCGTCGCTGGACTCGCCGGCCTGATCGGCGGCTCCGCTATCGCTGCCGAAAAGGTCGAGTGGAACCACTCCACCTGGGGCAACCCGCGCGCCTTTACCAAAGGCTTCGAGTCGGTTGCGGCTTATGTCGAGGAGAAATCCGGCGGCAATTTCACCATCAAAATCCATTATGGCGAGACGATTTCGCCGTCGCGGGAGAACCTGGACGGGATCAGCCTCGGTGCGTTCGAAATGGCGAACTTTTGCACCAGCTACCATCCGGGCAAGAACCCGGTCGGCACCGCGCTCGACCTGCCTTTTCTGCCGCTGAAGACCTGGGATGCCCTGGTGGGCGTTCAGGATAACTTCCAAAAGCACCCGCTGTGGCTTGCGGAATTGGCGAAATGGAACGCCATGCCGCTATTCGCCGGCGTGTTGCCGCAGTACGAGTTCATGGGCGTCGGCAAGGCGCCGCGAGAGCTTGCGGACTGGAAGGGCATGCGGGTGCGGGCGCTCGGCGGTATCGGTGAGGCTATGCGCAAGCTCGGCTCCGTGCCAACCACCGTGCCAGCGCCAGAGGTCTATACCTCGCTGGAGCGCGGCGTCGTACAGGCGGCCAGCTTCCCGTACTCCTACACCTTCGGCGCTTACCGCCTGCACGAGATCGGCAAATGGTTCACCGAGGGATTGCAGCCCGGCACCGTCCACTGCCCGATCGTCATGAACAAGGATGCGTACGCGGCTTTGCCGGCAGAATACCAGCAGATGATGCAGGACGCTGTGCCGCGCGCCTATGACGTGCTTAAAGAGGCGTATGCGGAAGCCGACGCCAAGTGGATCCCGATCTACAAGGAGCGGATGGAGGTCATCACCTACACGCCAGAGCAAAACGCGGAGTTTGAAAAGCTCGCGGCCAAGCCGGTTTGGGATGAATGGGTTGCGCAGTATGCCGACAGGTTCGACAGCCGGGGAGTGCTGGACTCGATCTTGCAAAAAGCGGCCGAGTACAAATAGCCGCTGACATATACTGTGGCCGGAGATTTGCCTTCGGCCACAGTATGCCTTGCCAACGCAGGCAGACCAATATCCAAAATATTTTGAAGAAGAGGACCTCGCGCCATGGCGGGTGCAAGCTCTAGTCAGAAACCGTCCGCCGGCGGCGGTGTATTAGGGTCTATCGATCGAGGCGTTGCCTACATCGAGAACGGCTTTACTTTCATAGCCGCGATTTTCATCTTCATCATGATGTTCTTTCTGACCGCGGAGGTGTTGGGGCGCAAACTGTTCAATTCGCCAATCCCGGGCGCCATCGACTGGGTTGAGGTCTGGATGGGCACTTTCGCCTTCCTCAGCGCCGCCTACTGCCAGCGTCTGGGGGGGCATGTCCGCATGGAGATGCTGATCGGTCGGTTGCGTGGCGCCACCATGTGGTGGTTCGAATTCTTTGCGGTGTGCGTTGCCTTCGTCTATATCGTGATCATCGCCTATCAAAGCTTCTTGCACTTCCAGCGGGCCTTCTACATCGGCGACAGCACCATCGATATCCAGTTGCTGACCTGGCCATCGAAGCTGTTGGTGCCGGTCGCCATGACCCTGCTGGCGATCCGGCTGGCGCTGAACATCTGGGGTTATGCGCGGTTGGCGCTTAATCCCTCGCTTCAGCCGGTCGCCGTGCCGATCATGAAAGACGCCGCCCAAATCGCGCGCGAAGAGATCGAGCATGGCCTGGGGCATGAAGCCCAGGAAATCGGTAAGTCCAATAACGACAAGAATCGATAGGCAGGGCCCGGCTGATGGATCCGTTTTCCTTAGGTATCATCTCAATCATCGGCATCATAACGCTGGTGTTTCTTGGCGTGCGCGTCGCATTCGCGGCTGGTTTCGTCGGCGTAGTCGGGCTGATCGTACTGCGCGGCTGGAGCGCCGGCGGCGGCATGGCCGGCCTGACGGCGCATTCGTCGGTTACCCACTATACGCTCAGCGTGTTGCCGATGTTTATTCTGATCGGCTATCTGGCATTCTATGCCGGCCTGACCCAAGGCGCGTTCCGTTGCGCCCGCGCGTGGTTCGGCTGGTTGCCCGGCGGCTTGGCGGTTGCGACGGTGTTCGCCACCGCCGGCTTTGCCGCCGTTTCCGGCGCCTCTACCGCGACTGCGGCGGTGTTCAGCCGGGTGGCCATCCCGGAGATGCTGAAATATGATTACGACCGGCGGTTGGCCGCCGGTGTCGTCGCGGCCGGCGGCACCTTAGCGTCGCTCATCCCGCCGAGCGCGATCCTGGTGATTTACGCCATTATCGTGGAGGAGAGCGTCGGCGCACTGTTGCTGGCGGGCTTCATACCCGGTGCGGCCTCGGCCGTTGTCTATGCCGCGATCATCATTTTCCGCTGCAAGTTGAACCCGAGCCTGGGTATGCCGGTGCGCGGCCTGGGTTGGGGAGAGCGATTTAACTCGATCCCCGGGCTGTTGCCGATCGTCGTGGTCATTTGGATCATCCTGGGCGGTATCTACACCGGCTGGATGACCCCGACGGAGACCGGCGCTGTCGGTGCCGCCCTGATCTTTGTCATGGCCATCGGACGGCGTACCATCTTCGGCGAAGGCATGACGGTCAAAGACTTCGCCGACGCCATGATGGAGACTGGCAAGCTGACGGTGATGATCTTCACGATCATCTGGGGCGTGCTGATCTATGTGCGGTTCCTGGGATATACTGGCCTGACCACGGCATTCGCCGATTGGATCGTGCACCTGGATATGCCGCGCCTGGCCATCCTGCTGCTGATCCTGCTGGTCTATATCGTCCTCGGCATGTTCATGGATGGGATCGGCATGCTGCTGCTGACCTTGCCCGTGGTGCATCCGGCGATCATGGCGCTGGGCTACGACCCAATCTGGTTCGGCATCATCGTCGTGAAGATGGTGGAGATTGGATTGGTAACGCCGCCCATTGGGCTTAACTGCTTTGTCGTCAACGGGGTCAGACCGGATATACCATTGGAAGAGGTGTTCAAGGGGATCTGGCCATTCGTGGTCGCTGACTTCATCACCGTCGGCATTCTGATCGCCTTCCCGGGGATTGTGCTCTATCTGCCGGAACTGATGATTACAAACATTTCCTCCGGTTGATCTAACCCTCCCCCCGCGACCTTGCGCCGGCTGGATTGGCGCGAGGTCGCGATCTATATAAAGGCTTCCTTATACGGCCTGAGTGCTCTCAGGCCGCTTTTCTATGCCGGTCCATCCTGAGGAGGCCCACCGCTATGGCTGATTTCAAAATTAAAGACAGTTCTCTGGCCGATTGGGGCCGTAAAGAGATCGCGATTGCGGAAACCGAAATGCCGGGCCTGATGGCGCTGCGCACCGAGTTCGGCAAGTCGAAGCCGCTGAAAGGCGCCCGCATCGCTGGCTGCCTGCACATGACGATTCAGACCGCTGTGCTCATTGAAACGTTGACCGCGCTTGGCGCCGAGGTGCGCTGGTCGTCCTGCAATATCTTCTCGACCCAGGATCAGGCCGCCGCCGCGATTGCCGCGACCGGCGTGCCGGTGTTTGCCTGGAAGGGCGAGACGGACGAAGAGTACGAATGGTGCATCGAGCAGACCATCAAGGGGCCGAATGGCTGGACCCCGAACATGATCCTCGACGATGGCGGCGACCTCACGCTGATCATGCACGTCATGCACGAGCAATACCCGGACCTGTTAAAGAACGTTAAGGGTATCTCCGAGGAGACAACGACCGGGGTGCATCGCCTGTACGAAATGGCCAAGGCCGGCAAGCTGGCCGCGCCGGCCATCAACGTCAACGACTCGGTGACCAAGTCGAAGTTCGACAACCTCTACGGCGTTCGCGAGAGCCTGGTGGATGGTATCAAGCGCGCGACGGACGTCATGCTAGCCGGCAAGGTCGCGGTCGTATGCGGCTATGGCGACGTCGGCAAGGGCTCGGCCGAGAGCCTGCGCAGCCAGGGCGCGCGGGTCGTCGTTACCGAAATCGACCCGATCTGCGCCTTGCAGGCGGCGATGGCCGGTTACGAGGTCAAGACGGTGGAAGATGTCGTCTCCCACGCCGATATCTTCGTCACCGCGACGGGCAACAAGGACATCATCACCGCCGATCACATGCGGGCGATGAAAGACCGGGCCATCGTCTGCAATATCGGCCACTTCGACACCGAGATTCAGGTGGCGGCTTTGCGCAATTATAAGTGGCACAACGTCAAGCCGCAGGTCGACGAGATCGAGTTTCCCGACGGCAAGCGCATCATCCTTCTGGCGGAAGGCCGCCTGGTCAATCTGGGTTGCGCCACCGGTCATCCTAGCTTTGTGATGTCCGCCAGCTTCACCAACCAGGTGTTGGCGCAGATCGAGCTTTGGAACAACAACGGCCAATACGAGAACAAGGTCTACGTCCTGCCGAAGCATCTGGATGAGAAAGTTGCGGCATTGCACCTGGGGAAACTGGGCGTCAAGCTGACGACCTTGTCTGCCGATCAGGCCGCCTATCTTGGCATCGACGCACACGGCCCCTTCAAGCCGGAGCCTTATCGCTACTAAATCATAGCACTGTGCGGCCATCGCCCGAGAGAAGCAGTTGCCGCTCTCGGGTGGTGTCCGTGCAAACGAATGTTGTCAGCGGCGCTATCCTCGGTTAGCTCTTGCGCGTTACGGTTGTTTTGCATGAGAGTGACTGCCAGTGAATCCGCTTCTCGGCGAATGGGCGACCGGTGCTTTGACGTGGACCGTCGCTATCGCCGTATTCGGCGGGGCGGCCACTTGGTGGTTGCGCCGCCGGCGGCGGAACGGTCGCTGCGAAACGCCGGCGGATGCCGGCAACGGGCGTCGCAACCCACCGCAAGACGATGCTGCCGCAAGGCTGGAGAGGCTGCGCTTTCAGGCTTTGATGGACCAGGTGCCGCATCCTTCCTGGCTCCGCGCGCCGGATTTCCAGATCATTTATGCGAATGAAGCTTATGCCAGCGCGGTCGGCGCGCCCAGCCGGATTGCCGCCGTTGTTCGCCAAAGCGAGCTGGGCCATGGCAGTCTCGACCCGGACGGACGCTCACTCGCCCGCCGCACGCAGCGCACCGGCGTCGAGCAGACCGAAAGCGCGACCGTTGTCGTCGGCGGAACCCGCCGGCTGTTCCAATTCTCCGAAACACTGCTCGATACCGGCTGGATCGCCGGCCGGGCCCAGGACATGTCCGCCATAGACGCGCTACAATCCGACCTGATGACCCATATGGAGGCGCATCAGGAGGTGCTGGAGCAATTGCGGGCCGGCGTCGCCGTGTTCGATGGGAGTCGTCGCCTGCGCTTCGTCAACCGTGCCTATGCCGAGCTTTGGGGTCTGGATTACGACTGGCTGAACGGCAACCCGCTGTTGACCGAAATCCTGGAAGTGTTGCGCCAGAAACGGCGCTTGCCGGAGGTCACCGATTTCGCCGAGTTCCGCCGCCGGATGGAGCGGCGCTTTCAAACCCTGCTGGAGCCGGAGGAGCAACTCGTTCATCTGCCGGACTCCCGGTGCTTTCGGGAGGTGACGGCGCCTCATCCATTGGGCGGCTTGCTGTTCGTCTTGGAGGATGTGACCGATCGGCTGGCGCTCGAAACCAGCTATAATAGCCTGATCGCGGTGCAGCGCGGCGTTCTGGATCAGCTGGCGGACGGTGTCGCCGCATTCGGAACCGATGGCCGCGTCGCAGTGTTCAATCCGGCATTGCTGCGGCTATTGGGGTTTGCCGAGGGGCAACTCGACACCGGCGTGCACGTGGGCGACCTGCTGGACCGCCTGGCCCCGATGATCGCGGACGCCGACGCCTGGCGCACATTCCGCGACAGTGCGGCGTATGCGGTGACGGGTCAGCAGCCGATCCGGCACCGGTTGTTCCTGACCGACGGCCGGGCGCTCGACATCGCCTTCGCGCCGCTGTCCGACGGCACGGTCCTGATGAGTGCCCGCGACATCACCGATACCTACAATGTCGAGCGCGTCCTGCTGGAACGTAACGCCGCGCTGGAGGAGGCGAACCGGCTCAAGACTGACTTTCTGGCCAACGCCTCCTATGAGTTGCGGACGCCGCTCACCACGATCTCCGGGTTCGCCGAATTGCTGCAATCGCAGTTGAGCGGCCCGTTGAATGCGGTCCAACACGACTATCTCGACGGGGTGATGCACGCCTCCGATACGCTCGCAGCCCTGATCGACAGCATCCTCGACGTCTCTTTAGGCGAAGCCGGACAGTGGGACTTCGGCACGACGGAGATTGCATTGGCCCCCATTGTCAATTCCGTCGCCGCGGTCGTCCGCCCGCAAATCGAGACGCAGGGGCTGACGTTCGACGTCCGGGTTTCTGCCGGGACGCCGACCATGCAGGCGGACGAGCGCCGGCTGCGGCAACTGGTGTTCAATCTGCTCTCCAGTGCCGCCCGCCACAACCGCAACGGTGAAAAGATCGATCTCTCGTGCAGTTTCGATGACCGGACGATAGAGATCGCGGCCAGGCTCTATAACTCCGCCGGCCATTTCGACCACCGTGTCATCCAGAACGAGCTTGGCCTGACGCTGGTGCAAAGGCTGGCGGAGTTGCATGGCGGCCGCATGACGGTGACCGAACGGGAGCACGGCCCAGTCGTCATCGCCTGCCGCCTGCCTCGCCGCCGCCCGCCGCTGGACCAAACCGGCGAGCCTGCCGCATAGAGAAGGGGTCCGATAGCGACCATTTTGGTCGTCCGACCGAAGGGGTTGGGGCAAGATGCTTTTAACCTGTGGATTTAGAGCATCTTATTCCAGCAGCAGAGCGGTTTAACCTACCGATAGTCCACGGCGTTCACCCCGATTAGGCCAGAAGGGCCATCAGCCTATGCCTTTTCCAGCAGATCATGAAGTCCCTGCCCCGTCGGCGGATCGCGCAGATCGTTGCAGCCCATGAGGGTGACAAGCGAGAGGATTTTTGCGCTTGCCAAGATGCGTTTTCGATGATTCATCGGAGGCTGGCTTTTTGGAGGGGCCAGCCTATATCGCGGGGCTGATCGGCCCTGGCGATCGCAAGAGCATGCGGCCTCAAGTGGGCGGTGGGTCTGTCCGCCGCCTGCGATGCTCTCATTGCGAAATGCGCCTCGCAGAAACCGCCAACCCGAAGTGCCGAAGTAGTGTCAGAGCCAGAGCTTAGTTCGGTTGCCGCGCAAGTCCATCTCGAAATCGAGGCCGATCACCGGCGGGCGCGACAGGTACCAGTGCACACCGTGCACCGCGTCCGGGCCCATGCGCGATAGCAGTTGCGGCGCCAGCCACTCGGCATTCGTGCTGGCGGTGTAGACGTTCACGGTCGTGACGTCCGGCCACTTCATGCCCAAGCCGGCGAGCCGCGCTTCCATGATCTCCATGACTCTGGCTGCCTTGGCGCGCATCCCCTCCGGCGATATATCGCCCTCGCGGACGACGCCGTCACCCTGGGTCTCGCCACCGCCGGCGCCGCAGAATGTCGGCGGTGCGTCCGCATTTTCAATGGTGTAGCTGAAGCCGTACATCAGCGTTTCGCTCGGCGGGGTCAGCACGGGCGAGACGTTGGTGCGGCCGACCGGATTGACGTCGCCTTGGATGATATCCCAGGCTTCCAGGATCGCGCGGTAGCCGGTGTTGAACTCGTGGAAGCCATCGGGGCTCATTGGCACCGGGCAGCGCAATTCCACGCCGCAAAGCGCCTGTTTCGGCCGGTTCGCTGCGGCCAACTGCTGCTCGATAGCGTCGAAGCCCTTGCGCCAGGGCACCGGCCGGCGGAAGACGGCGTTGACGACCTCGTAACCGGGCATCGCCGCCGCGCCGGACGAAAACGGGTAGCCGGCGGGCAGGTAAATATAGCCGCCCTTCGCATTCTCAATGGCTTTCATACTCTCGCTCCTCATCGCTCTTTTGTCGGTTAGCCTCACGCGGCGCGGTGGGCCAGTTCCTCTTGCACGGAGAGGATCGGGTCGCCTTCGATCGGCGTCGAGGGGCGGCCATCGACGCCCACAGGCACCTCCCCTACCAGCGTGATGCGGTAAAGCTGGCGGTCGTAGTCGGATTCGAAGATATCCGTCGGCGCCAGGTGCGAGGTCGAGCGGTTGTCCCAGAAGGCGATATCGCCGGCATTCCACTTGAAGCGCACGGTGTATTCCGGCCGCACCACATGCTCCCACAGCAATTGCAGCAATTGCTCGCTCTCGCGCGGGGCGAGTCCGACGATGGACTTCAGGAAAGACGGGCTGACGAACAACTGGCGGTCGCCGCTTTCCGGGTGCACGGTCACCAGCGGATGCTCGCTGACCAGGACACGGCGTTTGACGCTGCCGTCGTACTCCGATTTGCCGGAATTTCCCGCGAACCGGTGAATGCCGCGCAGCGTATCGACGAAGCCGCGCATCGGCTCCGAGAGGCCGGCATAGGCGGCGGCCAGATTGGTCCAGAGCGTGTCGCCGCCATAGGGCGGGATCGTCACGCCGCGCAGGATCGATGCCAGCGGCGGGTTGATCGCGGCGGTGATATCGGTGTGCCAGCCGGACCAGGGCGTCACCTTCTTCAACTCGCGGTTCGAGTTGGCGGTGCGTATCTTGGCGACGGAATAGACCTCCGGATAGTCGTCGACATGGCCGAACACCGCATGGCCGATGGTGCATTCGCCGAACTGCCGGGCCATGGCGACATGCTGGGCATGGTCCAGGTTCTGGTCGCGGAAGAAGACCACCTTCCAATCGACCAACGCCCGGCGGATTTCCTGCAGCGTCTCGGATGGGATCGGCTGCTTGAAATCCACGCCGCCGATCTCCGCACCGATGTGCAGCGTCAGCGGGCGGACTTCGATTTTGGCATAGGACGCCGGGTCGGCTGCGGCGCGCATCGTCGTGTTCATGGTAGTCTCCTCCAGCGTGGGGCTGCGGCAGCGGCTCTGCGGCCGTCGCGTGAACCGGCATGGTATGTCGATTGGCACCGGGTAGGGAAGTGCTGCGACTGCAATGGCACAAGTTTTCGTATGCGCCGCGCTAGCCGCGCCCCGCTTTCCTGCCGATATTTAGCACGCCGCTGGCCCTCGCCCGACGCATGCGGTAGCCTTTCGGCCTGACCTTGACTTGCATCCAGGACTGCCTCCAGCCATGATCCAAGGGAAATTGCTGGTCGCCAACCACGGCGAGATCGCCACGCGCCTATTGCGTGCCACCGCACGGCGCGCGATAAAAAGAAACGCCCGATGATCGACGCGTGGTGGCGGGCCGTGCTTACGGAGCAAAAGCGCCCGGCTCCACCGAACGGCAGGATCCCGCCATGCAACTGATCGGACGTTTCAACTCTCCCTACGTGCGGCGGGGCGCGGTGACAATGCAGATCTACGGGCTCGCCTACGAGCGGCAGGACCTGATCCCGTTCGGCGCCGAAAAGGCCGAGGTCCGTAGGTACAACCCCCTGGGCCGCGTGCCGGTGCTGGTGCTCGATAGTGGCGAAACCCTGGTCGAGAGCGCATCAATCATCGACTATCTGGACAGCTTCGCCGGCCCGGGCAAAGCGTTGACGCCGCGCTCCGGTGCTGCCCGGCGGCAGGTGCTGAACACAGTTTCCATCGCCGCCGGTGCGACCGACAAGCTGGTCTCCGCGCTGTATGAGCATCATTTACGGCCCAAGGAACTGGTCTATCGCCCTTGGGTGGAGATGTGCGAGCGGCAGGTCATCGACGGCTTTCAATGGCTGGACCGGCAACTGAGCGGCCGGTGGTTCGCCGGTGACCGGATGAGCCAGGCCGACCTCTCGTGCGCCGTATTCTGGCAGTTCGGTTGCGAGAAGCGGCCCAACTTCTTCGCCCGCATGAACTGCCACAACCTGGCGGCACTGTCGGATCGCCTGGCCGATACCGAACCTTTTCAACGCACTGCGCCGGGCGAAGGGCTGCCGAAGGGCGTCGCGTACAAATAGGTTCTCAGGTAAGGGCACCGCGAAGATATGAATACAACAGCCACCGAACAAGCGACCGCATGGCATAGCCGCCCGGCAGGCGAGGCGCTGGCAGCGCTGGCAGCGCATGCGACAGGGTTAAGCGACGACGAAGCGGCGGAACGCCTCGCAAAGCATGGCCCGAACCGCCTGCCGGCTCCGCCAGAACGTAACCCTATCCTTCGCTTCCTGGCGCATTTCCACAATGTGCTGATTTACGTCCTGATCGGCTCCGCGATCATCACCGCGAGCCTCGGGCAATTTATCGATACCGGCGTCATCCTCGCCGTCGTCATCGCCAACGCGGTCATCGGCTTTATTCAGGAAGGCCGTGCCGAGCAGGCGATGGCCGCCATTCGGCAAATGCTCGCCCCGCATACCTCCGTCGTGCGCAACGGCAGTCGTGTCAGCATCGACAGCGCCGACGTCGTACCGGGGGATATCGTGCTGTTGGAAGCCGGCGAGAGGGTTCCGGCCGACCTGCGCCTGCTGGAAGCCAACGGCCTTCGCATCGAAGAGGCTATTCTTACGGGCGAATCCGTTCCAGCGGATAAGACGATCAAGTCCGTAGCGGCAAGCGCACCGCTGGGTGACCGCGCCTGCATGGCCTACAGCGGCACGCTGGTGGCCGGCGGCACCGGCAGAGGCGTGGTCATCGCCACGGGCGGCGCAACGGAAATTGGCCGGATCAGCGGCTTGCTATCAAGGGTCGAAACGCTGACGACACCGCTGGTCCGTCAGATGGATCGTTTCGCCCGCTGGCTAACCATCTTCATCCTGCTGATTGCGGCGGCACTGCTCGCCTACGGCTATTTCGTGGGTCAAGCATCTTTCTCCGAGCTGTTTTTGGCCGTAGTTGGGCTTTCGGTGGCGGCCATTCCCGAAGGTCTTCCCGCCGTATTAACTGTCACACTGGCGATCGGCGTACAGGCTATGGCGCGGCGCAACGCCATCGTCCGCCGGCTGCCCGCCATCGAAACGCTCGGCTCCGTGTCGGTCATCTGCAGCGATAAAACCGGCACGCTGACGCGCAACGAGATGATGGTGGCCACGGTCGCGTCCAGCAGCCAAAGCTATGCGGTGGACGGTAACGGCTATGCGCCCGAAGGCGCAATCCGGATTGGCGAGGCGGAGCACGATGCGAAAGGCGACGCCACTCTTCAAGAGATCGCGCGCGCATCCGCCCTCTGCAACGATGCGACGCTGCACGCCCACGAGGTTGGCTGGCGGGTCGAAGGCGACCCCATGGAGGGGGCGCTACAGGCACTAGCCGGCAAGATCATGCGCACCGGCACGCAAGCCTTCGCCGGATGGACACGCACCGACAGCATCCCGTTCGATGCCAGTCACCGCTACATGGCCGTCTTGCACCACGACCACGAAGGCCATGCCTGCATTAACGTCAAGGGAGCACCCGAGCGCACCATCCAGATGTGCGCCGACCAGCGTGGGCCGGATGGCGGCAGGCAACCGCTCGATGCGGACTACTGGCATGCGCAGGTCGAGGCTATCGCCGCGCAGGGCCAGCGTGTCCTGGCGCTGGCGACAAGAACGGTGCCGCAGGAGCATGTGGTCCTGAACAGCTCCGACCTGGACGGCCAGATGACGCTGATCGGCCTGGTGGGGCTCATCGATCCGCCGCGGCCTGAGGCCATAACCGCCGTCGCCGAATGCCACGAGGCCGGTATCAGGGTGAAGATGATTACCGGCGACCATGCCGGCACCGCCCGCGCGATCGGACGTCAGATCGGCCTCAAGAATACCGACAGGGTCCTGACCGGCGCCGATCTGGAGGGCATGGACGACGCACAACTCGCCGCCGTCGTGGTCGATACCGACATCTTTGCCCGCACCAGCCCCGAGCACAAGCTGCGCTTGGTCATGGCGCTGCAGTCTCACGGCCTCACCGTCGCTATGACCGGTGACGGGGTGAACGACGCGCCGGCGCTGAAGCGCGCCGACGCCGGCATCGCCATGGGCCAGAAAGGCAGCGAGGCCGCCAAGGAAGCCGCCGAACTGGTGCTGGCCGATGACAACTTCGCCTCGATCGCCGCGGCGGTGCGCGAGGGGCGCACCGTTTACGATAACATCAAGAAGGTTATCAGTTGGACCCTGCCGACCAACGCCGGCGAAGCCCTGACAATTGTGGTAGCGTTGTTTCTCGGCATGGCTCTGCCGGTGACGGCCGTCCAGATCCTTTGGGTCAATCTCATCACCGCCATCACGCTCGGCCTCGCCCTCGCCTTCGAGCCGACGGAAGAGGGCACCATGCGACGGCCGCCGCGGCCTAGAAACGCACCGATCCTCACCGGCGAGTTGATCTGGCGGGTCATATTCGTGTCAGCCCTGTTTGTCTTTGCCGTGTTCGGCATTTACGCCTACGCAATCGACAAGGGCTACGCAACGGACCTGGCCCGGACCATGGCCGTGAACATGCTGGTGGTGCTGGAGATCTTCCACCTGTTTTTTATCCGCAACATCTACAGCACCTCGCTCACCTGGAAGGCCATCCGCGGCACGCGAGTCGTGTGGACTACGGTCATTGCCGTGACCGCCGCACAATTCGCCGTCACCTATCTGCCACCGCTACAGAAGGTGTTCGGCACGCAGGCAGTGCCGCTCTTCGACGGGGTGTTGATTGTCGCCGTGGGCGCGATGTTCTTTGCCATCATCGAGGTGGAGAAGCAGCTTCGGCTGGTCTTGCGGCAGGCGGAGCCGTAACCCACCTGCCGACATATTCGCGCCGATTACGGGAACAAGGGTTCGGATCGATTGATGAGCGACACGTTAAAAGGCAAGAATGGATTGGTTGTCGGTATCGCCAATAGCGAATCCATCGCTTGGGGCTGCGCCAGAACGTTCCGGGATCACGGTGCGGAACTGGCCGTCACCTATCTGAATGACAAGGCAAAGGCATATGTGCAGCGGCATATGTGCAGCCGTTGGCCGAGCAGCTTGATGCCGTGCTGTGCATGCCGCTCGATGTTACCGACCCTGCGCAACAGCAGGCGCTGTTCGACGCCATTTCCAGCAGATGGGGCAGACTCGACTTCATCCTGCACTCCATCGCCTTTGCACCGAAATCAGACCTGCATGGCCGCGTTGTAGACAGCTCCAGCGGCGGTTTCGCGACGGCGATGGATGTCTCCTGTCATTCCCTGATGCGGTTGGGGAAATCAGCCGAGCCGCTGAGGACAGATGGCGGCTCCATTTTGACCATGAGCTACTATGGCGCCGAAAGGGTCGTGAAGAATTATAACATCATGGGCCCCGTGAAAGCTGCGCTGGAAGCCAGCGTCAAATACCTCGCGGCCGAACTCGGCAGCCAAAAAATTCGGGTCAATGCCCTGTCGCCGGGTCCGGTTCGAACCCGTGCCGCATCGGGGCTGACGGATTTCGACAAGCTGATGGAGCAGGCAGCCCTGAAAGCACCGCTTTTCCAACTCGTGACGATCGAGCAGATCGGTGAAATGGCGGCTGTCAACGGCGGAGTAAAAACCTGCCACTGTGGCGGCGTAAAAGTCGGCCAG
>CAXBDI010000034.1:0-34376 GCA_963974445.1 uncultured Alphaproteobacteria bacterium
GGAATACACCTTAGAAAAGCTGCCAACCTGTCCAAACGACCAGGACCACCTCTCTCCAGGCGCTCGATCTTTGCTTCCAGCAGTTCGTTGGTCCCATTGCCCGGCAGGCGAATGCAAGCATTCGTCGAGAGGGTGTCATCTCGCCGATCTTTTCCCGCATGGCCTTCAATTCCCATTCTCTGTCGTCGTCAGGGCGAGTTTTCAGGGACGCGGCGCCCGCCTCCAGAAAGCTGTCCCGCCAACGGCTGAGATCAGCGGCAGTCGTGCCGACCTCCCGGCTGACCAGTTCCAGGTCCTTGCCACGCAAAATGCGCAAGCAACGAGTGGTGCTAACCATGAATCAACGCTACCTGGGCGCCTGGCGCGAATGGCTAAGCCAACAGATGTGTATCGACGAGACGTTGGTTGTCCGAATGTGCGAAATGGCCGACTATAAGTCGGTTGACCATGCAATAACCCTGAAAATCCTGGCGTCACTCACCATGCTGGCATTTCTCACGATGGTATTATGGTGGATGTGCGCAATCGTATTTTTATCCCCAGGTCCTTAGGAACCGGTTTGAATAGTCGGCCGCCGACATCCCCAACCGAGGCCATTCGCGCCCAGGCTATAGCGCTCGGCTTCGACGCGGTCGGCTTCGCGCCCGCGCGTAGCGAGGGGTCGACTCGGGCCAAGTTAGCTGAATACCTCAGCGCCGGTAGACACGGCGATATGGGCTGGATGGCCACCACCGCGCACCGCCGCGCCGACCCGCGCCGGATGTGGCCGGAGGCGCGCTCGGCGGTAGTCCTGGGCCTGAACTATGGCCCGGAGGTGGACCCGTTCGAGGTCCTCGACCGGCCCCGCAATGCCGCGATCAGCGCCTACGCACAGACGGGCCGCGACTACCACGATGTGGTGAAGAAGAAGCTGCGCCAACTGGCCCGCTGGATGGCGGAAACCTATGCCTGCGACGTCAAATTGTTCTGCGATACCGCGCCGCTGATGGAGAAACCGTTGGCACAGCGGGCCGGCGTCGGTTGGCAGGGCAAGCACTCGAACCTGGTCAGCCGCGAGCATGGCTCCTGGCTGTTTCTGGGGGAGGTGTTGACGACTCTCGACCTGACCCCCGACCCACCGGAAGCCGACCATTGTGGCTCGTGCCGCAAGTGCCTCGATATATGCCCGACCGACGCCTTCTCCGCGCCATACCGGTTGGATGCCCGGCGTTGCATCGCCTACCTGACCATCGAGCATCAAGGCCACATCCCGCGGGAATTCCGTCGCGCCATCGGCAACCGTGTCTTCGGCTGCGACGACTGCCTGGCGGTCTGCCCGTGGAACAAATTCGCCGAAAAGGCCCGCGACGTGCAGATGCAGGCACGCCCAGAACTGAACGCCCCTGCCCTCTCCGAACTGGCGGCGCTCGACGACGCGGCGTTCCGACGGATGTTCGCCGGCTCCACCATCAAGCGGCTCGGCCGCGACCGGCTGATCCGCAATGTGTTGATCGCCATCGGCAACAGCGGCGCGCCGGATCTGGCTATTCATGCGGAGCCGCATCTGCGCGACCCCTCGCCCATTGTGAGAGCCACAGCAGTGTGGGCTCTGGCGCAACTGTTGCCGCCCGACGCGGTCCGCGCTCTGGCGGCAAATCATGCGCCCGACGAGCCCGATACGGACGTCAGCCGCGAGTGGGCTCTTGCGTGTGAGCACCAAGTCGGGGAAGACTGTAGCGAACCTGTTACAGAAACTGTCGAGGACGCCTGAGGCCATGGCTGGTACCGGTCAAATATCGTCTACCCTGCAAACCGACGAGGTGCTGGAGCAGCACAAGTTTCCCGAGGATCGGCTGGAAGACTTCATGGCCGAACACGTGGAGGGCTTCACCCGGCCCTTGACCATCGGCCAGTTCCGCGGCGGCATGTCGAACCCGACCTTCATGCTGCAGGACGGCGCCGGCACGCGCTATGTCATGCGCAAGAAGCCGCCGGGCAAGCTGCTGCCGTCGGCGCATGCGGTTGACCGCGAATACCGGGTGATCTCGGCGCTGGCCGGTACCGATGTGCCGGCGGCCAAGACCTATGTGCTGTGCGAGGACGAAAGCGTCATCGGTCATATGTTCTATATCATGGAGCATGTGGAGGGGCGGGTGATCCGCGATTTCTCGATCCCTGGCGTAACGCCGAAGGTGCGCTTCGCCCATTGGGATGTCATGGGCGAGACCATGGCGAAGCTGCACAATGTCGACTACCGCGCCGTCGGCCTGGAGGGCTATGGCCGCGTCGGTGGCTATATGGCTCGGCAGGTCAAGCGCTGGTCCAGCCAGTACGAGGCCAGCAAGACCGACGAGCTGCGCGAGATGGACAATCTGATCGAGTGGCTCAACGAAAACATGCCAGAAGACGACGAGACCACCATCGTTCACGGCGACTTCCGCATGGAGAACCTGATCTACCATCCGGACCGGCCGGAGGTGCTGGCGGTGATCGATTGGGAGTTGGGCACGCTGGGCAACCCGCTATCTGACCTCGCCTACAACTGCCTGACGTATCACTACGGCGACCCGACCCGGGCCGACATCACGGATATGGACTTGGAGGCAGAGGGAATCCCAACCGAGGAGCAATACGTCGCCAAGTATTGCGAGCGCACTGGGCGTTCCGGCATTCCCGGCTGGAACTTCTATCTGGTGCTGTCGCTGTTCCGGCTCGCGGCGATCAGCCAGGGGGTCTACAAGCGCGGTCTGGACGGCAACGCCTCCAGCCCCGACGCCATTGAGCGCGGCAAGAACGCGCGACGTCTGGCCGAGATCGGCTGGCACTTGGTTCACACCCGCGGCGTCGGGTGAGGATTTATCCGATGAAGCAACTTGCAACTGGCTACGGCCTGGTCGAAGGGCCGGTGTGGCACTCCGAACTCGGACTGCTCTATAGCGACGTGCCGAACGGCGGCGTGTTTCGGCTGGCGAAGGACGGCAGCCTCAGCCAGCAGGTGCCGAAGCGACGCGGCATTGGCGGCATGGCGCTGCACGCAGACGGCGGCCTGATCATGGGCGGGCGGGATATCGTCGCCAGCGACATCGATGGCACCAATATGAGCGTGCTGCTGGCCGGGGCCGACACCGAGGCCGGCGTCGGTTTCAACGATCTGACCACCGATAGCGCCGGGCGCATCTATGTCGGCGACCTGGGTTTTCGGGTGTTCGGCGGCGGCGAGCCGAAACCGGGCTTTCTGCACGTGATAGACCTGGATGGCAGCGACCGCGTCATCTCCGACGGCATCATGCTGACCAACGGTCTCGGCTTCTCGCCGGACGGCAAGCGCCTCTACCACTCGGATGCGCGATCCGATGTGGTGCGGGTCTATGATGTGCTGGCGGATGGCTCGGTCAGTGGCTGGACGCCGTTCGCCGAGATCTCGGCTGGCGAAACACCGGACGGCCTGGCCGTTGCGGCGGATGGCTCGGTCTAGGTCGCGCTGGCCCATGGCGCCGCCGTCGCGGTCTATGAGCCGGACGGCAGTTTGCGCGAGCGGGTGCCCGTGCCCTTGCCGATGGTCACCAGCGTTTGCTTCGGCGGCGACGATTTGCAGGACCTCTATGTTGTCACCGGCAGCCGTGGCGGCCCAACTGAGAACTGCGGCAGCGTCTTCGTTATGCGCGCGCCTGTGGCGGGCTTGCCGGTCGCGCCGGCACGGGTGAGACGCCTCCAATCATAGATATACGGCCCGCAACGAGGGAGAGGGGTGGTGGTGCGTTCTGGGCGCCCTTCTCCCTCATCGCGGAACCGATCCGAAGGGTCCGGCGACCGGCGCAAAGCGCGGTCAGCCGGCCCTATGGCATTTCGTTATTTGTCCTTCT
This sequence comes from uncultured Alphaproteobacteria bacterium, assembly GCA_963974445.1. Taxonomy (GTDB): domain Bacteria; phylum Pseudomonadota; class Alphaproteobacteria; order Bin95; family Bin95; genus JACKII01. The sequence continues at coordinate 3,843 of CAXBDI010000034.1, forward strand.
TGTCGCGGCCGCGATGATCGTCATCGTCATCGTCGCCGTGCCTGCCGTGATGGCCGCGGCCCATCTCGTCGCCTTCGATCACGCCATCATCGTTGCGGTCCATACGCTCGAACATCTGCGAGATGCGGCCACCCATCTCATCTTTAGAGATGGCGCCGTCGCCGTTGGTGTCGTGCTTCGCGAAACGGGCCATCATCATCTGGCGGCGGAAATCTTCCATCAGCGCCCGATATTCATCGGCGTTCAGGCTGCCATTCTTGTCGGCATCGAACTTGGCGAACTGCGCGTCGCGGAAGCCGTCGGCCTCGGCGCGCGTGATCTTGCCGTCGCCGTTGGTATCGACCATCGACAGCATGACGCCCATACGGCCGCCGCCGCCCTCGTGCATTTTGCCGGCGACCGCTGCGCCGCTGAGGCCGCCAAGGGCGATGGCGCCGCCGATGGAGGCGATCAGGATTTTGAAACGGGTTTGCATGGTGTCTTTGTCTCCAGTTAAACTCTGGTGTCGGTCGGTTCGAAGCGGCGAGGTGCCGTTCGATGCTTCCGAATTTGGGCGCCGCTTGTCGCAGAACAATCCCCGAAGATCGGCGAAATGGTCAGCAGATGTCGCGGAGCCCGGCATCTGATACAAACGGTTACAATTTTCGCAGGCATCGCCGCCGAAGCCATGGCAATCTCCGCTGCATCATGAGTGACGAGCCCCATATCCTGGTCGTGGACGACCATCGAGACATTCGCGACGCACTGGCCAAGTACCTAGTGAAGAACGGCTATCGCGTCAGCCAGGCGGAGAGTGCCGCGGCGGCGCGCCGGGTGCTGCGCGATGCGGCGGTCGATTTGGCGGTATTGGATATCATGATGCCAGGCGAAGACGGGCTGTCACTCACCCGCGACTTGCGGGCGAACGGGTCACTGCCGATCATCCTGCTGACCGCGGTCGCCGAGGAAACTGACCGCATCGTCGGGCTGGAGATGGGCGCGGACGATTATTTGACCAAACCCTTCAACCCCAGGGAGTTACTGGCCCGGATCAAGGCGGTGCTGCGGCGCGCGCAGGCGCTGCCCGCCCAGCCTTTGGCAACCGGTGGCGAGCGCCTGCGCTTTGGCCCATGGGTCGCCGATCCGGCTGCGATGGAGGTGGTCGGCGAAAACGGCGAGGCGCTTGCTCTCAGCACGGCGGAGTTTCGCCTGTTGTTGGTGTTCCTGACCCGTCCGCAACGGGTGCTGACTCGTGATCAGTTGCTCGATCTGACTCAGGGCCGAGCCGCCGCCGCCTTTGACCGGTCCATCGATAATCTGGTCAGCCGCCTGCGCCGCAAAATCGAGCCCGACCCGAAAAACCCGACGATCATCAAGACCCATTGGGGCGGCGGCTACGCCATCGCAGTTCCGGTCGAGCTGGCTTAGGATGCGGTGGCTGAAACGCCTTCACCCGTGGCCGCGCGGCCTGGCGGGCCAGTTGATGCTGGGGCTGATCCTGGTGCTGTTGATCGCCCAAGCGACGGTCGTCGGTATTGCCATGCGCGAACGGCGCGACCGATTCGAGCGCGAGGGCGGACGGGCCGTCGTGCAGCGCCTCGCCATCATGGCAAGGCTGCTGGAGGCGACGCCGCAGCGCCTGCATGCGCAAATGCTGCGCGTCGCCAGCAGCGGCGGCATGCGCTTTCAGATCCGCTCCCGCCCCCCCGGCCTGCCGCCCTCACCTTTTCTGGAGGAGTGGCTGGCGCCGCACATGCGCGCCATGGGCCTGACCGGCAGCGTCGTGTTCCAACTGCGGCAGGGCGACGAAGTTGGCGATGATGACGATGATGACGATGAAAAGGCCACCAGCAACCGGCCCCAACGCACCGGCGAGGGCGGCCTGATTGCCGTGCCACTGCGCGGGTCTGATGGAGACGAATGGCTAACGCTGGTCGCTCGCCGCCGTGGCGCGCCGCCATGGCCGCACTATGCGTTTGCCTCCTTCCTGATCGCCGGGCTGGGTAGCGCCATCGTCGTGCTGTTGCTGGTGCGCCGGGCGATGCGGCCGTTGCACGCGCTATCCGCCGCAGCCGAGAAGCTGGGGCGCGGCGAGACGGTGCCGCCATTGGCCGAGCGCGGACCGCTGGACATCCGGCAGACCACAGCCGCCTTCAACCAAATGCAGGACCGGCTGCAACGCTTCGTCAGCGACCGCACCCGTATGCTTGCCGCGATCAGCCACGACCTACGCTCGCCCATCACCGCGTTACGCCTGCGCGCGGAATTGGTGGATCAAGACGACCTGCGCGAGCGCATCGTCGCTTCCCTGGATGAAATGCAACAGATGGTCGAGGCTATCCTCGCCTTCGCCCGCCAAGAAGCCATGGTAGAGCCTACGGAAACCGTCGATCTGGCCGCCCTGGGCAAAGCCATCGTTGCGGAACGGGCCGAAATGGGCCAGCCGGTGGAGTGGCTTGGCGGCGACGCCCGACTCTATCCCTGCCGGCCCAAAGCCCTGAAACGGGCGCTAGGCAATCTGATCGACAACGCGGTACGCTATGGCGAACGGGCGCGAGTATCGCTGGAGCCGGACGGTTTCGTGGTCGAGGACGATGGACCCGGCATTCCCGAAGACCGGCTGGAGCACGTATTCGAGCCGTTCGCCCGGCTGGAGGAATCCCGGAATATTGATACGGGCGGCACGGGCTTGGGCCTGTCGATCGCCCGCTCCATCGCCCGTGGCCACGGCGGCGACGTGATCCTGGGCAATCGTTCCGATGGTCAAGGTATCGTCGCCACGCTGCGCTTGGCGAAATAGCAAAACGCCCGGCCAATCAGAGACAATTGGCCGGGCGTTCAGCAATCTATTTGGAGCGATATTCGGTCCGTTAGGTCGGACACCGCGCCTAGGCGAGTTAACCTATATTAGACGGCGCCGGCGAGCGATCCCGAAAGCGGCCGCAACTGCACCGATCATCAGGATGGGAGCCGGGATCGGTATAGCGGTCGGACCCGGGCCGCCTGCGCTTTTCCAGAAGCTGACATGGGAAATATCGGGGTTTTTACCGCCATTGTTCAGCAGCAAATTGACGGTCGTAGCGGATCCGGATGTATCGCCGTTCAGCAGGTACAGCACAAAACCAGTGCTCGCCTTGACAGTCAAAGCGCGCAGGGTCTCGGTGCCGCCATAAACCCAGTCGAAAGACTTGCCGTTGGTGATATTGCCCGGCGTGAACGTAAAGTCACTGCCGGTGGATTCGAGACCAGTAGCAACTGACATCAGGTTCAGATAGCCGCCAGTGACGAAGTTGTAAGCAGCCTCGACATCCGGCTCCTTATCGTTTCCGCTTGCACCGATCGTGAAACTACCGCCCGTAAACTGGGTTGCATCGAGCCCGGTCAGCACGTCACCGCTAAATACCGAACACGGCGACGTCGCGCTGGACAAGCACGGCTTGTCAGTCGCGGGCACGGGCGCGCTCATCGCTGCCTGCGGGGCTGCCAACAGGGCGACAGCAGAGATAACGCCCAGCACTCCGACGACTTTGAAACGTGACTTCATTGACAACACTTTTCTCCCAAATTTGGGAGGCGCCCGAACTTGCCGGCGCGCCTCACTTGTTTATTATGTCCCTAGCTCACATAGCTAAGCACGCGGAAATGCCTACAACTTTTAGGCATTCCGAATTGCATATACCATAATAGGCTTTTAAATTTGCTGCAATAGCAGATGTGTGCCTCAATCGGCCTAAGCCATCGTCGTACAACATTCAATATCTTCAGATATCGCTCGCCGTGTAAGCAGGATACAAATCCTGTAGGTTATTGGACAAGTTTTGGCGACAGAGCGAGAGAAGAACGGTACGGTTCTCGCACTAGTTCTATCGTATCGACCGCAATCAGAGACCTCACCCATGCATTTCGGCCTCACCGACGACCAGCGTGCCTTACAGGAAACCGCCCGACGCTATGCCCGCGAGAAACTGCTGCCCAGCTATCAGACGCGGGAGGCGGAGGCCAAATTCGACCGAGACATGATGTTGGATATGGGGTCGCTGGGCCTGATCGCGCCGGACTTGCCGGAGAAATTCGGCGGCCTGGGCGTCGATAGCGTCACGGCCGGCATTCTGATCGAGGAGATCGCCTACGCCGACCTCTCGGTATCCTACGTGCAGTTGCTTACCATGCTGTGCGCTGGCGTCCTGGCCCGCCACGCGGCAGAGGATTTGGCGGCGGAAGTCGTGCCGCAATACCTGGACGGGCGCAAGCTGATCGCCCTTGGCCTGACCGAGCCGCGCGGCGGCTCCGATGCCGCGAACCTCACCCTGCGCGCCCGCCGCGACGGAAACAGCTACATCTTGAATGGCGAGAAAGCCTCGATCTCCGCCGCAGACCAGGCCGACGACTGCCTAGTCGCCGCCCGCACCGGCGAAGTCAGCGAGGGCGCCGGCGGCGTCACCGCTTTTCTGGTCGATCTGCACAGCCCCGGCGTGACACGTTCCGCCTACAACGACCTGGGCTCGCTGGCCGTCGGCCGCGGCTCGATCTGGTTCGAGGATGTGCAGGTGCCGGCAGATCGGATGGTCGGCGCGGAGGGCGCCGGCTTCTCAAAAGTCATGCAAGGCTTCGACTACTCCCGCGCTCTCATCGGCCTGATGTGCGTCGGACCCGCGCAAGCCTCCCTCGACGAAACCTGGCCCTACACGTTGGAGCGCCAGGCGTTCGGCCGGCCGATAGCCGAGTTTCAGGGCGTCACCTTCCCGCTTGCCGAATACGAAACGCAATTGCAGGCCGCCCGCCTGCTCTGCCAGAAAACGTTGTGGCTGCGCGATCAGGGGATGGAGCACACCAAGGAGGCGGCGATGTGCAAGTGGTGGGCGCCGAAACTGGCGACCAACACGATTCAGCAATGCCTGCTGACGCACGGTCATCTGGGCTACTCCAAGGACCTGCCGCATCAGCAACGCATGCGTGACGTCCTTGGCCTGCAAATCGGCGACGGCACGGCGCAAGTTTCGAAAATGATCATTGCGCGCGAGACCGTTGGCCGCCAGTCGGTCCAGTACGCGCGGAAGTGATTGAGTTGGAGCGGGCGCCCTTCGGCAGACTCGGTATGTGGGGTCGTGGTCATATGGCGAGAGCCCTCACTCCCCCTCACCCGCCCTGCGCTCGACGCGGGGTCGATGCCGGAGCTTTTATCGCAGAGCGGGTCGCTTGCCATTGGCGCCGATACCAATAACATTGGCGATCTGCGCGGGGTTGGCTATGCGGAGGCGATGTCGCAATAATCAAACCGACGCTGCGGCTCAAACCTTCGGCTTCCTGGCCCGACCCACCAACGCCAGCCCGATCACGCACAGCACGCCCAGCACGGCAAAGCCCGCCGTTGCCGGGATCACGAGGTCATAGCCGCCGGCCTCCCAAATAAGCGAGCCCACGTACGGCGCGAAGGCGAACCCGACCAGATACGGCAGGGCGAGCCAGCCCGCGATGGCGCCGAAGCCGGTGCGGCCCAGAAACTCGGCGGTAATTGCCGGCTTCAGGATGCTGGTCAGGCCATAGGCGCCACCCTGCAGGGCCGCAAACCCGAATGCGAACAGCGGCGAGGCGCCGGCAAACATCAACAACAGGCTCGCCAGCAGCACGCCGCTGAAGGCAAATGCCGTCACACCTAGCGAGTTCACCCGCTTCTCAATCAGCATCAGCACGATGCGGCCCGCCACCTGCATTGGCCCAATGGTGGAGGCGACCAGTACCGCGGTCGTGCGCGGTATATCCCGTTCGGTCAGCAGAGGCATGATGTGGTTCAGCAGCACGCCGTGATTGAGCGCCATCAGCGGAAATGCCAGGGCGATCATCCAGAATTGCGGCTTGCGCAGCGCTGCCTTCAGGGCCGCCTTGTTCTCCGCCTTTGGGGTTGGCCGCGCCGTCTCACCCGCAGCTGCTTCCAACAGGGCAGCACCGCAATACAGCAGCGGCGCCGCCACGAACGCCGCCGCGGCGGCAAAGACCAGGGCGGTCGTGCGCCAATCGGTAAGATCGACCAGTGCCGCCGCCGCCACGAAGCTGACCGTGGAGGCAAAACCCGCCAGCAGGGTGATTTTGGTAATAGCCTGGCGGGCCGCCGCCCCCTTCGCCCGGGTCACGACGGAAAAGCAGGGCTCATAGAGGCAAAACGCCTGGGCGGCCCCCATCACGACCCACGCGGCGAGGTAGGCCGTCACCGTCTCCACTTGCGACAGCGCCGCCAGCCCGGCCCCACCGACAAAAGCACCCAGCCCCAGCACGCGCCTGCCATGCCCCGCATCGATCAGCCGTCCCGAGAGGGGCGACGCCAGCGCCGCGGCCAGGATCGCCAGGGTCAGGCCAAGCGTCAGGTCGCCCTTCGGCCAGGCCAATTCCTGCTCCCAGGTCAGCAGCAATGCCGCAAACACATAGAAGATGCAGGCCCAAATGATCGTTTCGCCAAATCCCAGGAGCCAAACGCCTAGTGCGGCGGCTCGATCGGGACGGGCTAAGGCGTAGGCACCGATGCCCATACCGGCGGTCTATCCCGGCTTGAACATCGGCAGCGTCACCTCGTCGGTGACGTCGTCGTAGCAGACCTGAACTTTCATACCGATGCGCACGCTTTCCGGGTCGCAATCGACGATGTTGGTCATCATCCGCGGCCCCTCCGCCAGCTCGACGATGGCGAGGACGAAGGGGGTCTTCGCAGCAAAGCCCGGATGGCCGGCGCGGTAGTTGACGGAGCAGGAATAGACCGTCGCCGCACCGCTCGCCTCGATCCACTCCAGATCGCTGGAAAGGCAATGGCTGCACACGCCGCGCGGGTAGAACTGGGTCTGGCCGCAATCGCTGCATTTCTGGATGATGAAGCGGTGCTCTTTGGCGGCCTGCCAGTATTCGGCAGTATCTTGGTAGGGTTGGGGCAATGGGATCTGGGTCATGATTATTCCCTGCCTAGGATAATAGTGCCGGTGGATGACAGCACGCCGCCGGTGCCGTTGGCGATGGCGACTTCGGCGTCCTTGACTTGCCTGGGCCCGCACTCGCCACGCAGTTGGCGGACCGCCTCGATCACCGTGAAGATGCCGAACATGCCGGGGTGCGTGTAGCTGAGCGCGCCGCCCTGGGTGTTCATCGGGAAGTCGCCGCCGGGTGCGGTGCGCTGGCCGGAGACGAACGCGCCGCCCTCGCCCTTTTTGCAGAAGCCCAGGCTTTCCAGCGTCAGCAGCACGGTGATGGTGAAGCTGTCATAGATTTCGGCAACGTCGATATCCTTGTGGGTGACGCCGGCGCGCTCGAACGCCAGCTTGCCGCTGATCTTGGCCGCGGTTTCGGTCAAATCCGGCATCTGGCTGATCATGCGGTGCGTGTGGGCCTCGCCGGTGCCGAGCACCGCGACCGGGCGCTTTTTCAGGTCCTTGGCCCGCTCCATCGAGGTCAGCACCACCGCGCCGCCGGCATCCGTCACCAAACAGCAATCCAACAGATGCAACGGCGAGGCTATCATGCGGGAGTTCAGCACGTCCTCAATCGTGATGCGGTCGCGCATGCGGGCGAGCGGGTTCATGCTGGCCCAGTGCCGCGTCGCCACCGCAATTTCCGCCAATTGCTCGCTCGTCGTGCCGTACTCGTGCATGTGCCGCTGGGCGGCCAGCGCATAACTGCCGACGGTGGAGACGCCGTAGGGCTCCTCGAACTGGGCTGGGCCGAAAATGTGGCTGGCGCCGGAGACCGGTCCCGCCTTACCGCCGCGGTCGGAGATGTTGGTGGAGCCATGGCAGATCAAGGCCACGTCGCAGAGACCTGTGGCAATCGCCATCGCCGCATGCTCGACGTAAGCCACGAACGAGGAACCGCCGATTGAGGTCGAGTCGGTGTAGCGCGGCGTGATGCCCATATACTCCGCCATCATCATCGACGAGAACTGGCCGCCGTCGGTGATGATCGTCGTGAACAGGCCGTCGACCTCGGCCTTGGTCAGCCCGGCCTCGTCCAGCGCCTTTTTGCTGGCCTCTGCGGAGAGTTGGAACTTGCTTTTGTGCGGCACGCGGCCGATGTCGCTTTCCGCGACGCCGACGATGGCGACCTTGCGGTGGAGTTGGCTGGGGTCCACTGGCGGTTTCCTCGTGTTGGGTTTTTGGTTGTTGGCGACAAGCTTAGCCGCTCAAATCGGTGAGATCGAGCGGCGTTTCGGCGGGCCCTTGAAGGCGCGGCGCGGCGGCAGGGTGGAGAGCGCCTTGGCCAGGGTCTGGCGGGTGTCGCGCGGATCGATGACATCGTCGATGCCGAAGCCTTCGGCGGCCTGCGCCGCACCGATACGGGCGCGGGTCTCGTCAATGAGTTCCTGCCGGCGGGCCACCGGATCGGGCGCGCGCTCATAGTCGCGGCGGAAGGCGACGTCGATGGCGCCCTCTACTGACATGGCGCAAATCTCTGCGGTTGGCCAGGCGAAGGCATAGTCGGCATCGAAGCTGCGGCCGCCGCCCATGGCGATGTAGCCGGCGCCATAGCCCTTGCGCAGCACCAGCGAGATGCAGGGCACGGTGACGTGCGCCATCTCGAACAGCAGCCGGCCGCTGCGCCGCGCCATGCCGCTCGCCTCGGCCGCCGAGCCGATGGCGAAGCCCGGCACGTCGATCATCGTGATCAGCGGCAGGCCGAAGGCATCGGCGAGCGCCACGAACCGGGCGGCTTTCTCGCAAGCCTTGGCGTCGAGCATGCCGCCCAGATAGCGCGGATTGTTGGCCAGAACCGCGACCGGACAGCCATAGAGGCGCGCAAAGGCGGTGATGATGTTGCGGGCGTAGGTGGGTTTCAGCTCGAAGCGGCTGCCGCCGTCGAACACGGCGTCGATGACCTTGCGCACATCGTAGGTCTGGCGCTGGTCGGCGGGCACCAGATCGAGCAGTGCGTCGGCGGAGATTTCAGGCTCTTCCGGCTCGGCCAGCGGTGGCAACTCGTTGGAGTTCGATGGCAGGTAGGAGAGGAAGCGACGGATCGCGTCCATCGCTTCCGCCTCGGTCTCCACGGCCAAATCGGCGATGCCGTTGCGATCGGCTTGCAGCATGGCGCCGCCCAGCGCCTCCTTATCGATGTCCTCGCCGACGCCGGCCTTGACCAGAGCCGGTCCGGCCATGCCCATCTGCGCGCCGCCGCGCAGCATCACGACGAAATCGGCCAGGCTGGCATAGTTGGAGGGGCCGGCGAAGCCGGCGCCCAGCACCGCCACCGCCATCGGCGTCCAGCCGGAGTTCATGCCCAGCAGGTGAAACACCCGGCTGCCGGCGGCGAAATGGCGGGAGTTCTGGCCATCCTGGATGCGGTGGCCGCCGCCCTCGACCAGCATGACCAGCGGCACGCCGGTTTCCGTCGCGCGCTCTATGCTGCGGTTGTTCTTGGCGCTGCCTGCGACACCGACCGAGCCGCCATGCACGGTGAAGTCATGCGCCACGACGGCGACCGGCCGCCCGTCGACCATGCCAGAGCCGGCGACGATGCCGTCGGCGGGGGCTTCCAGGTTGGCGTTCCAGGGATTGTCACGATGTGGCCCGGCGAGGCCGCCGATCTCCAGAAAACTCTCGGGATCTAGCAGGGCGTCGATGCGGGCGCGGGCTGAGAGCTTGCCGTCGCGCTCCCGTTTCGCCATGGCCTCCGGGCGGGCGGCGTCGAGCGTGGCGGCTTTGCGGGCAGCGATCGCGGCCGCGAGATCGCGGGAGGAAGCAGGAGAGTCGGGCATGGGCGAGACCGGGACTGCGGGCGGGGATGGCAGTCTACCCGGCAAGGCCGTTGGAGGCGAGGACCCCGCATTTCGTCATCGCGAGCACTCGAAGAGTGCGTGGCAATCCAGGAGGGCGGAAACCTTGATTGCCACACCCGGCCTGCGGCCGGTCTCGCAATGACGGTGGGCGAGGTGGGTGTCTCGACTCACCCTCTCCAACAGTCTCAGTTTACGCGTTCGATCACCGTGGCGATGCCCTGGCCGACGCCGATGCACATGGTGCAAAGCGCATAGCGGCCCTGGCGCTCTTCCAACTCGTACATGGCCGTCGTGATCAGCCGCGCGCCGGACATGCCGAGCGGATGGCCGAGCGCGATGGCGCCGCCGTTCGGGTTCACGCGGCTGTCATCGTCGGCAACGCCCAACTGGCGCAGCACGGCGAGGCCTTGCGCGGCGAAGGCCTCGTTCAACTCGATCACATCCATGTCGTTGATCGAAAGGCCGAGACGCTCCAGCAGTTTTTGCGAGGCCGGGGCCGGGCCGATGCCCATAATGCGCGGCGCGACGCCGGCGGTCGCCATGCCGAGGATGCGGGCGCGAGGTGTCAGACCATGGCGCTCCGCCCCTTCCGCCGACGCCAGCACGGCGGCGCACGCGCCGTCGTTCACACCGGATGCGTTACCGGCTGTGACGGTGCCAGGGTTGCGGAAGGGCGTCGGCAGCTTGGCCAGGCCCTCCAGCGTCGTGCCTTCACGCGGATGCTCGTCAGTATCGACCACTACCGGGTCGCCGCGACGTTGCGGGATGGTGACCGGCACGATCTCCTTGGCGAAGCGGCCGGACTTGATCGCCGCGACCGCGTTCATTTGGCTGCGGTAGGCCATGGCGTCCTGATCGGCGCGCGAGACCTGGAATTCCTCGGCGACGTTCTCGCCGGTCTCTGGCATGCTGTCGATGCCGTACTGCTTTTTCATCAGCGGGTTGACGAAGCGCCAGCCGATGGTTGTGTCCTCTATCTTTGCAGCCCGGCTGAAGGCGCTGTCGGCCTTGCCCATGACGAAGGGGGCGCGGCTCATGCTCTCGACGCCGCCGCCGATGCCCAGATCGGCCTCGCCGGTCTTGATGGCGCGGGCGACGGAGCCGATGGCGTCCATGCCGGAGCCACAGAGGCGGTTGACGGTGTTGGAGGGCGTGCTGTCCGGCAGACCGGCCAGCAATGCTGCCATGCGGCCGACGTTGCGGTTGTCCTCGCCGGCCTGGTTGGCGCAGCCGTAGGACATGTCGTCGATCTGGCTCCAATCGACGCTCTTATTGCGCTCCATCAGCGCCTTGATCGGGATGGCGCCGAGGTCGTCTGTGCGGACCTTGGATAGCGATCCGGCATAGCGTCCGATGGGCGTCCGGATGGCGTCGCAGATAAAGGCGTCTTTCATGATGGCGTTCTCCCGTCAGTCTTTGAGGATTCGCCTGCGACTATAGCAGGGCGCCATCGCTACGCACGCCTTTTTGCGCACCGCCGGCGGGCGGCTACCTGTCAGATTTTGGTGAAGCGCTGCACGAGCCGCGGCAGCCATCTCTCGAACCGCAACGGTGCATCGGTCACGGCAAGGCAGATGCAAGGCTCCGCCATTCCGGCGACTGGCGTGTGGTTGACGGACTCATCCGCCAATTCGATGTCGCCGCGCCAGAACTCGTCATGGCCGTTGTGGAAGCTGCCGGCCAGGACCAGGGTCAACTCCAAACCGCGATGGCCGTGGCTGGGGACGGTCTCGCCGGCGGGAATGTAGAGCAGCCGGGCGCGGGCATCGCCCTTGATGCCGATCAGGTGCTGCCGGATGCCGCCGCCGACCATGCTCCAGCGGATTGTCGCCGCATCGCCGCCGACATAGTCCCGCAACGGTTGCGGCAATACGGGGGGGCTGGATGTGATGGCAAGTGCCGCGGGTGCGGGCGCAGGTTCCGGCGCGATTTCGTCCAGTTGAGCCAGGCAGCGGGCCAATGCGTCGTCGGAGATGCTTTCAGGCGCAAACGCCTCCAGTGCTGCGCCACCAATTGCGGCGAACCGGGCCTCGCGCTCGCGGCAGTCCGGGCAAAGGCCCAGGTGTGTTGCCACAGCCAGCGACCATGCTTCGGCCAGAGTGCCGGCGGCATAGGAGAGCAGCAGGTCGTCCGACAGGTGATGGCGAATGCTCATTCTGTAACTCCATGCGCGCTGCGGTCGATCAGTGTATCCATGCGTTTAAGCGCTAGTCTGATCCGCGATTTTACGGTGCCGATCGGCAGTTGCAGGCGCTCGGCAATCGCGGAGTGCGACTCGTCCTCATAGAAAGACAGCATGACCACTTCGCGTTGATTGTCCGGTAATAGTTGCAAGGCATCCCTGATGGCGTTGGTGTCCTGGATTTCCGCGACATTGTAATCGGGTGTCGCGATAGGATCGGGTGCAAATGACGGGTCGTGCGGGTCGGGCTCCGGACGGCGCTCTCGCCTGATCTTGTCGATCCGTTGGTTGCGCGCGATGGTGAACAGCCAGGTCGACGCCGCCGCTTTCTTTCGGTCGAACAGATGTGCTTTGCGCCAAACCGTCACCATGGTCTCCTGCGCGATATCCTCGGCCTGGCCTTGTGATGCGCCGTTGCGGACGAGGTAGGCTTTGATCCGCGGGCAGAAATGGTTGAACAGGCGCGCGAACGCGTCTTTGTCCCGGAATTTTGCCACCGCTGCCAAGTCGTCTTCCCAGGATTGGCCGATAGCGCCAGCGTCACTCTTCATCCAACATCATTCTTTTGAGGTATGGCGGTTACGGGTTTTATCCTGCCTCGGATCACTCACCCACAAAAATATTTTGAGCAGATTTCCTGATCTGCGAGAGAACCTGACGCGTAGAGCATCCGAACCAACCGCTGAGGATGCCTATGCCCTTCGACCCAATCTACGCTTCGCCGCGAAAACTTAAAGTCGCCGTGATCGGCGCCGGTATATCCGGGTTGGGCGCTGCGTATGCGCTGACGCCCGACAATGACGTAACGGTGTTCGAGACCGAAACGCGATTGGGCGGGCACGCCCGTACGCTGGTCGCCGGCCGCAAGCGGCAAGTCGCCGTCGACACCGGTTTCATCGTTTTCAATTACCGCAACTACCCGCTCTTGACCGGATTGTTCGCCGATCTGGATGTGCCGGTCAAGAAGAGCGACATGGCGTTTTCCGCCAGCATCGACGACGGTGCGGTCGAGTTCGGCCTGCACGCGACCTCGGCCCTGTTCGCGCAGAAGCGCAACCTGGTGCGCCGCGCCTTCTGGCAGATGCTGACCGATATCCCGCGCTTTAATAAGGGCGTGAAAGCTCTGGGAGAGTGTCAGGACCTGACACTGGGCGATGCCCTGGAGCAATTGAAGATGGGTGACTGGTTCCGCCGCTACTTCCTTCTGCCCCTGGCAGGCGCGGTCTGGAGTGCGACGCCGGAGCAGATGCTGGCGTTCCCGGCTTCGACCTTCGTCCGCTTCTTCGACAACCACGGCCTGCTGACTCTGCACGACCAGCCGCAATGGTACACGGTCGACGGCGGCAGTCAGGTCTATGTGGAGAAGCTGGCGGATGCGATACGCGCGAACGGCGGCGTCATCCGCTCCGGTACGCCGATTGAGGCGGTCAGCCGTGAGAATGGCGCCTGGGTCAAGCCGGTCGGCCAGCCGCTACAGCATTTCGATGCGGTCGTGTTCGCCTGCCATTCGGATCAGGCCCTCCGGCTGCTGGCCGACGCCGACCGGGATGAGCGCCGGGTGTTGGGCGCGATCCGCTATGCCCCGAACCGCGTGATCCTGCACGACGACCCCAGCGTGATGCCGCAGCGCCGCTCGTGCTGGGGCAGTTGGAATTACAAGGGACGCTCCAACCATGTCTCGCCCTCTGTGACGGTGACCTACTGGATGAACCGGCTGCAAGACCTGCCGGACGACGTGCCGTTGTTCGTGACCCTCAACCCCGAACGGCCGATCCCGCAGGGGCGCATCTTCAACGAGACGGTCATGGACCATCCGGTGTTCGAGCATTCGGCTATCGCAGCGCAAGCCGACCTGCAACGCATTCAGGGGCAGCGCAGCACCTGGTTCTGCGGCGCTTATACCCGCTACGGTTTCCATGAGGACGGGCTGTTGAGTGCCGTCAAGGTCGCCAATTCCATGGGCGTGCAACCGCAATGGGCGTAATCGAATGGCCAGCTAGCGGTGCAGCCATCCTGGCGGGGTGGACCTACCACGCGCGGCGTGGCGGCCCCGACAATGCCTTCCGTTATGGCGTCGACTATGTGCTGTGGCGGTTGCAGCCAGAAGCAACCGCCCGTCCGGCCCTGTTGCGGCGCAATGGCTTCGGTCTGTTGACCCTGCGCGACCGCGATCACGGGCACGGTGAGGGCTCGATGCTGGCCTGGGCCAAGGCGCAGGCGGAGGGCTTCGGCATGCCGACAGAGGCTATGGCGGAAGTTTGGCTGCTGACGCAGCCGCGCTCGCTCGGCTTTCTGTTCAACCCGGTCAGCTTCTGGTTTTTCCGGAATAAGGACGGCGACGTGCGGGCCGTGTTGGCGGAGGTCAACAACACCTTCGGCGACCGGCACTCCTACCTGTGTGCGCTGCCGGACTGGCGGCCGCTCACCGCCGGCGACCAGATCGCCGCTCAGAAAGTGTTCCACGTCTCGCCATTTCAGCAGGTGGAGGGCACGTACACCTTCCGCTTCGACCTGCAGTCGGATGCGCTCGACATCGTCATCGATCATCGGCGCGGCAATCAGGGGCTGGTGGCGACGCTGTCCGGCGCGCTGCAACCGGCAGGTTTGCGTCAGCTTGTGGCGATGATCGCCCGACGGCCTTTGGGCGCGCTTCGCGTCTATGCCCTGATCCACTGGCAGGCGGTGAAGCTGAAGCTGAAGGGCGCGCGTTATCGCGTTCGCCCGCCGCCGCCGCAAGAAGAGGTCACCCGATGATTGCGCACGCAAGGCGTCTACGCTCAGCAGCGATAAGCCTGATGGTTTTGATTGGCTTGGCGCTGCCCGGCGCCCTCGCCGCCGCCATGCCGCAGGAAGTCACTACGGCGTTGCCACAGGCAAAGCCGGTCGGGTCGGCCAAGGTCAGCTTCCTGTTCTGGCGGGTGTTTGAAGCCAACCTTTGGAGCGACGCCGACGAGTTTTCCTGGCAGCGACCTCTGGCGCTGTCGCTGGTCTATCGCCGGGATTTCTCCGCGCAGGAGTTGACCGACTCTTCTATTCAAGAGATGGACCGGTTGACCGATTGGTCGCGACAGGATTTGGCTACCTTCCGTACCGATCTGGCGCCCTGCATGGCCAATGTCGGCGATGGCGACCGCATCACGGCGGTTGGACGCAGCGAAGACAGTGTCGAAATCTACCTGAATGGTCAGCAGCGTTGCAGCCTGGAGCAGCCGGGCTTGCGGCGCGCGTTCTTCAGCATATGGCTCAGCCAGAACAGTAAGTTTCCGGAGCAATCGCGCCAGCTCCTCGGGTTTGCCGACTGATGCAGGCGCAAGGCTCCATCTTGGTTGCGACCAAGCCGTCCGATGGCCTTCTGCCGCGATACGCCCTGTTCGGTGCGGCGTTGGCGTTTGCGGGTCCGCCGATCTACATCCACACCCCCAACTTCTACGTAAGCCAGCACGGCATGAGCCTGGCTGCGGTGGGCGCGGTGTTGTTGGGGTTGCGGGTGCTGGATTTTGTCCAGGATCCGCTGCTGGGCTGGTGGATGTCGCGGACGCAGATCGCGCGGCGCTGGCTCGTCGCCGGGTTCGCGGTCGTATTGGGCATCGGCGCGCTGGCCCTGTTCGCGCCGGAGCCATTGTTCGACGCTGGCTGGTGGCTGGCGCTGAGCCTGGTGCTGGTCTTCACCGGCTTCAGCGCGTTGCAGATCCTGGTCTACAGCACCGGCGTCCGGATCGCGAGCGACCGGGGCCAGGACCACAGTCGGATTGCCGGCTGGCGCGAGGCCGGGATCTTGCTCGGCATCACGGCCGCCAGTGTCGCTCCGACGTTGCTTGCCGCGGCGTTTGGGGAGCGGCTCGCCTATCCGGTGTTTGGCGTCCTGTTTTGCCTGTTCTTGGCAGCGGCTGCGTTCGGGATGCACGCCCGCTGGGGCCTTTCCGCCAAGCAGATGAAGGACAGCGGACCGGACGGCTCGCCGGTTCAGGCTGTCGGATTCAGCGCCCTGTTCCAGGATGGCGGCGTGCGGCAGTTGCTGGTGGTTGGTCTGTTCAACGCCCTGCCAACCGGTCTGACCGCCACGCTGTTCGTCTTCTTCGTGCAGGATCGCTTGCAGGCCAGTGGCCATGAGGGCCCAGCCCTGCTGCTGTTCTTCCTGGCAGCGGCTATCGCAGCACCGCTCTGGACCAAGGCCGCAGCGCGCATCGGCGCCAAGCGGACGCTGCTGACCGGTATGACCGCCGCCATCGCGATCTTCCTGTTTGCCCTGACGTTAGGCCCGGGCGATTGGCCGGCGTTCTATGCCGTCTGCATCGCGTCGGGCGCGATGCTGGGCGCGGACATGACGCTGTTGCCGGCGATGTTGTCGAGGCGCCTGGCGAACCGGGGCTTGAGCAGCGACCAGGCATTCGGGCTTTGGGGCTTCATCAACAAGGCCTCGCTGGCGTTGGCCGCAGGCCTGGCCCTGCCTGCTTTGGACTATGTCGGTTTCAAACCGGGCGGCGAGAACGATGCGGCGGCTCTGACCGCGCTCGCCATTGCCTATGCCGCCGTGCCAAGCGGGTTGAAGGCGCTCGCCGGCCTCATCCTGTTTTTCACCAAAATCGACGAAGGGAAAGGCTGATGGGCATGGCGCTGGCCTATGTGGTTGCGGGCGTCATGCTGTGCGTGGCAGCCGGCGTGGTCTGGGATCACTTCTGGAGCTTCCGTGCCCAAAAGCTCAGCGACTACGCCGCCGAGGCGCCTCAGTTCGCGCTGCCGGACACCCTTTCCGGCACGTTCACCGCCCATGGCCTGATCTACGACTATTCCGGCCGCGTGAACATCCGGTTCCAGGCGGAGATCGTCGGCACATTCGATGAAACCGGCGGAACCTTGGCGGAACATTTCGTCTACGAGGGCACGCAGCAGGAAGACCGGCGCATCTGGCGGATCACCTTTACGGGCCCATCGGCGTTCACCGCGACCGCCGCAGATGTGGTTGGTACTGCGAAAGGAGAGATGGCCGGCAATGCTCTACGCATGACCTATCGCCTGCGCTTGCCGGAGCGGGCTGGCGGCCACGTGCTCGACGCCGTCGACTGGCTCTACCTGATGCAGGACGGCAGCATCGTCAACCGCTCCGACATGCGCAAGTTCGGCCTGCGCGCGGCGGAATTGTTTGCTGTGTTTCGACCAGAGGAGCGGTCCTAGGCATGAGCGACGCATGGCAAGGCAAAACCTACTGGCTGGTCGGCGCATCCGAGGGGCTCGGGCGCTGTCTGGCCCAGCAGTTGGCGGCGGCTGGCGCCAAACTTTGCGTCTCGGCGCGGAGTGAGGGCCGGTTGCAGGAACTGGCGGATAGCCTCACGACGGACACGATTATCGCGCCGTGCGATGTGCGCGATACGGGATCGGTCCGCACGGCTTTCGAGCGGCTGCCGCCTCTGGACGGCGTGATCTACAATGCCGGCGTCTATGAACCGGTCTCCGCTCAGTCGTGGGACGTCGATGCGGTCGAGGCGATGTGCGACGTCAACTTTACCGGCGCGGCGCGCGTATTGGGCGAGGCGGTGCCGAGCCTGGTCGCCAGGGGCGGCGGCCATATCGCCTTGGTCGGATCGCTGGCCGCCTGGCGCGGATTGCCTGGCGCCATTGGTTACGCGTCGAGCAAGGCCGGGCTCGTCAGTCTCGCGGAGTGCTTGCGGATTGATCTGTCGGCGCCGGCTTTCAAGGTTCAGGTCGTCAATCCCGGCTTCATCAAGACCCGCCTGACCGAGAAGAACGATTTCGAAATGCCGGATATCATGACGCCGGAGGCGGCAGCCAACCGCGTTCGGCGCGCGATGGAGTCGGAGAAGTTCCGAACGGACTTCCCCGGATCGCTCGCCTGGAAGTTCCGATTGCTGCACTATCTTCCCGATTCACTGTATTTCAAAATCATGAAATCACGGAATTGAGGGCGCCGCCCGACGGCGCTTTTCGGTTGTTTTTGTCCGTTCAGCCGCTCTCCGCACGCAGCGCACTTTGACCGCGCAAGCTCAATTCCGGCTTCTTGACCTGCCCAGCCGGCATTATCGGGTCCCTTTACTGCCGGCATCGGCTGCCTAATCCGGCTTGCGGGTCAGCGCCACGCGCACCTCCTCGCCGCCCGGCCCTGTCGCGACCAGTTCGGCCTCGTAGGTATCGCCCTGGTTGATATTGATGGATGTCACACTCAGAGGCGTTGGCTCGTTCGGCTGGCTGATCATCACCTGCCCGCCCTGCGAGGTCGCGGCGCGGCCGCCGCGGCTGATACGGACGATTTTGATGCTGTAGTGGACCATCATCGGCTCCGGCGCGGTGACATAGCCCTGGAACTGGACCAGATTGCCACGCGGGGCGGGCTCGAGCCAGGCCTTCAGCCCGTCCGAGCCGGCGGCACCGGCGGCGCTGCCCATCGTCAGGCCCGCGGCGAGAAGCGTGGCGGGAAGTAAGGAACCGGTCGTCATGGCTTGTACCTCGCTATTGCTGTAAAATGAACGTTGGCGGCACGTCCTTGCCGAGGCCGAAGGACTCGAACTCATCCTCCAGGTTGGTGCCCTCCGGGGTCCGCAGGTCCTTCTCGGCGAGCGGCTTCTGCTCCGGTTGGCCACCCATGGGAAGCTCGCAGTCCACACCGGCGCGGCGGCGCACTGATTCCGGCACACTGGGGTCGCAGAGGTCGCGGCCGCCCTGGGGCTGCTCGACCCGCGTCCTGTCGCCCACGTCGCCAGGCGTCAACTGGTCGGTGCCGAGCGCGCCCCCCGGCCGGGGGGCCGGCTGGAGTTGCTCGATGTCCGTCTGCGCCAGGGCCGTTCCGCCGAGCACCACTGCGGCTGCAATCGCAACGGCAATCGTCGTCAGGCTTGCGCGGTTGCGCATGGCTTTACGAGCCTCCCTATTGCACCACGCTGATGGTCACCGACTGGCCGCCGGTCTGGGTGATCACTATCGGCTGCAGGTTGTTTCCGATCTGCTCGCTGACCGCGAAATTGTTGTCGTTTTCCTGAACGATCACCGAGGACAGCCCGCTGCCGATCTGTATCTGCACGGCTTCGTTATTGTTGCCATTCTGCTCCAGGGTCGCGTTGTTGTCCCGGCCCTTCTGCAGCAGTCCGGCGATGTTGTTGTTGCCGAGCTGCATCTGTTCCGAGGAATTGAGGTTGCCGCTCTGGAAGGCGGCGGCGAAGTTGCGGTTGCCCTGTTGCAGCAGGACATAAGTGTTGCCCTCGATTCCGGCCAACAGCGACTCCTGCCCGGCGAAGGCCTCGTTGCCGTTACCCTGCTGCGAGATCGCGGCGCTGTTCGCGGCGGCGCCGCTCTGGCTTAGCTGGGCGGTGTTGCCGTCGCCGGGGCCCTGCGCGAGCGCGGCGGAATGGCCGTCGCCCTGCTGCGTCAGTTCGGCCTCGTTACTGTCGCCGTCCTGCGCGACGGCGGCGCTGTGGCCGGCGCCATCCTGCCGCAGCGTGATGCGGTTCAGGTCGCCGATCTGCTGGATGTAGGCGCTGTTCGCCGAGGCCGGCGGCGGCGCGGTCTGGGCGCCTCCGGCCTCGGCGAACAGCGTCAGCATCAGGACGGGTGCGGCGTGGCGGGAAAGCGTGCGGAGAAACCCCTCCCCGTCGCCTCGGCCGAATCCGAGCAGTGCGCGTATCATGACCGATTTTCACTTTCCTAAGGACCCGGCCCCCGAGGGGGCCGGGCAAGGTGTCGTTCAGCGACTCTCAAGGCTTGGGGCGCGAGCGGAGAAACCCGCCCGCGCCCCGCGCCATGGTCGTTACTGGTTCACGGCTACAACGTTGCCGTTGCCAGTCTGCTGGATGTTGGACACATCGAAGCCATTCTGGCTCACGCTGGCGGCGTTGTTGTTGCCGGTCTGGTCGAGGAGCGAGCTGTTGTAATCGCCCGTCTGCACGACCGCGGCCATGTTGCCATCGCCATCCTGCCAGATCGAACTGACGTTCCAGTCACCGGTCTGCAGGTTGGACGCCATGTTGTTGTCGCCCTCCTGCACAATGGCCGAGACGTTCCAGTTGCCGGTCTGGCTGATAAACGCCGTGTTCGGCGAGCCGGGCGCCGCCGCGTTGGTTGTGTTGCCGTCCTGCTCGATCAGGGCCTTGTTGTTGTCGCCGATCTGGAACATGGCTGCCCGTTGGTACTGACCATCCTGTTCGATCACCCCGAGATTGACGAAGCCGCGCTGGGTGATCCTGGCCTCGTTCTGCTCGCGAACAGTGAGGTTCGCACCGCCGTTGTTGCCGGTCTGCAGGATGGAGGCATCGTTATTGCTGCCGTCCTGCTCGATCAGGGAGCGCATTTCGTCGCCCCTCTGAACGATCGCTGCCTCGTTGCCGTCGGAAACTAGGTTGGTCCCCTTCGTTCCCTGAGCGATCTTCGCCTTGTTGCCGAAGCTTGCGACGCTAACGCCACCGGCGCCGATGCCCTGGTCGATAGAGGCCCAGTTGTGGTTAGCCTTGCCCGCGGGGCCGCCCGAGGTCCCGTTTGGATTGGTGTGATCACCGCCCTGCTCGATGTCGGCGTAGGACGCTCCGGTGACCAGATCGCTGTACTGCCGGATCGCCGCGCCGTTGTTGTTGCCGTTCTGGGTGACGACCCCATAGTGGTCGGCAAAACCCCCGCGCTGCTCGATGCTGGCGGCGTTATTGTTGCCGAGCTGGATGACGTCGGCCACCGACCCACCAGGAGCGGCCGTCTGATTGATATCGGCGTTGTTGTTGTCGCCGACCTGGTCCACATAAGCGGCCTGCCCGACGGCGTGAGGCTTGAACCTCCGCTCACGGATCGTGAGATTCTCCGGCTTCACCGGAGCGAACGGTTCCGCCTTCGTCGGATTCCGGTGGTCCATCGCCGGGGGCACTGCGTGTTCGTGCGCGTTTTGCTGCCACGCCTGCCACACGTTCGTTGGGGTCTGCTGGTGCTCCGCCTGGGCCATGCTGGCCGACAGCGCGATGGCCGAAACGGCTATCATCAGTTTGTACATTAGGGTCTCTTCCTTCTAGTTGCCAACTTCCGTGGCAGTTGCTACGTCATTGGCATCGCCAACGGCGATACCCGGCGGCCGGACGCATCTTGACCGTCAAATCCTTTTGCGTCCGGTCGCCACCCCAGCAAAGACCCGGGGCACCCTGCCGCCAGCCCGGGTGGGCCGGCAGCGGATCTCGTTCGGCGGGTCCGCGGGCCAACCGCGGCTCCTGCCCTGAAAAGTTTCCCGCTACGAGGCCCTGTGGCCGCCGGTGCGGGTGAATGTCTCGTCCCCAGCTCACGGGTCGTTCCTGCTGGCAAGGGTGGTGCGGCCACGCGGGGCGGCCGCGCTGCTGGCGATCACCAAATCCTTCGCCCTGGCCTCATTCCTGTATTCCGCCCTGGCCTCGTTCCTGTATTCCTCGATCAGCGAGGCTGCCGCGGCCGGATTGGCGAACGACCAGAGCCCGTTCTCCGCGCCCTCAAGGATCAGCGCCAGCACCGCCTTCTCCACCGTCCGGCGCAGCGCCGTCACCCCCGGCTCGTTGGTGGTGACGCCCGCCTCGGCCTCGAGCAACTCGTCGAAGTCGATGAAGCGGAAGATGCTGCCCTGGATCCCCACCGACATGACGGTCTTGGTCGTCGTGACGTTGGCCAGGATCTGGCCAGTCTTCACGCTCACGGCGCGCAGATTCACCGTGATGGTGTTCTGCCGGTACTCGATGTCGCCGCCAATGCCAAGGAAGCGCGCGCCGATCCCACCCGTTAGCGTGTTGCTGTCGAAGCCGATGATGCCGCCCTCCATGATGACCCCCGCGAACAGAAGCGGCGGCAGCGCCTGCGGGTTGATGGTACGCTCGCCCAGATAGCGGGCGCGCATCTCCTGGATGATCTGGCGTTCCTTCAGAAGGTTGTTGAGACCGTGCCGCTCGAGCACCGTAAACCAGCCGCGCCGGCCGGCATCCTCCAGTGCTTTGATCAGGATCGCCGCGCCGCCTTGGGTCACTGCGCGGGAAAGTGTCTGCACGTTCTCCTGCGGCTTGAACTGCCCCGTCTGGTCATCGAACTTGTAGACCGCGACCGGAATTGGCGACAGTGGCAGGGGCAGGTCTCTCAGCTTGGACTGTGTCTTGGTGACCGTGATCATTTCAGGCTCCCGGTAGGTATCCGGATGCGGCACCCCAACGCAGCCACCCATAATTGCCAGCATGCCTACCGCGGAGACCTGACGCACACCCCTCTGTATTTTTCTCCGCGTAAACACCGCTCTCCCCTTTAAATTTTTAGTTCGGATACTCTTGGGCTGTTTCTAGTTGCCGCCTGCCGTCAGGAACGCAGGAACCTCAATCGTCGTGATTCCACCGGTCGTAAGATCGATGATCTCCACAAGGATCGTTCCGTCGAGCAGCGTCTCAAAATTCAACTGCGTCTGATTGAAGGAGAATGTGCCGCTCGGTTCCGCGCCTTCGCCGAAGATCGCGTCGGTGATGTCCGAGGACAGCCGCGACAGGATCCGGTTTTCCAGTTGCCGGACAAAGAAATCCGTCTGAGTGGCGCCACGGGCTGCCGCGCCACCGCCCGGCGCCGAGGGCGGATCCGGCCGGTTGATCTCGGCGAGGGCCAGGATATGCGCGGAATTGAAAGGACTGCCGCCGAACGAGGGGCTGATAGGCGTGTAAATGATCTGTTGAGCCTCGGCGGCAGGCGAGAGCGAAAACACCAGGACCGCGGATAAAACCAGAGCACGCATCTTCCTCTATCCTTTATTGACGTAATCAATCTTGACGAAGAGGATAACATCATGAAGTTAAATCTGCAAAGAAAAATCCAAATATCGGCATAATTCAAGCATAGGCAGTATCGCTACTCTGGTAACACAACCAATATTTTTTCTGTTTCTCAAGGTATTTCAAATATATGGGGTATTTTCATCACATAATTCACATACATGGGATACCATGAGATGCTTCAACCACATGGTTCAAGTGCACGGAATACTTCAACCATATGGGTAGTGTCCCAGTTTAAAATCCCGCGGGCTTCGACAACCGTCAAGGAAGGAAAGGAATGGCCGGAGATCACCTCAGAACCTTTATGAAGGTTGGGACTTGGCATTGGGAGTTGCTCAAGGGTTATTTCCCTGACGCTCCGATGGTTCGAAGGCGAGCTGACAACTATAAAAAACTCGGTCAGGTCAGCGTGTTCGCGGCGAAGGGAGCTCGTGTTCGGCACAACCCAAGGCGGGGCACAGCCGCGGATCGCGACGACGGGACCCGCTCCGTATTTAAAAATCGCAGGAGCATATTGTAATCAAGGTTGGATTATT
This sequence comes from uncultured Alphaproteobacteria bacterium, assembly GCA_963974445.1. Taxonomy (GTDB): domain Bacteria; phylum Pseudomonadota; class Alphaproteobacteria; order Bin95; family Bin95; genus JACKII01. The sequence continues at coordinate 27,036 of CAXBDI010000034.1, forward strand.
ATATTATCCCACTATAGGGCATGCTAATATTATACATTACTGAGTTCGGAAAATTTACCACAGATGCTGTAACCCGCTACTACTATTGCGTTAATTGCCTCGCATCACCATTTATTCGTCGTGCCGGATCGCGGTGGTGGATGGCAGTAGGGCGAGCACGCTCGCAGCTACTCCCGCCGAAATGCGAACCGCTCATCGTGGATACATCAATTCTCAGAAAGCCGATACCCAAATGCACAATTCTCTAAATAAGGGAACGGAAACGATATCGACCGAAACTCCCGTTCACGAAGCGCGTATCATGCGTGAAGTTAGAGATTTTAGTCGCCCTATTCTGCGGCAGAGTCTGGGTCAAATTGCAACATCATTTGGCGGTTTCATAGCTGTCTGCTCCCTAATGTATTTTAGCTTGCAATTATCGTATTGGATAACGTTAGCACTCGCCCCCATGGCGGCGGGCTTCCTGGTCCGCATCTTTATCATTCAACACGACTGCGGCCACGCGTCATTCTTTCGGTCAAAGACCGCTAATGAAATTGTCGGCCGTCTCTCAAGCTTGCTGACCTTGACGCCTTACGAGAACTGGCGCAGGCAGCATGCCGGACATCACCGCACGTGGAACGACCTCGATCGGCGGGCGAATGGATTGGATATTTACTCCACTTGTCTGACCGTCGCCGAATACAAAGCTCTCACTCCTTTCAAACGGCGGTGGTACCGCCTCACCCGGCACCCATTGGTCGCCAATATCTTGCTGCCGCCGGTGGTTTTTCTCCTCCTGTTTCGAGTGCCGTTCGACGCACCCAAGTCATGGCAGCGTGAGCGGCGCGGCGTCTACCTGACCGATCTCGGACTGGCCATGGGGATCGTCGGGTTGGGCTGGGCAATCGGTTTTGGCCCTCTGGTTGCGGTACAATTGCCGGTTATGATACTCGCATCGATCATCGGGGTCTGGCTATTTTCCGTGCAGCACCGGTTCGAGGGGGTCCGGTGGATGCGTCATGATCAATGGCGTTTCGGTACCGCGGCACTGCAAGGTTCGTCTTATCTACGCCTACCGCCCATCTTGCGATGGTTTACCGGCAATATTGGCTTCCATCACGTTCATCACCTGAGCCCGCGTGTGCCGAATTACCGGCTGCAGGAATGCCACAAACGGATTGAATCGCTGTATGGAGTGCCGCGAATTTCGCTTCGAGACGCCATTTTGGCTGTCCGGTTCGCGCTCTGGGATGAAAACAGCGGGCAAATGGTAACCTTCCGGCAGGCTGGCAATATGCGTTCGGCTTAGAGGGCATCTCGGAAAACGTCGCAATTCCGCCGGGCGGCGTCCAATCGGGCGCGCTCTTCGGTCACCGGCATTCTTTGTCGCTGAAAGAGGGCGAGCCGCCGTATTTATCGAGGCGCTTTTATGTCTCGACCTTCTCCCTAGAGTCCGTCGAAGGGCGCCGACCGGAAAGCCCAACGCTTTGGTATGTATGCTTACCGCCCCGGTAGTCCGTGACCACAACCTCGCCATCGGAGTCGGTCGGCCCTTCGGCATAGGCCGGCCCCACCGGCGACTTGCCATAGCCGCCGGGGATGTCCAGGACGTAAGTCGGCTGGCACAGGCCGGAAATCCGTCCGCGTAGCGCCCGCACCAGCGCCTGACCTTCGGCGAGGCTCAAACGGAAATGCGCCGTGCCGCGCGCCAGGTCGGGGTGGTGCAGGTAGTAGGGCCGCACCCGCGCTTCGACGAAGCCGCGCATCAAGGCCACCAATGTCTCGACATCGTCGTTGACGCCGCGCAACAGCACGCTCTGGCTCAGCATCGGGATGCCGGCATCGATCAGCCGGGCGCAGGCCGCCCGTGCCGCGGTCGTGAGTTCGCGCGGATGGTTGGCATGCAGCGCCACATAGACCGCCTTCCGCGAGCGCAGCGCCTCTACCAACGCGGCGTCGATCCGGTCAGGGTCCACCACCGGCACCCTGGTGTGGAAGCGGATGACCTGTACATGTGGGATCGCCTCCAGCGCCTGCACAACCTCGGCCAGCCGGCGCGGCGACAGCACGAAAGGGTCGCCGCCGGTGACGATGACCTCCCATACAGCGGGAGTTGCCCGGATGTAGTCCAGCGCTGCGGCCATCTCTGCGTCGGAGAGATTGCCAGCGCCCTCCGGCCCCACCACCTCCCGACGGAAGCAAAAGCGGCAATAGACCGGGCAGGTGTGCGTCGGTTTCAGCAAGACCCGATCCGGATAGCGGTGCACGATACCCGGCACGGGGCTATAGGCATCGTCACCGATCGGATCGGTCAATTCTTCTGGAGTGGTATTGAGTTCTACCGCGCGGGGCATGAACTGCCGGGCGATGGGGTCGTTTCGGTCCGCCGGGTCTATCAGGCCCGCCATCGCCGGAGTGATCGCTACCGCATACTCCGCCCCGACGCGGATCAGGTCGCCGCGGTCCTCCGGCTCGGCCAGGCCCGCCGCAATCAAGTCGTCAGCAGTGCGCAGGGTCAAGGCGATCTCTCTCATTTCGACGGAAAGGGGCGGCAATGACTACAAATCCGCGGCAAATCGCGGTAGACATAGGCTTTGTCGCGTTTCATAGCCGAAGCAGACCCATGCCGACCATCCCCCTTCGCGTCCACACGTCCGCCGACCAACTGCCGCGCGAGCGGCAGCTTGCCTGGGCCATCGCCACGTTCGCCACCGGCAAGCCGCCGATCCCCGAGAGCGTGGCGGCGATGGTCGGCTGCCGCGTCGCCGACGTCTTGGCCGTCGCACTCGCCGCCATCGACCGCGGGCCGGTGCGGGCAGCTAGACAGATGGCGCTGGCGCATCCGCGGTTGCGCGGCGCCAAGGTCTTCGGCTTCGACTTCGGTGTGCATGCGGAATGGGCCGCCTGGGCGAACGGCGTCGCAGTGCGCGAGTTGGATTGGAACGACACGTTTCTGGCTGCAGACTTCGCCCATCCCTCCGACTGTATCGCGCCGTTGCTGGCCGTTGCCCAGCAATGCGGGCGAGGCGGCGAAGATCTGGTCCGCGCTATCGCCGTCGCCTACGAGGTGCATGTGGCGCTGGTCAAGGCCATCGACCTGCACGCCCACAAGATCGACCATGTCGCCCACCTGGCGCCAGCCATCGTCGCCGGGCTCGGCGCGCTGCTGGGATTGACAGCGGAGGCGGTCTATAGCGCGCTGAACCAGGCGATTCACCTGTCGTTCGCGACGCGGCAATCGCGCAAGGGCGATATTTCTTCCTGGAAAGCCTATGCGCCTGCCTGGGCCGGCAAGACCGCCATCGAGGCGACTGACCGGGCCATGCGCGGCGAGAGCGGGCCGAACCCTATCTATGAGGGCGAGGATTCGGTGATTGCCTGGATGCTGGCCGGCCCCGACGCCTCCTACGCGGTGACCTTGCCGGATGCCGGCGGGCCACCGCTCGGCATTTTGGAGACCTACCCCAAGGCCCATTCCGCCGAGTATCAGGCGCAGGCGATGATCGACCTCGCCTTCGATCTGCGCACCAGGGTCGATATGGCGGAGATCGCATCGGTCACCATCTTCACCAGCGATCACACGCACCAAGTCATAGGCTCCGGGGCGGGCGATCCGCAGAAATACGATCCGAAGGCCAGCCGCGAGACCCTGGACCACTCGCTGCCCTACATCTTTGCCGTGGCGTTGGAGGATGGCGACTGGGACCACATCGCCTCCTACACGCCGGAGCGCGCGGGCCGGCTGGAGACGCACCGGCTGTGGAGCGCGATCACCACCGAGGAAGACCCGCATTGGACGGCCCGCTACCACGCAGACGATCCGGCAGAGCGGGCGTTCGGCGGCCGGGTCGAGATCACGCTCAACGACGGCTCGGTCGTCGAGGCGGAGAAAGCGATAGCCGACGCGCATCCGAACGGCGCATCGCCCTGGCGGGCAGCGGAATACGAGGCGAAACTGCGGCGGCTTGCTGGCCCGCATCTGGACCGACAGGCCATTGACGGCCTGTGGCAAATAAGCCAGGGCCTTTCCAGGCTCGACGCAGAGGGTCTGCTCGCGCTAAACTCGCTGCTTCCGGCGCTGGCCTCGGAGCCGCGCACCACCGGCATCTTCGACTGGACGACATCATGAGCACAACCATCGCCATTCTGGGCGGCACCGGCGATCTGGGCACCGGCCTCGCCCGCCGCTGGGCCAAGGCCGGCCACCGCGTCATCATCGGCTCCCGCAGCGCCGAACGGGCGCAGGAGGCTGCCGCCAAGGTCGATGGCGCAGAGGGTATGGACAATTTGGCTGCCGCCACAGCCGCCGATATCGTTGCGATCACCGTGCCCTACGAGAACCAGTTGCGCACCCTCGACGTGGTAAAGGACGCGCTGCAGGGCAAGATCCTGATCGACGCCACGGTGCCGTTGATGCCGCCGAAAGTCGGCACCGTGCAATTGCCGGAGGGCGGCTGTGCCGCTGTCAACGCGCAGAAGATGCTGGGCGAGGACGTGCAGGTGGTCTCCGCTTTTCAGAACGTAGCTGCGGAGAAGCTGCGGTCCGGCGACGACATGGACTGCGATATCCTTGTCGCCGGCGACAAGCTGGCGGCGCGCGAGACAGTGATCGGCCTAGTCGAGGATGCAGGTCTGCGCGGCTGGCACGCCGGGCCCCTCGCCAACTCCGCGGCGGCAGAGGCGCTGACCAGCGTCATCATCCAAATCAACCGCCGCTACAAGATCGCCGGCGCCGGCATCCGCATTACCGGCTTGCCGGGCAGCGCCGAGAAGGGCTGACAGCCCCTACAACTCGACCCGGCACTGAAACCGGCGTAGCACCGCGCCGGTCGCGGTCGTCGGGTCCGTTGCGCAGTGCATGCCCATCCAGACCAATGGCGCTTCCTTGCGGATGCAATTCGGGTTCTGGCATTGAAAATTGTTCTGGAAAAACGTCAGCAATGCGCCATCGGCCTGGGCCAATGCGGTCGCCTTCTCCATCGGCGTGCAGGCATCGACGATATTGACGACGGCGCTGTAGACCAAAACACTCTGCTTGCATTCGTTGATCACCAGCGGCTGCGGTGGCGGCGATGCAGAATGCGGTGTGATATTGTACCTGGGCATCTGCCAAGCGCCGAACTCCTCGTCGAACCCGCCTGGATGCTTTTTGGCGAACAGCCGCAGCAGAAATCGCGCGATGGCAAGGAAGAACACGGCAAACCAGCCGTATGGAGAGCCGCCCTGCGGGCCGCTGGCAGGGTCTTTCCGGATCTCGTTCAAGGCGGGATTGGACATACGCGTGCCTCCTCTTATGGGCAGAGGCTCCAATCATCCGATGACACCGCCCTCTCGCAATGTCGCGATCCGAGCCGGATCGTATCCTAGCACATCGGCCAGCACATCGTCTGTGTGTTGGCCCAGTAGCGGTGCGGGGCCTGCCTGCCTCACCGGCGTCGCTGACATCTTGATCGGCGAGCCGACGGTTTCGAACGTGCCGGCGGTTGGGTGCTCAACGGTCTGGATCAGGCCGCGCGCCCGTGGCTCCGGCGCGGCGACGGCCTCCAACGGGCTGCGCACGCCGCCGGCCGGAACGCCCGCCGCACGGCAGGCGGCAATCCAGACGTCTCGCGGCTTGCTCGCCAGGATCGGCTCGATGATGGCGTTGATCGCCGCCACGTTCTGCTGCCGTGCCTTAATCGTCAGAAAGCGTTCGTCCGTCGCCAACTTCGGCAGCTTCAAAACGTCGATGCAGAAGCGTCGAAACTGGCGGTCGTTGCCGATCAGCAAGTTCATGTCCCCATCGGCGCAGGCATACATGCCGGTCGGCACCACCAGCACCGAGCCATTGCCGGGCCGGGCCATGTTCTCACCGGTCAACAGCGGCGCCTGAGCCATGAAGCTGGTCACCGCGATGACCGAATCCAACAGCGCCAGGTCGATGAACTGGCCCTCACCCGTCGCGTTGCGGGCGTGCAGCGCCGAGAGGATCGCCATGCCGGTGTGCAATCCGGTGAACGTATCGGCGACCGAGGCAGCCGCCCGCACCGGCGGCTGGTCCGTATGTCCGGTCAGCCATTGCAAGCCGCCCTCGCCCTGGGCAATCTGGTCGTAGCCGGCGACCAAACGGAACGGACTGTCGTCGCCATAGCCGCTGATCGAGGCATAGATCAGCCGCGGATTAACAGCCCGCATCGCCGCATAGTCGAGGCCGTAGCGCTCCATCACGTCGGGGCGGAAGTTCTGGACCAGAATATCTGACTGTCGGGCCAGGTCTTTGAGAACCTCCCGCCCCTCGTCGGTCGTCAGGTTGACGCCGACGCTTTTCTTATGGCGGTTGACCGCCAGGAAATAGAAGCTCTCGCCGCCGGCCTCCGGCGGGCGATATTGGCGAGTATCGTCGCCGCCATCCGGGTTTTCGATCTTGATCACCTCGGCACCGAGATCGGCCAGCACCATCGTGATGTAGGGGCCGGCCAGAACGCGGGTGAAGTCGAGCACGCGGATGCCGGCAAGCGGCGGGGAGGTGGTCATGAGGCGAGGGGCTTTCAGAGGAGCGGACACTCCGCCCATCTTCGCCGTCTGCCCGCCCGATGTATAGAGAGGCCGCGATTCGGTTGAACCACGGCCTCTCCGAGTTGGATATGCAGGGTTAGCCAGACACCTTAGCGGCCGTGGCGGTCGCCTCGGTCGCCGCGGCGATCGGACCACCCACGACGGTCGTCTCGGCCCCGATGCCGGCCACGATCATCATCATAACGGGCATACTTTTTGCCCCAGCGGCGACGGTCGTGATCGCGCCCATAATCAAGGCGATGGCCGCCTCGGCGGACGTCTTGGCGAGTATGACCGCCCCGATGCACGTCGCGACGTTGGTGGCCGTTACGATGATAATCGCGACCCGAACCGCCAAAGACGATCACACCAGGCAGGCCCACAGCGATCCGCACGCCCGAATCCGCCTTCACAGAGGCAGGGGCGCCTGTCAACATCGCAACTGCCAGAACAACAGCGGCGACGGCTTTCACTCCAAACAAAATTTCTAGCCGTTTATGTAAAGCCATTGGAAGGCCTCCCATAGGTTCAAACTAGAACGCACCACCACTAAAACTAGGCGTATCGGCGGCAAAAGCCAACAACCTGGTAGTCACAACTGCGTCACCAGCGCCCAGGCTCACCGCTTTGCAACAGCGAATCGGCGGCGGACGCCTGCAACGGCCGGTCCCACCCGGTGCCTCGCACATAGGCGGGCCGCGGGTTCTCCACATCGGCCGGACGATTGGCACAGGTGTTATAGCAAAGATAGACCTGCCAGCGGTCGTCCGCCGATAGGTTGTGGCCAGCGACGTGAAGTAGGTATCGCTTGTGCACATTCTCGCG
>CAXBDI010000035.1:0-34192 GCA_963974445.1 uncultured Alphaproteobacteria bacterium
CACATGCGCCAGCCGCGGCACTTCTCCTGGTCGATCAGGACGATACCGTCTTCCTCCCGCTTGTAGATCGCGCCGGACGGGCAGGATGCAGCGCAGGTCGGGTTCAGGCAGTGCTCGCAAAGCCTGGGGAGATACATCATGAAGGTGTTCTCGTATTCCCCGTAGATCTGCTTCTGAATCCCCTCGAAGTTGTAGTCTTCCGAGCGCTTGGAGAATTCGCCGCCCAGGATTTCATCCCAGTTCGGACCCTTCTCGATCTTCTCCATCCGCTCTCCGGTGATTTTGGAGCGTGGGCGCGCCGTGGGGAACGCTTCCATCTCGGGCGCAGATTTCAGGTGGTCGTAGTCGAAATCGAACGGCTCGTAATAGTCGTCGATCTCCGGCAGGTCAGGGTTGGCGAAGATGTTGGCCAGGATCCGCCACTTCGCCCCCTGCTTCGGCTGGAGCTTGCCAGATTTTGTCCGGGTCCACCCGCCGTTCCACCGCGCCTGGTTCTCCCAGTCGGTCGGGTAGCCGGTGCCGGGTTTGGTCTCAACGTTGTTGAACCAGGCATATTCAACGCCGTCGCGGCTGGTCCAAACGTTCTTGCAGGTGACGGAGCAGGTGTGACACCCGATGCATTTGTCGAGGTTCAGCACCATGCCGATTTGTGCGCGCACTCTCATACCGCGGCCTCCTTCGGGCTGGCTTCCCAAGTCTTCTCGTTGTCGAGCCAATCGACCTTCTGCATTTTGCGGACGATGACAAACTCGTCCCGGTTCGAGCCGACCGTGCCGTAGTAGTTGAACCCGTAGGATTGCTGGGCGTAGCCGCCGATCATATGGGTCGGCTTCAGCACCGTGCGGGTGACGGAGTTGTGGATGCCGCCGCGGTTTCCGGTTTTCTCGCTGCCCGGCGTGTTTATGATTTTTTCTTGCGCGTGATACATGAAGGTACTGCCCTCCTTGATCCGCTGAGAGACCACGGCGCGCGCCGTCAGCGCCCCGTTGATGTTGTAAAGTTCGATCCAGTCGTTATCGACAATCCCTGCGGTTTTTGCGTCGATTTCAGAAATCCAGACCACCGGGCCGCCCCTGTTCAGCGTCAGCATCAGCAGATTATCGGTATAGGTGGAGTGAATGCCCCATTTCTGGTGCGGCGTGATGAAGTTCAGCACTACGTGCGGGTAGCCGTCGCGCGCTTCGGTATTGATCTCCTTCGTGATGCTCTTCAGGTCTACCGGCGGGCGGTAGGACATGAAGCCCTCGCCAAAGGCCCGCATCCACAGATGGTCCTGATAGAGCTGCTGACGGCCGGTCAGCGTGCGCCACGGGATCAACTCGTGCACGTTGGTATAGCCGGCGTTGTAGCTGACCTTTTCGGACTCAATGCCCGACCATGTCGGCGACGAGATGATCTTGCGCGGTTGGGCGGCGATATCGCGGAAGCGGATCTTGTTGTGGTGTTCGCCTTCGGCCAAATGGGCGTGTTCGCGGCCCGTGGCCTTCTCCAATGCTTCCCACGCTTTGACGGCGACCTCGCCGTTGGTTTCGGGAGCCAACATCAGGATGACTTCGCAGGCGTCGATGGCCGTCTCGATCTTTGGCCGGCGTGCAGCTGGACCGTCCAGCTGCACGCCGTTCAGTGCGGCAAGGTTGTCGACCTCGGTCTGAGTGTTCCAGTTGATGCCCTTGCCGCCATTGCCGAGCTTGTCCATGAGAGGCCCAAGCGCGACAAAGCGGTCGCCGATCGCCGTATAGTCCCGCTCCACCGCAATGAAGTTCGGCGCGGTCTTGCCCGGGATCAGGTCGCATTCGCCTTTCTTCCAATCCCTCACCTGATCCTGCGCGATTTCCGCAGGCGTGTCGTGCAGGGTCGGCAGTGCGACGATATCGGTCTCGACGCCCAGGATTTCCGGCGCGACCTGTTGCACCTTTTTGGCGATGGATTTGAAGATTTCCCAGTCGGATTTGCTCTCGTACGCCGGGTCGACCGCCGCTTGCAGCGGGTGGATGAACGGGTGCATGTCCGATGTGTTCATGTCGTCCTTTTCGTACCAGGACGCCGTCGGCAGAACGATGTCGGAATAGACCGCCGTCGTACTCATCCGGAAGTCGATGGTCACAAGCAGGTCAAGCTTGCCGCGCGGCGCCTCGTCATGCCATTTGACCTCCTTAGGCAGTTGGCGGCCTTCCTCACCCAGATCCTTGCCCATGACGCCGTGATCGGTGCCGAGCAGGTGTTTGAGGAAATACTCGTGGCCCTTGCCGGACGATCCCAGCAGATTAGAGCGCCACACGAACAGGTTGCGTGGCCAGTTCGCCGGATCGTCCGGGTCCTCGCAGGACATCTGCAATTCGCCGGATTTCAGCTTCTCAGCGACGTAGGCGGGGATCTCCTTGCCTGCCGCCTTGGCCGCCTTGGCGACCTCCAGCGGGTTGGTTTTGAGCTGTGGGGCCGACGGTAGCCAGCCCATCCGTTCGGCGCGAACGTTGTAGTCGATGAGGCTCGCATCCCAATCGCCTGCCGGCGCCGTCGGGCTGAGGATCTCGCTGGCGGCCAGCGTTTCATAGCGCCACTGATCGGTATGGGCATACCACGCGCTGGTCGAGTTCATGTGCCGCGGCGGGCGGCTCCAGTCGAGCGCGAACGCCAATGGTTGCCAGCCGGTCTGCGGGCGCAGCTTCTCCTGCCCGACATAGTGGGCCCAGCCGCCGCCGGACTGGCCGACACAGCCGCACATCACCAACATGTTGATGATGCCGCGATAGTTCATGTCCATGTGGAACCAGTGGTTCATGCCCGCGCCGACGATGACCATGGACTTGCCACGGGTCTTCTCGGCATTTTGCGCGAATTCGCGAGCGACATGGATGATCTTGTCGGCCTTGACGCCGGTGATCTTTTCCGCCCATGCGGGTGTGCCCGGCATGTCGTTGCTGTAGTCCGACGTGACCCAATCGCCGCCCAAGCCGCGGTCGAGGCCATAGTTGGCGCAAAACAGGTCGAATACCGTCGCGACCGCAATTTCGCCGTCGTCGGTCATCACCTTTTTGACAGGGATGTTGCGGGTCAGAATGTCCGGGTGGCTGGCGTCGGTTTTGAACTGGCCGACCGCCTCACCGCCGAAATACGGGAAGTCGACGCCAACGACATCATCATGGTCTTCCTCCAGCACCAGGCTCATTTTCAGCTTGGTATCGGCGTCTGCGGCGCGCTCCTCCAGGTTCCATTCGCCTTGTTCGCCCCACCGATAGCCAATAGAGCCGTTCGGTGCGACCAGCCCCTTGGAGGCATCGTCGAATGCGACCGTCTTCCATTCGGGGTTGTTGTCTTCGCCCAATTTGCCATTCAGATCGTCCGCCCGCAGAAATCGGCCGGGGATCAGCTTTCCGCCTTTCTCTTCAAGCTTCACCAGCATGGGGAAGTCACTATATTTGCGGGTGTATTCCTCGAAATACTCCGTCTGTCGGTCCAGGTGGAACTCCCGCAGGATGACATGACCGAAGGCCATGCCCAGCGCCGCATCGGTGCCTTGCTTGGCGTTCAGCCAGACGTCCCCGAATTTGGCGGCTTCGGAATAGTCCGGGCAGATGACGGCGGACTTGGTGCCTTTGTAGCGCACCTCCGTATAGAAATGCGCATCCGGCGTCCGGGTCTGCGGCACGTTCGAGCCCCACAGGATCAGATAGCCGGAGTTGTACCAATCCGCGCTCTCCGGCACATCCGTCTGCTCGCCCCAGGTCATGGGGGAGGCGGGCGGCAGGTCGCAATACCAGTCGTAGAACGACATGCAGACGCCGCCCATCAGGCTGAGATAGCGCGATCCGGCAGCGTACGAGACCATCGACATCGCCGGAATCGGCGAGAAGCCGAAAACCCGGTCAGGCCCGTAGGTTTTGACGGTGTAGGCGTTGGCGGCGGCGGTGATCTCCGTCGCCTCGTCCCAACTGGCGCGCACGAACCCGCCCTTGCCGCGCGTTTCAACATAGGAAGCCCGCAGGATTGGGTCCTGCTGAATCGCGGTCCAGGCCTCAATAGGTGACTTGGTCTGGCGCAATTTCCGCCAGGCCTTCATCAGCCGCCCGCGCACCAGCGGGTTCTTCACCCGGTTCGCGGAGTACAGATACCAGCTATAGCTGGCGCCCCGGGCGCAGCCGCGCGGTTCGTGGTTCGGCAGGTCCGGCCGGGTACGGGGATAGTCGGTCTGCTGAGTCTCCCAGGTGACGATCCCGGATTTGACATAGATCTTCCAGGAACAAGACCCCGTGCAGTTCACCCCGTGGGTCGAGCGGACGATTTTGTCGTGACGCCAGCGGTTGCGGTAGGTGTCCTCCCAGGCCCGGTCCTCGCGGGTGACCTGGCCGTGGCCGTTGGAAAATTGCTCCAACTCCTTCTTCTGAAAGAAGTTTAAGCGGTCCAGTAAATGGCTCATAATATGGTCCTCCCTTACTTAGCAACTTGAGGAATGGCGCGTTTTTTGCGTGCTCTCTCAATGTCAAACAGCAGGCCGCCCCGGCGGGTGTAGAATGCCCAGGTGATAAATAGGCAAAGCACGTAGAAGGCGAGGAAGGCCCAGAGAGCCGCGATCGGCCCACCGGTCATCACAATCGACGTGCCATAGGCCTTGGGCACAAAAAATGCGCCGTAAGCCGCAATCGCACTGGTGAATGCAATGATAGCAGCGCTCTCACGGTCGGACTGGCGCCGCGTGGCCGTGGCGTCGAGACCTGGCATCAGGCGCGGTATTTCCTTGCCCATGATCGCCGGTATCATCTGGAACGTCGAAGCGTTACCGACGCCCGTCAGGAAGAACAGCGCCAGGAAACTGGCGAAGAAGCCAACAAAGCTGCCGCCTTCGCCGTTCGACGGCAGGAATGCGATCACGCCTAGAACCGCAACAATCATGCCGGCGAACGTCCAGAAGGTGACGCGCCCGCCGCCGAAACGGTCACTGATCCAGCCCGTACCGGCTCGCGACAGTGCGCCTACCAGCGGACCCAGGAACACGAACTGAAGCGCGTTCACGTCCGGAAATTGCAACTTGGTCAGCAGTGGGAAACCCGCCGAATAGCCGATGAAGCTGCCGAAAGTGCCGGTGTAAAGTACACACATCAGCCAATTGTGCTTACGGCCGAAGATCACCGCCTGATCGCTGAAGCTGGCTTTGGCGTCCGCGATGTCGTTCATGCCGAGCCATGCAGCCGCTGTGGCCACGATGATGAAGGGCACCCAGATGAATCCGGCGTTTTGCATCCATAGCTGGCTGCCGTCCGCCAGGACCTGCGGGTTGCCGTCCATGAAGCTGAACACGCCGGTGGTAATGACGATCGGCACCAGGAACTGCATGACCGAAACGCCCAGATTGCCCAAGCCCGCATTCAGTGCCAGCGCATTGCCTTTTTCCGCTTTCGGGAAGAAGTAGGCGATATTGGCCATGGACGAGGCAAAGTTGCCGCCGCCAAGCCCACACAGCAATGCGAGGGTCAGAAAGATCAGGTAAGGGGTCTCTGGGTTTTGCACCGCATAGCCAATTCCAAACGCTGGCAGCAACAACGAGGCGGTCGAAAGTGTCGTCCATAGCCGCCCGCCGAAGATGGGCACCATGAAGCTATAGAATATCCGTAGCGTCGCGCCCGAGAGGCCGGGCAGTGCTGCTAGCCAGAACAGCTGGCTGGGTGTGAAGTCGAAGCCAATCGCCGGCAGCCGCGCGACGACGACGGACCAGACCATCCAGACCGAAAACGCCAGCAGCAGCGCGGGAATCGATATCCAAAGGTTGCGACGGGCGATGGCCCGGCCCTTCTCCTTCCAGAAGACCGGGTCTTCCGGCTGCCAGTCGTCCAGCGTGCGCGGCATCGCCGTTGCGACCGGGTCATGAATCTCCTGCATTTCCGGCAGTTGCGGCAAACGGTCGAGCGCAGCGCCTTGGGCCGCCCGCTCCATCCCGCGGATCGAGAAATGCATCCAGATCAGCGCGACACCGACCAGAACGAACAGCAGGGCAAAGGAGCTTGTGTAGATGCCGGTCAGATCCAGCAACGCACCGAAGGCTATCGGCAGGACGAAACCGCCCAGGCCGCCGATCATGCCAACCAGGCCACCGACCGCACCCACATGGTTCGGGTAGTAAACCGGGATGTGCTTGTAGACCGCCGCCTTGCCCAGACTCATGAAAAAGCCGAGCACAAACAGCACGGCCACGAACGGCCAGAGGTGCAGTTCCGTCGCGAACGTGATCGGGCCGTCTTTGCCCTGAATCGTGTATTCGGTCGGCGGGTAGGACAGCATGAACAGCAGGATCAGGCTGAAGCCGAACGTCCAGTACATCACCGTCCGCGCGCCGAAACGGTCGGAAAGGTGCCCGCCATAGGCTCGGAACAACGAAGCGGACAGCGAAAACGCGGCTGCAGCCATGCCGGCGGTCGTGATATCTACCTCATAGACGGCGATCAGGTAATGCGGTGTCCAGAGGGCAATAGCAACGAAAGCGCCGAACACGAAGAAGTAGTAGAGCGAAAAGCGCCAGACCTGGAGCTTTTTAAGTGGCGCGAACTGTTCGGCAAAACCCGGCGCTTTCGCCCCGGATTTGCGCCGTTCGACCAGTTCCGGCTCGTCCTTGGCTAACAGGAAGAACAGCACTGCAATGATCGCGAGCGCCGCCGCCCAGACATTGGCGACACCCTGCCAGCCGTAGGCGACCATGACGAACGGCGCCACGAACTTCGTGACCGCCGCGCCTACGTTGCCGGCGCCGAAAACCCCAAGCGCCGTTCCCTGCCGTCCGACCGGAAACCAGCGCGAGACATAGGCAACGCCGATAATGAACGAGCCGCCAGCAAGGCCAATGCCGAGTGCCGCGACCAGGTACATGGTATAAGTGTCGGCCAGGGTCAGCAGCCAAGTAGCGAAAGCGGCCAGCAACATCTGAAGCGGAAAGACGATCCGACCGCCAAACCGCTCTGTCCAAACGCCCAGCACCAGACGGGTCAGCGATCCGGTCAGGATCGGTGTGGCTACCAGAAGGCCGAATTCAAACTCCGTCAGGCTGAGTTCGTCCTTGATCGCCACGCCGATGATCGAGAATATCGTCCACACGGCGAAACAGGCTGTGAAGGCGACCGTGCTAAGACCTAAGGCGCGATGTTGGTTGGATTTCGACACATCTTCGCGTGCGGCCATCCGTTGACCCTCCCATTATGGAACCGCACGGAAATGTTTTCCGAGCGCCCCATCCTTTGCATTGGGAAATATATTGGGCGTTTGATCTAGATCAGAAAACGGCAACTGCAGCTGCGAAATAATCAATATCGCTATATTGATCACATTTAGAAAATATAAAAATTAATTTGGAATGCTTAATTTATCAAATTATAGCTTGATATTTATCAATTTTTGATGCCTGTTACACTGGAACCTCTGTCCATATGTGCCCAAATGCCTGATTTGAAAATCCCGGAGATCCGTGATCTCCACCTGTTTGCCGAGATGAAAGACGCCCACTTCAATGCGTTGATGCGCGCGTCCTATATGCAGAACTTCCCCCCTCAGATTGAACTGATCACGGAAGGCGAGCCAAGCGACTTTCTCCACGTCGTGGTGTCAGGGGCGGTCGATTTGTTCTCGACCTGGAACCGCCGGGAGACCAGCCTGGCGACGGTCGAACCGGTATCGACCTTCATTCTGGCCGCCACGATCAAGGATGCGCCCTATTTGATGTCGGCTCGAACCCTGGAGAAAAGCCGGATCGTGTTGATTCCCAGTCAGGACGTTCGCGCCATATTTGCAATCGACGCTCTGTTCGCACGCGCGATCGTCACCGAACTGGCCCAGCGTTACCGCACCACCATCAAAATGACCAAGGACCTCAAGCTACGGTCGTCGCTGGAGCGCCTCGCCAATTACCTCCTTCGCTTGCAGCGGTCTGCCGGAGCAGACGCGTTTGAACTGCCGACGGAGAAACGCAGGCTGGCATCGTTGCTTGGCATGACGCCGGAGAACCTGAGCCGGGCCTTCAAGAACCTGCAATCCTATGGCGTAATGATTGAAGGGTCGCAAGTCGTGCTGCATGACCGAGCCGATCTGGAACGTTTCGCAAAGCCTAGCCCGCTGATAGACGATGAAACAATTTGAGGTGGCCGGCAATTGGTAACGGTCACCCTTTTTGGGAGTAAAGCTCAAGGGCACCTCGATAAATACGTCGGCTCGCGCTCTTTCAGCGACAGAGAGTGCCGGCGATCGATGAGCGCGCCCGATTGGACGCCGCCCGGCGGCGCTTTCGATTGTGTTTGTCCGTTCAGCCGCTCTCCGGACGCACTTCTGCTGTAGGCGTCCGGCTCACGTCGTTGGCCTGCGCCTTCAGGTGCGCGTCGAAGGTGTCGAACAGTTCATCGACCAACTCACCCTGGACCAGTTGCTCGCGGTATAGCCAAGCCGTCGTAGCATCCGGCACCCGGTCCTCCAAACCCAGGCCCAGGAAGCGCATGAACGACAGCCGGTCGCGCAACCGGTACTCGAACTGCTCGTCGGAAAGGTTGTAGAGCTCGCAAAGCACGATCGCCTTGAAGATCACGACCGCGTCTTATGGATTGCGGCCCGCCTTGGACTTCCACTCGGCCGCCAGACCGCGGCCAGATCGCCTCCAGCCGGGGCCGGAAATCCTCCCTGGACACCATCACGTCCAGCCCGGCATAGCGCTCCGACACATCGAAAAAGCCCATCCGGCCCACCGGAAACTCCCGGTCATCGCAACTACGGCGGCGATTCTAACGCGATCCGGCGGGATTGCGAGATTTTCCGAGATGCCCTCAACGCTCACCCCCGATCCGGATTGTACACCTTGATCGGCCGATAAGTCTTGTACGCCGGCGTCTGGTCGGCCCACAGCACGCCGCTGGCCGCCGCACCATCCACCACGATCGCCTGGCCGTTCACAAAGCTCGACCGGTCGCTCGCCAGGAACAGCGCCATTTGCGCAATGTCGTCCGGCTTGCCCGCCCGCGGGATCGGCTGGCGTTCGCCGTAGTGGGCGGAGCGCTCGGCGATCAGCTCGTCCGGCTTGCCGACCGTGTTGGTGGAGAGCGGCGTCGGGATATAGCCCGGGCAGATGCAGTTGACCCGGATTGAGGCCTCGCCATAGGGCATCGCGGCCACCTTGGTCATGTGGATGACTGCGGCCTTGGCGGCGGAATAGACCAGCGGCCCGCGCCCCGCCGCCACTCCGGCAATCGAGCCGGTGTTGATGATCGAGCCGCCGCCCTGCGCCCGCATCACCGGCACCGCGTGCTTCATGCCGAGAAAGACGCCCTTCACCAGCACGTCGAAGGTCATGTCGAACTCTTCCGCCGGAATGTCCTCGAACAATCCCAGCGCGCCGCCAAAGCCCGCATTGTTGAACATGCAGTCGAGCCGGCCCCAGCGGCCGACCGCCTCGTCGACAGCCGCCTTCACCTGATCTTCCTGGCGCACCTCGCAGGCGACGAAGGCTGCGGCGCCGCCAAGCTCCTTCGCCAAAGCCTCGCCGCGCTCGCGCTGCATATCGGCGATGACGACCCGCGCGCCTTCCTTGACGAACAGGCGCACCGTCGCCTCGCCAATGCCGCTGGCGCCGCCGGTGATCACCGCAACCTTGCCATCCATTTCCGCCATGTGTGCTGTCCTTACCTAAGAGCCTGTTCAAGAATAGCCGAAGCGGGCCAATCGCCTTGCCATGGGCTTGATCATCGCGGTTTGGATGAAGGCGAGGCTGGTGGGCGCGAAGCGCTTGAAGCCGCGTTGGTTGCGTTTGACGATCTCGGTGGGCCTTGGGCTTGCAACCCGCTTCTCATCTTGGACAGATACTTAGCTCGAACTTTACGGTCGAGACAAGCGCAGTTCGGGCAGTTTGTAGTCCGCCGGTGTGCAATCCAAGCCTCTTGTCCATTGAGTCTGCCGCATTGCCGCCCTAGCCTACCCGCCTATTTTGATCAGGAGGATGCGCAGTGGCGGATACGAAGCTGGAGACCACCCAACTCGGCAAGAGCGGGCTCGCTGTCTCGCGGTTGTGCCTGGGCACGATGAATTTTGGCGAGCCGGGCCGCGGGCACCAGGGCGATTGGACCATTCCCATCGATGAGGCGCGGCCGATCTTCCAGGCGGCGCTCGACCATGGCCTGTTCTATTTCGATTGCGCCGACTCCTACGGCATCGGCGCATGCGAGAAGGTGGTCGGTGCGCTGTTGCGGGAATTGGCTCCACGCGATCAGTACGTGCTGTCGACCAAGATTTCCGGGCCGATGGGGCCGAACCCGAACCAGGCCGGCCTCTCGCGCAAACATGTGATGGAGGGAGTGGACGCCTGCCTGCAGCGCCTCGGCCTCGACTATATCGATCAGCTCATCATCCACCGCCATCCGCACGGCCGCCCCGGCCTGCCGCGCCCGCCAATCGAGGAAACGATGGAGGCGCTGCATGATGTCGTGAAGGCCGGCAAGGTGCTCTACCTTGGCGCGTCGTCGATGTTCGCCTGGCAGTTCGTCGAGTTGCAGATGACCGCCGAACGCCACGGCTGGACCAAGTTCGTCTCCATGCAAAACCACTACAACCTGATCTACCGCGAGGAAGAGCGGGAGATGAACCCCTATTGCGCCTCGACCGGCGTGGCGCTGACGCCGTGGTCGCCATTGGCGCGGGGCATCCTGACCGGAGCCTACAAGGGCAGTCTGGATGCCGGCAGCACTCAGCGCTCGAAAGGTGCAGACCGGAAACGGACGGAGGGGCTGTACCGCGGCGGGATGGACTTCCAGATCGCAGCCCGCGTGGTCGAGGTGGCGGAGAAGCTGGGGCACACCCCCGCGCAAATCGCGGTCGCCTGGCTGCTGAGCAAACCGGAGGTTACGGCGCCGGTGGTGGGGGTTTCGAAGATCAGCCAGTTGGAACAATTGGTCGCGGCGACGAAGATCACTCTGGAAGCGGACGACATCCGTTATCTGGAGGAGTTGTATCAGCCGCTGGAGAACCTGCTGAGCATCGGTACCTCTTAACGACCAGTTCGCTGCATCCGCTCACGGGTACCGGGTTAAACCCGGTAGAGGAGGGATGCGGCGATCTTTCGCCGCAAGCGCTTTGAAATTTCCTGAAATTTCCGTGTGGACAAAGATCGAGGATCGGGCTTAGCATTTGGTTAGTCAACGGGCGAGTCCGGGTGAAATGCCAACGATCATTGCTTTGTAAATGGACATCGCTGTTCAGCGCCAACCATGTTGTCTCAGGAGGAAACCTTATGAAAACATTCGGCAAGAAGCCGTCTCGCCGTCAATTCATCGGCACGACTGCAGCAGTCTCGGCAGCCGCGCTGGCAGCGCCCTATGTTCGCACGGCCCACGCGGCCGGAAAGCTGTCGGTTGGGCTGTGGGACCACTGGGTTCCTGGTGCGAACGACGCGACGCGCACGCTGATCGAGGAATGGGCGGCGAAGGAAAAAGTGGAAGTCACCATCGACTTCATCACGTCGCAGGGCCGCAAAATCCTGCTGACCCAAGCTGCCGAAGCGCAGGCTGGGTCGGGTCACGATATCCTGCCGTTTACGACGTGGTATCCGGCTCAATTCGCCGACAAATTGGAGGCGATGAACGACGTCGTCGAACCACTGATTGCGCAAAACGGCGCGGTGAACGGCACGGTTAACTACCTGGGCAAGGTGGACGGCAAATGGCTCGCCGTGCCGGCAACCGTCGGCAGCCAAATGAAGGGCCCATGCTCGCGCATCGATTTGCTGAAGAAGCATGCCGGCATCGATATTCAGGCGATCTATCCCGCCGGCGCGGAGCCTCAGGATAAGGATTGGAACCTAGAGACGTTCATGAAGGCGGCCAAAGCTTGCCATGCAGGCGGCAACCCGTTCGGAATCGGGTTGGGCGTGACGTCCGACAGCGTCGATTCGGTCGGCGCCTTCTTCCTTGCGTTCGGTGCGGAATTGGTCGACGAAAAGGGCGACATCACGGTCAAGTCGGACGCGGTGCGCAACGCCATGACTTATATGAAGGAACTAGGCCCACTGTTGGCGCCCGATGCGCCGGCGTGGGACGATGCGTCGAACAATAAATGGCTGGTGTCCGGCAAGGGTGCGATGATCATGAACCCGCCGAGCGCCTGGGCCGTCGCCAAGCGCGATGCGCCGGAAATTGCCGAGCAATTGTGGACGCACGGCTTCCCGTCCGGGCCGAACGGCCGGTTCGGACCGTTCCTGCCGTTCTTCTGGGGTGTTTGGAAGTTCGCGCAAAACAAGTCGGCGGCCAAGAGCCTGCTGACGCACCTCTCGCAGGAGACGTCAGCATACAAGATGGTGGAAGCCAGCGGCGGCTACGATATTCCGGCCTTCGCCAATTTCACCAAGTTCGACACCTGGGCCAAGGCTGAGCCGCCGAAGGGCACCCTGTTCAACTACCCCGACCCCTACCAGCGCCAAACGCTATCCATCGCCGCCGCTCCGGCCCCGCATGCGATCGCGGTGCAGATCTATGCACAAGGCGTCATGCCGAAAATGGTTGTGCGCCACATGCAGGGCGAAGACCTCGAGACCACGCTGGACTGGGCGGAACGCGAAGTCGAAGGCTTCATGCGCACCTAGCGTTACAACCGCCGTGTGGCGCCCGCTGTCCCTTACCTATGGGTGGCGGTGGGCGCCGTCATGTCTCCCTTGGATAGTGTGCATGTAGCCATGACCGATCTCGCCAAGCCGGTTCTCTCGACCGCTCCGCCGCGGCGGCTGCGGTACTATATGAAGCGAAAATCGACCATCGCCTTTCTGATGACCTTGCCGCTGATCCTGGTGGTTGCCGTGCTGGTGTTGTACCCGGCGGGATACGCGGTGCATTTGGCGACGCTGAACAAGGGCATGACGCGATTTGTCGGCTTTGGAAACTTCGAGTTTCTATTCGGCCGAGAAACCTTCTGGATGGTGGTGAAGCAGTCCGCCATTTTCGCGATTACGGCGGTGATCTTCAAAGCGATTATCGGCTTCGTCGTCGCCCATTTCGTGCACAACATTCCCAGCAAGGGCCAGCGCAAGTGGCGCGGCATGCTGCTGGTGCCGTGGGTGATCCCGCCGGCGATGAGTACGCTGGCCTGGCTGTGGCTGTTCGATCCGTCCTACAGCGCGTTCAACTGGATCATCGTGAATTTTGGCGGCGATCCAATCCCGTGGACCGGCGACGCCTATTGGGCCCGCTTCTCGATCATTCTGGTGAATATCTGGATCGGCGCCCCCTTCTTCATGATCATGTATCTGGCGGCGCTGAAGTCGGTGCCGGACCAGTTGTACGAAGCGGCGTTGATCGATGGAGCGACCTGGTGGCAACGCATTTGGTACATCACATTGCCGATGATGCGGAACATCATTGCGATTACCGCGCTGTTCTCGCTGATCGTGACATTCGCGAACTTCGACATCGTCCGCATCCTCACCGCCGGCGGGCCACTGGATCAGACCCATGTCTTTGCAACGTGGTCGTTCATGGTGGGCATCGAAAGCGGCGATATTCCGCTGGGCGCGACCGTCTCTCTATTCATGGTGCCGTTCCTGGCGATTGCCGCGGTGTTTATCCTGCGGGATATCGTCAAGCGCGGGAGTGAGGTCTGATGGCGGGCATTTCCTCGACAGCCCCGGCCGCCGGCGAGGCGACCCGGCCGAAGTACGGCAGCATGACCCGCAGCCGCCGCTGGGCGTTGCGCTGGTCGTATTTCTTCCTGGTGCTGTTTGCGATCTTCTTCCTGTTGCCGCCTGTCTACATGCTGATTACCTCACTGAAAACCAGTGCAGAGATTTCGGCGGCGACCAACCCGTGGTGGGTCTTCAGCCCGACGCTGGAGAACTATATCGAACTTTTGACGACCAACACCTACCTGGTGTTTTTCCGCAACTCCGCCATGGTTTCGGTCTTTGTCGTGACCTTGACCATGCTGATCAGCGTGCCGGCGGCGTTCGCGCTATCGCGCATGAAGTTCTGGGGTTCGGCAACATTGGCGACCGGTGTGTTCCTGACCTATTTGGTGCCGGAAACGCTGCTGTTCATCCCGCTGTTCAAGATCTTTGCCGAGTTCCGTAACCTGACCGGCATCGAGTTGCTGAACAACTGGTGGGTGCTGCTGATCCTCTATCCGACGCTGACCGTGCCGTTCTGCACCTGGATCATGATCGGCTATTTCGCCTCGATCCCGAAGGAGTTGGACGAAGCAGCCCTGATCGACGGGGCGACCTGGATGCAGACACTGACCAAAATCTTCATCCCGGTGGCATTGCCTGGCATCATCGCCGCAACGATCTTCGCCTTTACGGTATCCTGGGCGCAGTTCCTCTATCCCCTTGCGTTTACGACGTCAGCGGATCAGCTGGTGTTGCCGGTGGGCATCGTCACGACCTTGATCAAAGGGGATGTGTTCAACTGGGGTCAGATTATGACGGGCGCGCTGCTCGGTGCTGCCCCGCCACTAATCATCTACGCATTCCTGATGGACTATTATATCGCTGGCCTGACCTCCGGCGCGACGAAAGGTTGATCCAGTGGCCGAAGTAACCCTGCACAAAGTCGTCAAGAAATATGACGAAGTCCTGGCGGTGCGTGGCATCGACCTGAATATTGGCGATCAGGAGTTCGTCGTGCTCGTCGGGCCTTCCGGCTGCGGCAAGTCCACGACGCTGCGGATGATCGCCGGGCTGGAGGAGATCACCGGCGGCGATATCCGCATCGATGGCAACGTCGTCAACGACGTGCCGCCGAAGGATCGCGACATCGCCATGGTCTTTCAGAACTATGCGCTCTATCCGCATATGACCGTGGCGGAAAACATGTCGTTCGGCCTGCGCCTGAAGCGGTTCCCGAAAGAGGAAATCCGCAAGCGCGTCGATGAGGCAGCCCGCATCCTCAACATCGAGGAACTGCTGGAGCGTAAGCCGCGGCAGCTTTCCGGCGGTCAGCGCCAACGGGTCGCCATGGGACGCGCTATCGTGCGCAACCCCAAGGTGTTCTTGTTCGACGAGCCGCTCTCGAACCTGGACGCCAAGCTGCGCGTGCAGATGCGGACCGAGATCAAGCGGGTGCACCAGAAGGTGCCGGTGACCACCGTCTACGTTACCCATGACCAGGTGGAGGCGATGACGCTTGCCGACCGTGTGGTCGTGATGAACAACGGCAATATCGAGCAGGTGGGCACGCCGAACGACCTCTATCATACGCCGGCGACGCGGTTTGTCGCAGGATTTATCGGCTCGCCGGCGATGAATTTCATGCCATGCCGATTGGAGAGCGAAGGCGACGCGCTGTCGGTGCGCCTGCCGGGCGACACCTTATTGCCGGTGCCTACCGAAAGAGCGGCGCGCTACCGCCCCCATGTTGGCCGCGATCTGGAATTGGGCCTACGGCCCGAGCACCTAACCGAACCCCGAGCCGCCCGAGCCGCAGAACTGACCGCGCCGATGACCGTCGACCTCGACGTGGTCGAACCGATGGGGATGGAGACGCTGGTCTACTTCACCATCGGCGGCAACGAGGTCTGCGCCCGCATGGACCCGACCGCGAACCCGCAGCCTGGGCAGGCAACGCCCTTGTCAGCCAACATGACCCACATGCACCTGCTCGACCCCAAGACCCTGAGCATCCTATAGAACACTCGCCGCCCCTGCAGGCCGGGTAAGAGTGCTCTCGTGATTCACCCTATGGGTGGATCGCGACGACCTCAAGAAGCTCAGCAAGGATGAGTTGGTGCTGAAGCTTCAGCGCAAATTCGACATCTGGGTTGCCGATCTCCGGCCAAACCCTTACTTCCTGGTCTGGAGCATGTTCCCGGAACAGATCGAGCCAGACTTCGGCCGGATCGATGCTGGGTTTTACCAATAAGGCCAATGGCCGTCGATTTCCTTTCGCTGAAGCGGAGCCTGGCGCAGCACATGAACGATTCCCATCCACCCTTCTCAGCCCAAGTGGTACTGGACTTTTGGTTCGGGACCAAAGATTCGCCGGAATTCGGGCAATCGCGCAAAGAATGGTTTGCGCATGACGAGGCCTTCGATGCGGACATCCGGCGCCGGTTTGGCGGCCTGCACCAGGCGGCGAGCCATGGCATGCTTGACCACTTCTGGAAAGACGTCGCGATGCCGAACCTGGCATTGGTGATCGTATTGGACCAGTTCTCGCGCCAGTTGTATCGTGGCGAGGCCAAAGCCTTTGCGCAGGACGGCCACGCCCTGACCGTCGCCAAGCACGCAATTGCCGAAGGCTTCGACCGCGACGCGCCCGAAACCCATCGGCTGTTCTGGTATCTGCCGTTCGAGCATAGCGAGAAGCTGGCTGATCAGGACCGCAGCATTGAGTTGATCGATGCGCTCGGCAACGCCGAATGGACGCGTTACGCCCGCAAGCACCGCGACGTCATCGCCCGCTTTGGGCGCTTCCCGCACCGCAATGCGGCGCTCGGCCGGGAGAGCACGCCGGAAGAGGAAGCCTATCTCGCCGAGCCGGGCTCCGGCTTCTGATCAGACCTCAGTGCTTCTTGTCTGAAGGAGCCCGCGGTCAAGCTGCGGCATTCTCGTCCTCGCGATGCTCGGTCAACACACGGATGAGCCGGCGTTTTGAGATAACGCCGCGGAACTTGCCTTCGTTGTCGACCACGGCGACCGGCGTATCCGATTGCAGGATGGTTGGCAACGCGTCCTCCAATACCAGATCGGACGAGACCGTTTGCGTGATATCCGCCAACTCGAACAGTGTGCGCCGGCCGCTGCCATTGGCTTTGATCGCATCAGTCAGTGCGCTTTCGGTAACGACGCCGCGGAAGTCGTCGCCGTCGAAAACACAGCAATAGTCCGTCTTAGTACCTTGCATCTCGCGCAGCGCGCTGTCGATGTTTTCCGTTGTAAGCCGCAATGCCGGCGGCCGCATCACCACGTCGACGGTCAGCACCCGGGCCCGGTTTACGTCGCGCACGAATGCTGCGACATAGTCATCCGCCGGGTTCAGCAGAATATCTTCGGGATTGCCGACCTGGATGAGGCGTCCGTCTTTCAGGATGGCGATCTTATCGCCCAGCTTCAGCGCCTCGTCCAAATCGTGGGTGATGAAGACGATGGTCTTGTTCAGCCGCTCCTGCAGTTCGATCAACTGGTCCTGCATGCCGGAGCGGATTAGCGGATCGAGGGCGCTGAACGCCTCGTCCATCAGCAGCACCTCCGGGTCGCCGCACAGCGCCCGGGCCAGGCCAACGCGCTGCTGCATGCCACCGGAAAGCTGGCTGGGGTAGGAGTTCTCGTAGCCGGCGAGGCCGACGGTCTCGATCCAATCCGCCGCCTTTTCCTGGCGTTGGCGTTTGTCGACGCCCTGCATCTCCAGGCCATAGGCGACGTTATGGATGACGCTGCGATGCGGCATCAGACCAAAGCGCTGAAACACCATCGCCGTTTTGGTGCGCCGGAACTGGCGCAGGTCGCTGTCGTTCAAGGTGAGCACATCGACGTCATCGACCAGGATACGGCCTGCCGTCGGCTCGATCAGCCTGTTCAGGTGGCGGATCAAGGTCGATTTGCCGGACCCAGACAGGCCCATGACGACGAAGGTTTTGCTCTCCTCGATCGACAGCGTGATATCGTCGAGGCCAACGGTGTGGCCGGTTTCGGCCAGGATCGTGTCCTTGTGTTCGCCGGCCTGGACGCGCGGCAAGACCGACTGGGGGTTGTCGCCGAAGATCTTGTAGACGTTCTCGATTTCGATTTTCGCCATGATCCTAATGTCCCACGTCCCGGTATTTCTGCATGCGCTTGCCATAGGCCTGGCTGACGCGGTCGAAGACGATGGCGATGGCGACGATCGCCAGACCACTGAACAGGCCCATGGAGAAGTATTGGTTGGTGATGGCCTTCAGCACCGGCTGCCCCAGCCCCTTCACGCCGATCATCGAGGCGATCACCACCATGGCCAGCGCCATCATGATGGTCTGGTTAACGCCGGCCATGATGTTCGGCATCGCCAGCGGAATTTGCACCCCCAGCAGGCGCTGGCGGAAATTGGCGCCGAAGGCGTCCGCCGCTTCCAGCACGTCCTTATCCACCAGGCGAATGCCCAGATTGGTCAGCCGGATCACCGGCGGGATAGCGTAGATGACCACTGCAATAACACCCGGGACCCGGCCGATGCCCAGTAGCATCACCACCGGGATGAGATAGACGAAGCTCGGCATCGTCTGCATGACGTCGAGGATCGGCGTAACAACCGCCTGCGCCCGGTCAAAACGCGCCATCATGATGCCGATGGGAATGCCAATGACGATAGCCAACAATGTGCATACCGTGATGATCGACACCGTCTGCATTGTGTCCTCCCACATCCCGAAGAAACCGATGAGGAGGAAGGCGATAATCACGCCCACGGTCAGTTTCAAATTGCGACTAGCCAAGTACGATAGGCCGGCAATCACCGCAATCACCAGCCACCAGGGCGTTTCGAGCAACAGCCGCTCGAACCAAATCATAAATTGTAGCAATGGTTCGAAGAAGTTTTCCAGCCCCTCGCCATAGGCTCGCGAGAATTCGCGGAATCCTTCATCGATACTGCGCTGGAGCAGCCGTAATCCATCCCGCGACATAGCGGGGAATTCCGTTAACCAATCGCCTTCGGCCATAAACGATGCCTTTTATTATACTATTACTTCGGCATCACAACCATAGAGAGTGGTGCTGGAGCGCCGCGAAACGCTCCCGCACCATTGGCTCCGATGCCAGTGACGCGATTACAGCGCGCCCTTGACTTTGGCCGCTACTTCGTCGGAGACCCACTCGGTCCACAACTCAGGATACTTCTCCAGGAAGTACCGAGCGGCGTCTTCGCCGGTGTATTGGTTATCCGACATATAGGCGAGCACTTCGTTCGCCACTTTGTTGGACCAGCCACGCTTAGCCAAGTATGCCATCCCCTCCGGCGACGCCTTGGCAAAGCGCGGGGTTACCACGGTGTACACTTCCGACCGGGCCCAGGCGTTCGGCTTGGGATCGGCGCAGTTCGGTTGGCTGGTGCAGGAATTCCACTCCTCTTCGTCATGCTCGACGCCCATGCTCAATTTGTACATCGGGTATTTGCCGAGGATGGATGTCGGCGCCCAGTAGTAGCCGAGCCACGGCTCCCTACGCTCGTAGGCTTTGGCAATCGACCCGTCGAGACCAGCGGCGGAGCCGGGATCGACCAGTTCGAAGCCTTTTTCTTCGGCATCATAGGCTTGGAACAAATTGTCCATCAGGATCTGGCAGTTCCACCCGGCCGGACAGCCATAGACGGCGCCTTTGTCTGAGTATTCCGGGTGTTTGAACAGATCCGGCCGTTTCAAGGCGTCATTGACGGTCTCGATCTCCGGGTAAGCATCTTTTATATACTGTGGAATCCACCAGCCTTCTTCGCCGCCGTCATGCAGAATTTCAGCGGCGTATTGAAGCCGGCCTTCCTTGACAGCGCGGTCCAAAGCCTCGCGCACCGCATTGCGCCAAAGCTCCGGCGCGATGTCAGGCTCGCCTTTTTCCATCATCGAGGTGGAGGTCGGCATGGTGTCACCCGGAACCAACTCGACCTCGCAGCCATAGCCTTCTTCCAAGATGATCTTGTCGACATAGGCAGCGAATTCGGCCGATGCCCAGTTCATATCGGCGATGGTGACGCGGCCGCAGTCGGCTGCATTCGCCTGCCCCATGCCAAGCGCCAGAACCGCAGCTCCGGCTATTGCAGTCATCGATAATCGCATAAGTAATAGTCTCCATTTCGTTACGTGGTCTGTATGATCTCTCTAAGTCAATAGAGAGATCAGCGGAGACACTCCGTCTTAAGTCAGCCCATTATACCTGAAATCCCGATGGAATTCTTGATATCGACTGAATAGTTTATTTTCCTACCGCGCATTCAACAATGACCTTGAGTTAGCCAATGAGCGCGACGGTATGCCTGGACGCAAGTTATACTCAACTTTGGCGCCACCGTCGACCCCGGGCGCTAAAAAAATAACGAAAAGTCAAGAGAAAGGTTCCGATTCTCGGTCGAAATTTTACCTATTAGAGGGCTTTTCGCTTGGCGAAAGCCTGGTCCACCGCGTGGGCCAATCGGACATCTCGCTCGGTCAACCCGCCCGCGTCGTGGCTGGAAAGGGTGATATCGACCTGCGCATAGACATTGAACCATTCGGGATGATGATCCATCTTCTCCGCCACCAACGCCACTTCGGTCATGAAGGCAAAGGCGGACCGGAAGTCGTCGAAGTGCAGGGACCGGCTGATCGCGTCACGGCCATCGACCGGTTTCCAGTCCGGCAGGCTGGCCAATGCAGCCTGCCGGGCGGCGCCTTCCAGTGGTTTTGCCATTGTTCGTGATCTCCCATTGCGATGATATAGGGTTGAGCCGTGTCGGAAATTCTGCCCCCATCTCTAGACGATCTGCAAGTGCTGGCGGATCAGGCGTTTCGGGAAATCCCAACGTCTCTGGCCGCGCATGTCCGCGGCGTGGCGATCTTGATCCAGGATTTCCCCGACCACGACGTCGCCCGCGAGATGGCTTTGGACTCGCCGTTCGACCTGCTGGGTCTCTATTCCGGCGTCTCGCTCGACCATAAAAGCTCTGGCGATACGCCGGGCGACCTGGACCGGATATTTCTCTACCGCCGGCCGATCCTCGATTACTGGTGCGAAACACAGGAGGACCTGGCGCATGTGGTCCGTCACGTTCTGATCCACGAAATCGGCCACCATTTCGGCCTGTCCGATGCCGACATGGAAGCGCTCGAATCCGAAGCCGGCGATGAGACGTGAGGCGTGCCGGCGACCGGGCGGCGCTTAGCCCTTGAAGCCCTCCAGCCAGAAGGCGTTGTAGACTTCGGCAGGCCGGGTCGGGCGCAGGCGCGAGACCGGCGCCACCGGAACGACACGGCTGAAACGCTCGGCCAAGCGTGGCGACACTCGGTCCGCCTCACCCCATCGCGACAGATAGAGGACCGGGCGCGCGCCGATGCTGGCCGGGTCGCTGACCAGTTCGTAGTGATCGCCGGCGGCTTTGCCATCCCGCAGCTTGATCCATTCGGGCGGTTGCGGCGGCACGTAGAACAGCATTTCGGCCATTCCGGCCCGGTCGCCGACCATCAGCAGCGCATCCGGGCGCTCCGCCAATCGCGCGGCGACTTCTTTGCCCATCGCCTGCCAGCCGCGCATGCGGTGCCAGGGGTCGATACCGGCGAGCGGGGCCAGGCCGGCGCCGTGCTGCACGGCCACAACGACGAGCAGATGTAGCGCCAGCGAGACCGCCAGCCAGCGCTGCGCGCCTTGCCGCAACAACCATCCGACGGCGAGAACCGATGCGCTGACATAGGCAACCGCCGCCCAGTTCGCATGAGCGCGGGAGACCAGCGCCTGCACCAGCATCAACGCCAACACCGGCACCGCGAACGCTGCCAGCACCCGCTCGGCTGGCTGCAGACGCCGCCATCGTATCAGCGCCCACAGAAAGGCCAGCATCAGGATCGGCCCCATGATACCGAATTGCGCGCCGGCGAATTCCGCGAGTTTATACGGTTTCAAGGCCGGGCCGCTCCAGTTGGCATTGTCTGCCGTGTGGCTGAAGCTCGCCAACTCGTTGGTCCAATTCCACCATACGTTGGGCAGGAACAGCAGCAGGGCCAAGCCTAGACCTAGCCACAACCCGGGCCGGCGCAGCGTCTCTCTCGTCACCGGCGCCAGCAGCATGGCCACCGGCAGGCTGAGCAGCACATAGGCCATGGCGTATTTGCTCATCAGGCCGACACCGAAGGCGATGCCGAAGCCGACCCACCACCACCCGCCATAGCGCCAATAGCGCAGCCAGCACAGCAATGCCGCCGCCCAGCTGAGCAGCAGCGGCACGTCGGTGGAGGCCAGTTGTGCGGAGAGACTGACCGCCGGCAGGGTCGCAAGTGTCATCGCGGTCCAGGCTGCGGCGGTGCGGTCATAGACCGTCCAGGCGATGCCGGCGCCGAGCGCTGCGGTCACGGCGTACAACAGCGGCGAGAACAGCCGCACCGCGAATTCCGTATTGCCGAAAGCGGCGGTAGCGGCCGCGATCAGCCAGGCGATGACGGGCGGCTTGGAGAAATAGCCGAAGGCCGGCTGCTGCGACCAAAACCAGTACTGCGCCTCGTCAAAGAACAGGTCGAGGTCGCTGGTCGCCAACGCAGCGATGCGCCAGGCGGTGAGAACAGCGATGAACGCCGCGGCCAGAGCCAGCGGCCGGCGAGACCACAGCGCCTGCATGCCTTGGCTATGCGTCGGGAGACGGAGCCGGCAGGATAGCAGCGCCCCAGACCCTGCCCGGTCCAGGCGCTTGCACGACCACGGCGACTCCCCATTCTGTCCCTTGCCCGGGAGAAACCTCGGTCACCAGAGTCGCGGCACCACCATCGAACGGGCCGAGCGATGCCTGCTCACGCACGATCTGGTGATAGGCCAACCGCTTGCCGCCATTCTCACCGCGCAGGATCTCCGTCTCGCGCTTGGCGTCGTAGCGGGCGAGCCAGATGTTCGCGCCGGCGGCCTCCATTGCCGCCGGCACGCGCACTTCCAGGCGGCTATCGGCGAGCCAACGCAGCGCTGGCGTTGCCGGCCGCGGTTCGCGCGCGGCCCGGGCGATGTCGGCTCTGACGACGCGCTCGTTCGAGCCGACGGCGTGGCTCTGGCCGTTGACGATCAGTTGCGGGGTGTAGATGCGACCGTTGCTGACCGTCGCGCCATAGCTGTGTTGCCGCCTCGTTCCCGCCTCGGTCGCAAGCGGGTCCGGCCAGCCCAGGCGATCCCAATAGGTCACGTGAAAGGCCAGCGCTACCACATCGCCTTCGGCGGCCAGCCGTCCCAGCAACCGGTCGGCCGGTGGGCAGGAATAGCAGCCTTGCGAGGTGAAAAGCTCCACCAGCACCGGCTGTTTAGCGGATTCGGCGCGCACCGGCGCTGCGAGGAGGATGGCGACGGCCAGGCAGGAAATCGCTGCCGCAGCCGTCCGAGCGGGGGAGAGCAGAGTACGCATGAATTCTAGGTACGACCGCCGGCCGGATCGCGCAAGCGGCAACCGGTGTTAGGGCGCGATCACGCCTCGGTCATGCATTGTCTGGATGTTCGCCTAGCCGCCGGTCGGAACCGGCGGGATTTGGAAAATTTGGCCGGGATAGATGAGGTCAGGATCGCGAATTTGATCGCGGTTCGCCTCGAAGATCATCGGATAGAGGAAGCCATCGCCATAAATCTTCTGCGCCAGCCGCCACAGGTTGTTGCCCGGTTGAACCACCAGCCGGTCTTCTTTTGGCAGGTCCTGGATATTTTCGGCCTGAGCGAAGGGCAACTCGACTGCGTTCTTCGTGCCGCCGCCGGCGCTGACCTCGCGCACTTGCAGGTCGTATTGGCCGGCGGCGATCCGGTCTTTCGGCTCTAACCGCCACTGGCCGTTCGCATCGGTCTCCACCTCCCCCAGCGCTTGGCCGCTGAGGCTGATGCGGACCCGGCTTGCGGGAGAGGCCGACCCGCGCAGGATGACCCGGCCTTCGCCGTCATAGTCGATCCGCGCGACCGACAGATTGCCGGACTGCGGGCGATGTGGATCGGGAGTAGCGGTAGCGGAACGAATTGCTTCCGCGACGTCGGCGCGGCGCACCGCAGCCGGGGACTGGCGGGTGGAAATCTCCGCGACCGGTGGCGTGGTCAATGCAGACGGCTCCGACTTCGTTCTGAGCGATCTGCGAGGAGCCTCTGCCACCCTTGCGGGGTGACCGGCGGTCTCGACTGCGGCGCTGCCGGTGCTGGCCACTGGATGCGGTGCTATGGACGGCAACGCATCCCGATCGTCGAGGGGTGGCAGTTCGACATGAGCATCGTCGTTTGGCGACAGGCGCTGTGAGGGAAGTGCCGCTGCGGCTTTCGTCTCGTCGCCGGGGACGTTAGTGTCTAGCCGCGCGCTTTCCGATGGCTCGGGCGGCGCTGGCGTCTGTGGCGATAGCGACGGGCTCAAGGCGGGGGCGACATCGGCTGCCGTTACCGCTGCTGGCGACGGCTGGGCTTGCACCAGCACGCGCGCTTCCCCTGGCGCCGACTGCGGTTGCCATTGCGGATACCACTGATCGATGGTTACTGCGGCACCAACAACGGTTGCGCCAACGACGCAAGCCGCGACAACTACTCGCACGGAAACCAAGTCCTTTCCTCAAACGTCCGTATGTATAGCAGAAACTGCCGGGTTCCGGGCAACAGTATACTGAATGGCCCGGCTATCCAGTTGCGCAGAAGGCGTGTTCCAACATGAGGCAACAGCAATGAGTAACACGGCCATCTGCGTCTTTTGCGGGTCGCGATTTGGTGCACGGGCGGAGCATCGCGACCTGGCCTTTCGAGTGGGGCAACGGCTGGCGGAGCAGCAGGCCGAGTTGGTCTATGGCGGCGGCGCGCTGGGCCTGATGGGGGTGGTCAGTGACAGTGTCTTGGCGGCGAACGGGCGTGTTATTGGCATCATCCCTCGATTTCTGCAGTCGGTCGAGGTCCAGCACCAGCATCTGACGCGGACCATCGTCACCAACGGCATGTTCGAGCGCAAGCAAGCGATGTTCGACCTGTCCGACGGCTTTCTGGCGCTGCCGGGCGGCATTGGCACTCTCGACGAGATCCTGGAGGTGCTAACCTGGCGGCAACTCAAACAGGTCGACAAGCCGTTGGTCTTGCTCAGCGAAGATGATTTCTGGGACCCGTTCATCGCGGCGCTGGATCATGCGATTGCGCAGGAATTTGCGGGGGAGAACATCCGATCCCTCTATCGGGCCGAAACGTCCATGGATGCAGCATTCGCAGCGCTTGGCCTCGGCTGAAGCTGCGGCGACGGGGCTCCGGCCCTATTGCGCCCAGGAGTGGGGCGCGTATTCTCAAAGGCTCTCAATCGAGCCTCAATCGCGCGACCGGAACCTTGCAGGAGACAGCACCGTCATGGCCAAGATCAAAGTGAAAACCCCGGTCGTAGAGCTCGACGGCGACGAGATGACCCGCATCATCTGGGATTTCATCAAACAGAAGCTGATCCTGCCCTATCTCGATATCGATCTGAAATACTACGATCTTTCGATCCAAAAGCGCGACGAGACCGACGACCGGATTACCGTTGAGGCAGCGAAGGCTATTCAGGAGTACGGCGTCGGCGTCAAATGCGCGACGATCACCCCGGACGAGGCGCGGGTCGAGGAGTTCGGGCTGAAAAAGATGTGGCGCTCGCCGAACGGCACCATCCGCAACATCCTGGACGGGACGGTGTTCCGCGAGCCGATTATTTGCCAGAACGTCCCGCGGCTCGTGCCGGGCTGGACTCAGCCCATCGTCATCGGCCGCCACGCCTTCGGCGACCAGTACCGTGCGACGGATTTCGGGGTCCCGGGCATGGGAAAACTGACCATGACGTTTACGCCGGCCGACGGCGGCGCGCCTATCGAGCGCGAGGTGTTCGACTTCCCCGGCAGTGGCGTCGCCATGGCGATGTATAATCTGGACGAGTCGATCCGCGGTTTTGCCCGGGCCTGCTTCAACTACGGCCTGCAGCGCAACTACCCGGTCTTTCTGTCCACCAAGAACACCATCCTGAAAGTCTATGACGGCCGCTTCATGGAGTTGTTTCAGGAGATTTTCGACACCGAATTCAAGGCGAAGTTCGATCCCCTCGGCCTGACCTATCAGCACCGGCTGATCGACGACATGGTCGCCTGCAGCATGAAATGGGAAGGCAATTATCTTTGGGCCTGCAAGAACTATGATGGCGACGTGCAGTCCGATACGGTGGCGCAAGGGTTTGGCTCGCTCGGCCTGATGACCTCGGTGCTGATGACGCCGGACGGCAACACGGTTGAGGCGGAGGCGGCGCACGGCACGGTCACACGGCATTACCGCCAGCATCAGCAGGGCAAGAAGACGTCTACCAATCCGATTGCCTCGATCTTTGCGTGGACCCGCGGCCTGAAATATCGCGGCCAGATGGACGACAATCCCGACGTCGAGCAATTCGCCGAGGCGCTGGAGCAGGTCTGCATCGCCAGCGTAGAGGCCGGCGCGATGACCAAGGACCTGGCGATCCTGGTCGGCCCGAACCAGGGCTGGCAGACCACGGAAGAGTTCCTGGCGACGCTCGACCGGAACCTGCAAAAAAAACTGGCGTAGCTCCGCAGGCCGGAAAGCCGCTTGGCCGCCGGCTGCCTGAACGGTGCGGCGAAACTGCATCGGTTTTTGTAGCGGCCGCCGGAACCAAATTACGAATCCTGCGTTTGAAGTCCGTGCAATATTCCTTGCGTTAACCGCAAGAAATATTGTCATATATGGACTAAAATGAAGGAAATGAGTTATGATCGTACAGTTGCACAAAGCTCTTGCAGCGGTTAGTGCTGTTGCGTTGCTTGGCTCCGGACCGGCTATCGCCGCCGAACATGCCAAGCCACAGGCTAAGACCGAAATGCAAAAGAAGGATATGGGTATGGACAAGGCCGTCACCGACCCAAACAACTTCCAAACCCAGCGCCGGACCTCGCTGGAGGAGAGCGAGTGCTTGGCGGATTTACGGGAACTCGACCGAAACTACGCCTCCTATCCGAGTTATACCCGCAACGACTTCCGCGTGCTGGAACAGGCCGCGCAGGTCTTCGCGATCAACGGCAACGAGGAAGCCTGCAACGATGTTGTCGAAGGCATCGGGGAGCTTAACGAAAAGGAAAGCGAGTTGATGGCGAAGGCGCGCAAGGCTGATGTTGCCCCTGAGCGCGTGCGCGACATCGAGGCTGCCGTGCCGACATCGGAATTGGAGCGAAACGTCCGGGCTAGCGACGTTATCGGCCTCTCTATCCGCAATATGCAGGACGAATCGCTGGGCAATGTTGAGGACGTGATCCTGGACGCCAAGACCGGTAATATCCGTTACCTGCTGGTCGGCGAGGGTGGATTCCTCGGCATCGGCGAAGATTGGGTGGCGATTCCGTGGAAGAAGTTGAAGGTCGGCCCCGACTTCGACAGCGCGTACCTGAACATGTCCCAAGAGGCGTTCAAGAAGGCACCGAAGGTGACCGACCGAGACCTTCGCGAAGGTGATCCGGCGCGCTGGATGCAGTCGAACGACGCCTACTACGAGTCCTCTAAGGACAAGTAGCTCTGCCGGCACGGGGATCGACATTCCCATCGCCGACTTTAGAGTGCTAACGTCTCTCCGGATCATGCTGTCCGGGGAGACTTTTCGTTTTGAAATGCGTACACAACCACCGTCATTGGGCTGACCGATGGGGCAAGGGCGATCAGCTTGGTGCCGGTCACCTGCTGACACCCGAAAACACCTTGCAGGCGCTGCGCGAAGTGCAGCGGGGCGAGGTCTGGGACCTTTCATTCGAAACCCAGATGGGCGCGCCGGGTTTTAAACCGGCGCAGACACCATTCATCATGAGCGCGTCGAGCACCGCTCGCAACTCGATCAAACGGCGCCGGGCGCTGGGCGCGACTAACGACGCCGGCACCACGCTGGAGCGGATCGAGATGACCACCCATGTCGGCACGCACATGGATGCGCTCGGCCATTTCTCCAAGGGCGAGCAACTGTTCGGCGGCTATAGCGTCGAGGACACGGTCGACGATTGGGGCCTCGTCAATCTTGGTATCGAGCACTGCCCGCCGATCATCACCCGCGGCATCATGCTGGACGTTGCCGGCATCGACGGCGGCGAATATCTCGAAGACGGCCGCGCGGTCGGGCCGGATGATCTGGCTCGCGCTCTGGACAACGCCAAACTGGCGCTGCGTCCAGGCGATGTGGTGTTCGTGCGCACCGGCTGGGGCCGGTTCTTCATGACAGACAACGACAAGTTCCTCTCCGGCGAACCGGGCCTGAACGAGGCTGCGGCGCACTGGCTGACCGCCCGGGACGTTGTCGCCATCGGGGCTGACAACATGGCGGTGGAAGTGTTGCCGGCGGAAAGCCCGGAGGCGCTGATGCCCGTTCACCAGCACTGCCTGGCGGAGGCCGGCGTCTATCTGGTGGAGAACCTGGCGCTCGACGCGTTGGCTAAAGCGAAGATCTACAGCTTTTGCCTCACTATGATACCGGTGAAGTTCAAAGGGGCCACGGGTTCGCCGGTGCGGCCTGTGGCGATGGTTTAGCGGGCTGGCGCCCTTCGATACGAACCTGTGGCCCTACTCAGGATGAGATGAGTGTAAGGGGACTCGAACCGCCGTCTTCGCTGAGGATCCACCCGCATGCCTGCCAGTCGAGACGGCTCGCCGCGTCATCACGCAATCCCATTGTCCGATGCAGTGCGTGTCTGGGCGCGGATCGCAGCCCTGAGTTTCGGCGGGCCGGCGGCCTGACGAGTCTCCTCGGCGGGCCGGCCCGATGGCGCTGGCCTACCCGGTGCTGGCGTCGGTCGATTGGGCGGCCTTCGGGCTGACGGTGGCGGCTGCACTCGCCATCTTCGCGGCCAAGCAACCGGTGCTGCGCGTCATCGCGGGCTCTGCCGTGGCGGGCGTGTTGCTGTACCTGGCAGGTGTCGCCTAATAGCGCTTGCGCATGTAATAGAGCGTGCCGCCCGGCGGCATGCCGTCCAACTGGCCGAACACCTGGAAGCCCAGTTTCTCGTAGAAGGCGCGGGCCTGGAAGCTGGCGGTGGTCAGGTGGGCGCCGGCCATGCCGCGCTCCTTGGCCCGCGCCTCGACCTCGCGCATCAAGGCTGAGCCGAGGCCCAGATGGCGCTGGTCGGCGGCGACCCACAGATGACTGATATAGAGCCAGCCCCAGGCGGTGCCGCCGTTCAGGCCGCCGATCATCGGCCCTCTGCCCCACAACCAGCGGCAAGGCGCGTGCGCGAACACGGACAGCGGCCGCCAATCGTCCGGATAGCCTTCGCTGCCATTGTGTCGGCTCAGCGAATGAGCGATATCGCGGCGGCGGCGGTCGTCGTCGCGCTCTGATACGCCCAGTTGCCAGTTGCGGGCCAGCACCCTCCGGCTCGCCTGGTCTAGCTCTTGCCGGCGAACGGGTCGAACGGTGAGGGGAAGACACCGCGCGGCTTGATATAGTCGTAGGGCGCGCGGGCCAGGAATTGGCCGTGGCCCCGCTCGCCGACAAAATCGCCGCCATCCGCCACCACCTTGCCGCGGCTGAGCGTCGTCACCGGCCAGCCGGTCACCTGAAAGCCCTCATAGGGCGTGTAGTCTATGGCGTGGTGCAGATCGGCCTGGCGGATCGTCACCTGTTTCGAGGGGTCCCAGATGGCGATATCGGCGTCGGAGCCGGGGGCAATCGTGCCCTTTTTCGGATAGAGCCCGAACAGCTTCGCCGGGTTGGTGCTCGACAACGCAACGAATTGTGAGAGATCGATCCGCCCGCCGCTGACGCCCTCGTTGAACAGCAGCGGCAGCCGCGTCTCCAACCCGGGCAGGCCGTTCGGGATTTTCGGGAAGGGCGTGCCCGGCCCATCCGGCAGCTTCAGGTCGCTGGAATGCTCGCTGGGGGTGCTGAAATTGGTCGGCGCGTGGTCGCTGGAAACCATGCCCAGCACGCCGGTCTTCAGATAGCCCCACAATGCCTCGATATCCGCCGGCGTGCGCGGCGATGGCGAGCACACGTATTTGGCGCCCTCGCCGTCGGCGCGGTCCATATCGTCGGCGGTCAGCGTCAGGTATTGCGCGCAGGTCTCGCCGAAAATCTTCAGGCCGCGTTGCTGCGCCCGGTGGATTTCCTCCGCCGCCTCGGCGCAGGTGACGTGGAAGATCTGCACCGGCAGGTCCAGCAGTTCCGCCATGGAGACGACGCGGTGCACCGCTTCGCGCTCCACCACCGGCGGCTTCGACCACGCGTGGTATTTGGCGTCGGTCAGGCCGGCGTCGAGCAGGCGCTGCGTCTGCCATTTGATCATCTCGTGATGCTCAGCGTGCAGCACCATGAACGCCTGGTTCTCCCGCGCCAAAGCCATCAGCTTCAGAATACCGTCGTCGGTGACGCGGTTGCTGTCATAGGTCATGAAGATTTTGATGGAGCGGTGGCCGTCGGCGATCAGAGACGGCAGCGTCGCCATCACATCCTCGTTCGGATCGTTGACGATCAGATGGAAGGTGTAGTCGATCGCCGCCTTCTTGGCCCGCTCGTGATAGTCCGCGGTGGAGTCGGCCAGGCTCCAACCTTGGCGCTGCGGCGAGAAGCAGATGACGCTGGTCGTGCCGCCGCAGGCCGCCGACCGCGTGCCGGTGAAGAAGGTGTCGGCGTTCATCTTGCCGCTGATCGAGCTTGGCTGCTCGATATGGCAATGGCTGTCGACGCCGCCGGGCACCACGTATTTGCCCTGGGCGTCGATCTCCTTCGCCCCGGCCGGCAGGTTCTTGGCGACGGCGGTAACGGTGCCGTCCTGAATGCCGACGTCGGCCAGCATGATGTCGCTGGCCGTGGCGACCAGACCGCCGCGGATGACCGTATCGAACTCTGCCATGGTGCTTGCTCTCTTGCGAAGGTGCGGGTGCCGTCCACCTTAGCAAAGCCGCAAGGGCGGGAGCAATTGCCTCGGCGAGAGGTGAGCGGTGCGGAGCTTGCGAGTGCTAGTTTACCTTCTTGTCCCGGCCTTCCCAATAGGGCTTGCGCAGTTCGGTCTTCAGGATTTTGCCGGCGCCCGACAGCGGCAGCGGGTCGGCGACAAAATCGACGCTGCGCGGGCATTTGAAGCCGGCAATCTGTGTGTGGGCGTGAGCGATGATCTCCTCCGCAGTCGCGCTCTCGCCCTTGCGCAGGCGCACGATGGCGTGCACCCGCTCGCCCCATTTGTCGTCCGGCACGCCGATGATCGCGCACTCGGCGACGGCGGCGTGCAGATGGACGGCGCTTTCCACCTCCGCCGAGTAAACGTTCTCGCCGCCGGAGATGATCATGTCCTTGACCCGGTCGACGACGTAGATATAGCCGTCGTCGTCCATATAGCCGCCGTCGCCGGAATGCATCCAGCCGCCGCGCAGCGCCTCCGCGGTCAGGTCCGGCTGGCGCCAATAACCTTGCATGACATTGGCGCCACGCACGCAAATCTCGCCGACGCTGCCGCGCGGCACCTCTACGCCGTTTTCGTCGCGGATTTCGACCTCGACGCCGGGCGCCGCCTTGCCGACGGAGCGGAACTTGTAGGCGAGCGGCCCTTCGAACACATGGCTTTCCGGCCCGTTGATCGAGGTGATCGGCGCACACTCGGTCTGGCCATAGGCGTGATAGAACAAGACGTCGGGCATCACCTGCAGCGCGCGCAGGATCACCGCCTCCGGCATCGGCGACGCGCCATAGGCGAGCTTGCGCAAGGTCGAGACGTCGTATTCCGCCACCTTCGGATGATTGACGGTCATGTTGACCATGGTCGGCACCAGCAACGTATCGGTAATGCCCCAGCGCTGGATCGCGTCGAGCACGACCTCCGGGTTGAAGGCCGGGATGAAGTAGTGCTCCAGCCCCAATTGCGTCACGCCGAACACCGCGACGCAATCGGCGATATGGAACATCGGCGGCGCGTGCAGATAGCGCGCATCCGCCTCATAACGCAGCAATGCTATGGTATTGAAGGCGTTGAACACTAGGTTGCGGTGGCTCAGCATGACGCCCTTCGACCGCCCGGTAGTGCCGCCGGTGTAGAACAGGCCCGCCAGGTCCTCATAACCGCGTTCGGCGTCGGGGACAGGGTCGGCGGCCTCCAGGATCGCCTCATAGCCATGCATGCCGGCGGGCGGGGCATCGTCGCCCAGATAGACGATATGTTCGATGTGCGGGATTTTGCCGTCCAGCGCCTTCAGCATCGGCGCGAATTGGGTGTCGATGAACAGGATTTTCGCCTCGGAGTCGTTCAGCCAATGCTCCACCTCCGGCGGCGCGAGGCGGATGTTGATGGGGACGAACACGCCGCCGGCCCAGGCCGTGGCATAAAAGAACTCGAAATACCGGTCGCTGTTCAGGGAGAGGATCGCGGCGCGGTCGCCCTCCGCTAGGCCCAGCGATTGCATCGCGCCAGCCAGCTTGACCACCCGCGCCAAGGTCTCGCTCCAGGTGCGGCGGCGCTCTTGCCCATCCGCGCCCAGAATACAGGTAGAGGTGCTGTTCGCGGCGATTTGCGCCGAGCGCTTCAGGCCCTGGGTTAGGTACATGGGTGTTCCTCCATATTCTTCGCTATTGCTGGCGTTGTGACCTGAGCGCGCCAATAACGCAAGACGAAGCCGCCATCCGCCCTGAGATAATCACGATCCTGTGCACCGCAACGGCTTGACCGCAATGCCGATCCGCTGCACTTGGAACGAGTGAGTAATCGAGGACGCGATGTCGAGGAGAAAGCGATGATCGATCGACGGACGATGGTATTGGCGTTGGCTGGGATCGGCTTGGCTTCCGCCGCCCAAGGGCAAAGCTGGCTGAACAAGGGCAAGGACCTGATGGGCACCCTTGGCGGTGGCAGTGGCAGCGTCGGCGGCTCCACTGGCGGCGGCCTGAGCGCGCTGGAAATCGGCCAGGGACTGCGCGAGGCGCTGCGCGTCGGCTCCAGCAACGCGGTCGGCGATCTGGGGCGGGAGAACGGCTTCTATGGCGCAGAGGACGTTCACATCCCGCTGCCGGGGCCGCTCCACCGGGTGCAGCAGGCCCTGAAACTGGCCGGAATGGGCGATCTGACAGAGGATCTGGAGCGGCGTATGAACCGTGCGGCGGAGGCGGCGGTGCCGAAGGCGAAGGACGCCTTCTTCGAAGCCATCGACGCCATGACCATCGACGACGCCCGCAAAATCCTGAGTGGGCCAAAGGATTCAGCGACGCGCTATTTCGAAGGCAAGATGACGCCGAGGCTAACCGGCGATTTCACACCCATCGTCAATCGCGAACTGTCTGCCGCCGGCGCAGTGCAGGCCTATGACAGGGCGATGGGCGAGTACAAACAGATGCCGTTCTTGCCGGACGCCAAGGCCGACCTGACCGGTTATGTGGTGGAAAAGGCGCTGGACGGCGTGTTTCTTTATCTGGCGAGAGAGGAGGCCGCGATCCGCAACAATCCGGCGGCCCGCTCCACAGCACTGCTGCAAAAGGTGTTTGGGTCCTGACCCGGAAGCGAGCAGCTCTGCGTCGTAACGCCCTCGTCAAGGTCGGCTAAAGGCTTGGCTCGCTCAATTCGCATACTTCAACCATCTCTCAGTCAGACAGGATTGAGTTTTCTGCTATTTTACGGGGGTATCGCACCTGTGAGCGTACCATAATGCGTAACTGATGGTTGCGACCTGAACGTGTGCAATGCTAGTTGTGTCGTAATGAGCCCGAATTGGGACAATTCCGGCGAGTCGGAGAGCGGCTTTGATGCAAGGCAGCGGCGTGTCGGTTCTGCTAGTGGATCTCAACAATTTCACGCTCTATCCCACGATCCCGGTTGGGTCGATTACTGCAGCGCTGCGAGTCAACGGCCACAAAGTCCGCCTGTTTTCGCCTCTTTCCGCCGGGGTCTCCGGGTTCAGGCGGCAACGGCGCGCGAAGGCCGGCGGTCATCTGGTGGATCAGGCCCGGTTCTGGTCGGCCATGACGCACAGCGGCGCCGTCCGCAAGGCGCGGCAATCGCTGCGCCGCATGATCACACCGCGCAGCGATCAGACCCGGGCCCGCATCGCCGCCGCATTCGACGATGCGCTGGCAGACCGTCCGGACGTCGTTCTGGTGTCGGCCTATACGCTCTACCGCCGCGTCGTTGCCGATCTGGCGGCCAGTTGTGCCGCCCAAGGCATCCCCCTTCTGGTCGGGGGGCCTTATTTCAACGAGCCTGATATCGCACGGCTGTGGCTGGGTGAGCCGGGGGTGACCGCCGTAGTCGCAGCGGAGCCGGAAGGCTTTATTGCGCCGCTGGTAGAGGCCGCGGCACGTGGCGAATCCCTGGAAAAATTTCCCGGAGTATCCGTCCAACCGGATGCGATCAAAGCCGCCGCGCCACCGCTGGCGGAATTTGGCGACGTGCCGGTCCCTGATTATTCCGACTTTCCCTGGGACGCCTACCCGCTGCGCATCGTGCCGATTATGACCGGACGCGGTTGCGGCTGGGGCGCCTGCCAGTTCTGTTCCGACGTCACGACCGTCATGGGCCGCAGTTTCCGTTCGCGTAAGGCCAATCGGGTGTTGGAGGAAATAGGCACCCTGACCGCGCGGCATTGCGCCAGGCACATGGT
>CAXBDI010000036.1:0-33802 GCA_963974445.1 uncultured Alphaproteobacteria bacterium
GTAGAGCCTGGCGGGCCCGATGCAGACGCACGCGAAGATTGCTCTCGCTGATGCCTAGCGCGTCGGCAATGCTTTTACGGGACTCGCCGATCAGATCGACCCGCCACAAAACATCGGCATATTCTGACTTGAGCGTAGGCAAGAGCTTGTAGAGGCACATGCAGATAATGAGATCCAGGTCGTCTTTGCCGTCGCCGGTCAGGCGCACCGATTCGAGATAGTGGTGCTCCGTTTCTGCTTCGCGCTTTTTGCCCTGCGCGCGGTAATAGTCAACCAAGCTCGTCTCAAGCACGCGGCGCATCCAGGCTCGCAGCTTCTCCGTTTCGCGAACGTCGCCGATCCTTGTCAGCACCTTCACGAAGAAATCGTGAAGAACGTCGGCGGCCTCAGCCTCATTGCCAAGCCGGCGGGTGAGGAAGCGCAGAAAATCCTGATGGACCTCCACCATGACCGCATGCACGGCGTCTCGTTGTGATTCGCTGTCCTGATCGTCCGTCATCTTAACTCCGGGCGCCTGACCAACGCGACGTCCCACTCAGTCTACCGGTTTCCCTACTCCACCGCTGACCGAGGCTTCTGGTCTCCGCTTATTGCAAAGTCAAGTGCGCCAAGATAGATCATGGCCTGTAACGATAGGCCCACCTCATCGTCTTTATCGCAGTCACACAGGGTCATGGATAAGGGCGGGTGAGCCCGCGTCGATGCCGTCGTTCGAGATCAAATAGTTCTGGCAAGCAATACTTGCAAAGAGCTAAAAGTTGGAGAGAAAAGAGAACAAAATGTGGTCTAGATTGATATCGAAGTTCCTAAATCGCCTGATTAGGAAAGGCTCTTTGGTTGTCGTTTTCCCCGATGGGCGAACCGTCCATTATGGCGACTCGTCGTCGCCCGTGGTCATGCGGTTTCATTCGCGGTCCCTGGCCCGTAAGCTTCTGATCAATCCTCACCTTTCACTCGGTGAGGCCTATATGGACGGAACACTCACCGTAGATGAAGACGATATCTACGGATTGATCGAACTGCTTATCGTCAATCTGGCTGACCAACCCGGTGTGTGGCACCATAGCTGGCTGGCACGCGCACGGCGGTTGCACCGGGGCCTCGCGCAGTTCAATCCGGTCAAGCGGGCTCAGCGCAATGTGGCGCATCACTATGATCTGTCGGGCGCGCTCTACGACCTGTTCCTGGACGCCGACCACCAATATTCCTGCGCCTATTTCCGGCATCCGGACGACAGTTTGGAGGCCGCTCAGGAAAACAAGAAAGCGCTCATTGCCGCCAAACTCCTCCTGGAGCCAGACCAACGCGTCCTCGATATCGGCTGCGGCTGGGGTGGACTGGGTCTTCACCTGGCAGGCGAGCATGGCGCCCGGGTAACCGGCGTTACGCTCTCGCAAGAACAGCATCGGATCGCCGAGGAGCGTGCAAAGTCGGCGGGGCTTGCCGATCGGACTCGGTTCCAGCTTCAAGACTACCGCGAAGTCGACGGGGTCTTCGACCGCATCGTGTCGGTCGGTATGTTCGAGCATGTTGGCGTACCCCATTACCGTGAATTCTTTGCCACGCTGCGCGCCCGCCTTGCGGATGACGGAGTCGCACTGCTGCATACGATCGGCCGGGCCGACGGTCCGGGAGCGACCAACCCCTGGTTGGCCAAGTACATCTTTCCCGGCGGCTACAGCCCGGCGCTATCGGAAATCCTCGCCGTTGCCGAACAGTCCGGCCTCTATGTCACCGACATCGAGGTTCTGAGGTTGCATTACGCGGAAACTTTGAAGGCCTGGCGTAAGCGGTT
This sequence comes from uncultured Alphaproteobacteria bacterium, assembly GCA_963974445.1. Taxonomy (GTDB): domain Bacteria; phylum Pseudomonadota; class Alphaproteobacteria; order Bin95; family Bin95; genus JACKII01. The sequence goes on from CAXBDI010000036.1 coordinate 1,796, forward strand.
CGAAGCAAATCTCGATCGGGTACGCGAAATCTATGACGAGCGGTTCTGCCGAATGTGGCGCTTGTACCTCGTTGGCAGCGAAATAGCCTTCCGGCACAATCGTCTTGTCGTCTTCCAAGTCCAACTTGCCAAAAAGCAGGACGCGGTGCCGCTCACTCGCGATTATCTGATCGCCCGCGAGGCAGGGGACGAGTTGATTACTACCGCAGCGTAGAAATCGTTCAGGTGGATTCCAGGGTGAGGTGCACCACCGCGCCGGTTTGGCGCCTGGGCGACAAAAGCCCGGGTGACCCTGTCGTCAGGACAGGGCTGCAACGTGTCCGGATTGGTCGTGATGATCTTCCTGCCACGCACAATGCCCTGTAATCCCATCGCTTTCATCGCCCGCTCCACCGTGCAGCGGGCGATGGATGAACGCCGTCATTTCCGGAACCGGCGGACGAGCTCCGCCCGCTGCCGGCAGGCGAATGAATGATGGGGTGTAGGGTCGTTTCTTCATAACGGGTATCCTTTGAGTGTTACTCTCCGGCAAACCCGGGGCGCTTCAGTTTGCAGGCCCAGCCTCGGGCGGTCGCAAGCCGTTGGAGCAATTTTGATTGAGCGGGTTACTCTGCAGCCGCCGGCGGTGCACCCACACCGCCCTCAATCAAACTCTCTCCAGGCTTCACGATGGTGAACTTCACCGGTTCGGTCGTCACCTCGAAGCCGCCTGCCGCAGTAGCGCCTTCCGCCAGCCGCACCTTTGTAAAGTAGGTCGCCTCCAAATCACCCTCATCCGGGAAGTCATCTCTGAAATGCGCCCCTCGGCTGTTCTCGCGCGCCAAGGCGGCGTGGGCGATGACTTTGGACACCGTGATCTGGCTCTCCAGGTTCAGCCAGTCGTGCCAGGTCAGGTTGAAGGCGGCGGAGGTGTCGGGTATGCCGATGGCGTGCAATTCGGTTTCGAACCCGTCCAGTGCCGCCAAAGCCCGTCCGAGCGACTCCTTCGTGCGGACGATGCCCGCCTCGTCCCACATCATATCCAATAACCGTTTGCGCAGGCCGTTCAGGTCGCCTTTGTCCAGCGCGAATGGCCTGAGAGATGCCGCCGCGGCGGCCCGCGCCACCTCGATATCCGGCTCACGCCAAGCGGCCTCGCCCGCCACGAACGCCGCCATCTCGTCGCCGGCGATGCCGCCGAACACGGTGGAGTTGGCGACGCCGTTGCCGCCCAGCCGGTTCGCGCCGTGGACGCCGCCGGAGTCCTCGCCGGCGCAGAACAGGCCCGGCATCGCCGTCGTCGTGTCCACTCCAAACACCACGCCGCCCATCATGTAGTGCGCGGTCGGCACCACCTCGACCCGTCCGCCGGCGAGATCAAAGCCGCAGTCGGCGCAGCGCTCGACCATGCCTTTGAACTGCTTGGCGACCTTTTCCGGCCCCAGGTGTTTCATTTCGATGTAGACGCCGCCGTGCGGGGTGGTCTTGCCGCCCTGCATCTCGCGGTAGATTTCACGGGAGACGATGTCCCGCGTCGCCCGCTCGCCCGCCGGGTTGCGGTCCAGCATGAAGCGGTGGCCGTCCTTGTTGAGCAGATGGCCTCCCGCACCGCGCAGGCCCTCCTCCAGCACGGTGCCGGTCATGCGCGTGTCCTCGCCCGCCAAGAGGCCGGTCGGGTGGAACTGCACCATCTCCATATCCCGCAGCGAGAGGCCCGCCGCCAGCGCCATCGCCATGCCATCGCACGCCTTATCGCCGCTGGGCGTATGATACTTGTACATGGTCGGCCCGCCGCCCGCCGCCATCAGCACGGCTTTCGCCCGCACCAGCTTGAAGGCGCCGGTGCGCATGTCGGTCAGCAGCATGCCGGCGCAGGCCTTGCCCTCGCGGTCCGGCACGATGGCCAGCGCCCGGTGCTCCTCGAGGCGGTGGACATTGCGCGCCCAGATCTGTTCGATCAGGCGGCTGACGATCTCGATGCCGGTCAGGTCGCCCTTGTGCGCGGTGCGGTCGAAGCTCTGCCCGGCGAAGGCCTTTTGGTGCAGAGTGCCGTCCGGGTTGCGGTCGAAAAAGCAGCCGATCTCGTTCTCCAACTCGCGGATGCGCTCGACCGCGCCGGTGACCAGCCACCACGCCAGGTCCTGATCCGGCAGCCACTTGCCGCCGACGATGGAGTCCATGAAGTGGCGCTCGATGCTGTCACCGGGATTGACGGCGACATTATAGCCGCCCTGCACCATGCGCGTGCAGCCGCATTTGCCGAGCAACCCCTTGACCGCAATCGTAATATGCAGGTCCGGGTCGGCCTGCGCCGCGTGCAGGGCGGCCATCAGGCCCGCACCACCCGCGCCGATGATCAGGATGTCGGTTTGCAGCGTCTCGATGGCAGGGGCGGTGGAGGTCATGCAGACGCACTCACAATAAAGGCCAGGCCGGTCAGCGCTGCCACCGCTGCGCCCGCAGCGATCCACGCCTTGCGCGGCCCGCGCCAGGGCAGAAACTCCAAGGTCAGCACGCGCAGCCCGGCCAGCAGATGCACGGCAAGCAGGGTGACGAGGCCCCACTCGGCGACTTTGACCAACGGCCGGTCGCTCCAGGCGAGGAAGCCATCCAGCCGCGCCTCGCCCTCGATGGCAAGGCCGAGCGCCAGAAAGTGGAGCGGCAGGAATACGGCGAGCAGCAGGCCGGAAAGGCGATGCGCAAGGGCGGCGTAGCGGCCGGCGTGGCGTTGGGAGCGGGGGACTAACACGACATTGGCACTTTGCGTTTGGCGGTTTCTGTGAGGCGCATCTCACAGTGCGGGCATCGCAGGGGAGGCCGTGCGAAGATGTCCAGCATTGCTTGCTGACGGTCGGCATACTGGGTTGCGGCGGTGGCCCGCCACTCATTTTTTTTCCGTCCCGCTGCTTTGAGGCGGCGGGATTGGAGGAAAGCGTAGGCGATCATTGGCATCAAGGCATGCCTGACTAACCTTGTCCATGGCCTGCGCCGCCGACCTGAAAGACGTCGAACCGCCGATGCTGCTGCCCGGGGTTACGGTCTCGACAAGCCCGACCGACTTCTATCCCATCGAGGCGGAGCAGCTATCCCGCTTCGACGGTGAGAAGTGGGAGTTGTTCGGCGAGCCAGTGTTTTCAACGGAGCGTTAGTGGATTGCCACGTCGCCTGCGGCTCCTCGCAATGACGGCAATGTGGGAGCGCGCCATGCTGGCCGACACCCACCGAACCCTACCCATCTAACCCGCACCGTTTGCTAACTCTCGGCGATGACAATTTCGTTGAGCCCGATGGGCGGACGTTCCTTATCCCAAATGGCGCCTAGTTCCTTTGGATGCTTGGAGAAACGGGCGCCTCTGACGTATGCGCTGCTGATAACAGCCCGCTGTAAGATTGACCATCGAAGATCCGCGTCGTTCAGATATGCTGAAACTAAATCTGAACATGTAAAATTTGTACAGGTTAAGTCTGCACCGTTAAATTTCGCATGGCCAAGTAGAGATTTAGTTAAATCAGTGTGAAAAAGATGCGCGTTGTTGAAAGTTGCCCCTCGCATGTCGCACCCTATAAAGCTGGATCCTGCCAAATTAGAATTATTGAAATAAGTGTACACTAAGTCAGCGCCGTCCAAATGAATTTCGTGTAAATTCGCGTTTGTCCAATCGAAGAAACGAAAATTTAGTAGAAGAGACTTTTCCTGTTCCAGCATTTTGCGATGGTCCGAGCGCCGATGGAGTACGCTGAGGATAGCTTGGATGTCAGTAGGCGGGCGGACGCGTTTCTCGGATGATACATTTTTCGCGATGGGTACATCGGCTGACTGGTCTTCGTTTTGCTCAGCTTTCTTTCCCCACTCCGACGCCGGCCGTTCGCGCACATACGCACACAGGGTTTCCATGATCGACCAGTGCAGGTCGAAGTCCTCGGCGTCGCGAGCGATGCGTTCCAGGGCGTAGATGGCGCCGAGGCGGACCTCCATCTTGCCGTGGCCAAGTTGTTCGATGGCTTTGACGTAGGTGTCGGTGATCAGACGCTGAGCGTCGTTCGCCAACCGGCGGCCGTCATTTCGCGTCCGCAAGCGGTTCAGGTGCAGCGCCCAGGCAGCCACCCCGAACGCCGCAATGCCACCCGCGACAAGACCGACATTTCGCACGGCCTCCGCCCAGTCGGCGAAGTTGGTTGGCCAGAATTCCGGTGTCACCGGCATCGCATCGCGCTCTCCCACCATTCGGTTGGTGCTATACCGACGGAGGGAGCGGTTGGCGTTAAGGGGAGTGAATGGAGCCGCCCACAACCCCGCGGCCATGCCGCTCTTGTCCCGTGCTGGCCTCGGCTCATATGGTGGCGCGCGGGTGGCCTCTCATGGTCGCTCGCCTGAATATCCCGAACGCCATCTGCCGGAGCCCGATGCCCGTCATGCGCCTTGCCCTGCGGCCTGCTCGACCCCTGCCAACTGGCCGCCGAACCGAGACGGAGGGCTCCGTATGCGGCACGCCATAGGCGGCCTCGCGGCGCTGCTGCTGGGGGCCGGGCTGTTGCTGCTGGGCCACGGCATGCTGACAACGCTGCTGGCGGTGCGCGGCGAGATCGAGGGCTTTGGCGCCGGGCTGATCGGCGGCATCGGCACCGCCTACTATCTGGGCTTTTTCAGCGGCTGCGTGCTGCTGCCGCCGCTGATGCGCCGGGTCGGCCATATCCGCATGTTCGCGGCGGCCGGCGCGCTGGTCGCCGCCTCCACGCTGGCGCAGGGCTTGTTCGTCGACGCAATCGCCTGGCTGCCGATCCGCTACGTCACCGGGTTCGCCATGGCGACGGTGTTCATGGCGGTCGAAAGCTGGCTGAACGTCCGCGCCACCAATGAGACCCGCGGCCAGGTCTACGCGATCTACATGCTGATCAATCTGGGCGCGGCCATGTTGGCGCAGCAGGGGCTGCGTCTGGCGCCGCCGGGTGAGGTCACCCTGTTCGCGGTAGCCGCGCTGCTGATCTGCCTGGGTCTGTTGCCGGTGGCGCTCACCCGCAGCGAGCAACCGCCGCGGCCGCCGGATACCAGGCTGGACATCCGCGGCCTGTTTCGCCTGTCGCCGATGGGCACGGTCGGAAGCTTCCTGTCCGGGCTGATCACCTCGCCCTTCTGGGTGCTGGGGCCGGTCTATTCCCAGCGCCTAGGCTATGATCTGGCGACGACGACCCTGTTCATGAGCCTGGTGATCGCCGGCGGCACGATCATGCAATGGCCGCTGGGGTGGTTGTCGGACAGACTGGATCGGCGCTCCGTCCTGATCGGCGTGTTCGGGGTCGTGGCGGTGGTCAGCGCCTTGCTGGCCGCCGATCTGGGCCTGAATGTGTGGCTGTGGCTGGCGCTGTCCATGGCCTTTGGCGGTGCTGCGTTCTGCGTGAATGCGCTGTGCGTCAGTCATGTCAACGATGTGATGATCGATCAGGACCGCATCGCCGTCAGCGCCGGCCTGCTGCTGCTGTTCGGGGCTGGCGCGGTGATTGGGCCGATCCTGGCGGGGCAGGCGATGGCGCGCCTGGGGCCGGGCGGCATGTTTATGCAGATTGCGGCGGTCGCGATCTTCGGCATGATCTTCGCCATCGTCCGCCGCAAAATGCGCGCCGCACCGCCGAATTCACAGAAGGACCCGTTTGTCGCGACCGCGGAGCGGACACCCTCGACAATGCCGCTCGACCCGCGTGTGCCGGTGGAGCAGGCTGGACTTGCGCCGGCAACCGAGCCTGCCGATGCAAAAGGTTGACGCGGTGGCCGCGTGAAGGCGAACGTAAGCTTTATGAGCACCCTGCCCGCCAACGTCTCGCATCCGCCCTCCGTCGATACGGTCGTTGCCGATCCGGCTGTCGCCGACCTGATACGGCACTACGGCCATCGCCCGGCGGTGGCGGAGGCGCGGGCCCTGCTGGAGCAGTGGCGGGCCACGATCCGGGAGGGCGGCGACCTGTCTGGCTTTACAGGCGGGGCGCACCGTGGCCTGCTCAGCCACCGGCTGGCGGCGCGGCAGGCGATTGGCCTGAAGGCCGTCTATAATCTGACCGGCACGGTGCTGCACACCAATTTGGGCCGCGCGCCGCTGGCCGATGAGGCTATCGCCGCGATGACCGCCGCCGCTGGGGCGGCCAGCGTCGAGTTCGATCTGGAGCGCGGCAAGCGCGGCGAGCGCGATGGCCATGTGGAGCGCTGGCTCTGCGAGTTGACCGGCGCGGAGGCGGCACTGGTGGTCAACAATAACGCTGCTGCCGTGCTGCTGACGCTGAACGCGCTCGCCAACCGCCGCCAAGTTCCCGTGAGCCGCGGCGAGTTGGTGGAGATCGGCGGGGCCTTCCGCGTGCCCGACATCATGGCGCGGGCCGGCGCGAAATTGATCGAGGTCGGCACCACCAACCGCACCCATCTGCGCGACTACGCCGACGCCATCGGACCGCAGACAGCGTTGGTGATGAGCGTGCACCCCTCGAACTATGCGATTCAGGGCTTCTCGGCGATGCCGGCGGCGGCGGAGATCGCCGGCCTCTGTCACGAATACGGTCTGCCGTATGTGGACGACCTTGGCAGCGGCGCGCTGATCGACCTGGCGGCGTTGGGACTGCCGGCGGAGCGCACGCCTGCCCGGGCGCTGGCCGACGGCGCGGACTTGGTCACGTTCTCCGGCGACAAGCTGCTGGGCGGACCGCAGGCGGGGCTGGTCGTCGGGCGTAAAGACCTGGTCGAGCGGCTGCGGCGCAATCCGCTGAAACGGGCGATGCGCCTGGACAAGGTGATGCTGGCCGCACTGGAGGCGACACTGATCCTCTATGACGACCCGGCGCGTGCGGTGCAGCGCATCCCGGCGTTGCGGCTATTGACCCGGGCTGCGGCGGAGATCGCGGAGTTGGCTCGTAGTCTGGCGCCGGCTTATGCCGCGGCTTTGGGCGACGGTTTCGCCGTGTCGGTGGAGCCTTGCCGCAGCCAGATCGGCTCCGGCGCGCTGCCGGTCGATCTGATCGAGAGCGCGGCGCTGGTGGCGAGGCCGGTGGCGGCGCGCGGCAAGGGCAGGGCTCTGGCGCGGCTGGCGGCGGCGCTGCGGGCCTTGCCGCGGCCGGTGGTCGGGCGGGTGGCGGACGACGCGCTGTGGCTCGATTTGCGCTGTCTTGAGGACAAGGCCGGGTTTGCGGCGCAGTTGAAGGCGCTGACGCTATGATTGTCGCGACCGCAGGCCATATCGATCACGGCAAGACCGCGCTGGTGCACGCGCTCACCGGCGTGGATGCCGACCGGCTGCCGGAGGAAAAGCGCCGTGGCATGACCATCGATCTGGGCTTCGCCTACTGGCCGGTGGAGCCGGACCTGACCGTGGGGTTCGTCGACGTGCCGGGCCATGAGAAGTTCGTGCGCACCATGCTGGCCGGCGTCTCCGGCATCGATCTGGCGCTGCTGGTGGTCGCGGCGGACGATGGGCCGATGCCGCAGACCCTGGAGCATCTGGCGATCCTCGACCTGATGGACGTGCCGGCGGGCGGCATCGTCATCACCAAGGCCGACCGCGTCTCGCCGGAGCGGCTGGCCGAGGTGCAGACTTTGGTGCGCAATGCCGTTGCGGATACCGGTTTGGCCGATGCGCCGCTGCATGTGACCTCTGCCTATTCGGGTGAGGGTATTGACGCCTTGAAAGACTGGCTGCGGCGGCGGGCGCGCGAGTTGGTGCGCCCGGCTGTCTCCGGTCATTTCCGGCTGGCGGTCGACCGGGCCTTTACGCTGCGCGGCGCGGGGCTGGTGGTGACGGGCACGGCGGTGAGCGGACAGGTCCAAGTCGGCGACCGGCTGCTGCTGTCGCCGCTGGGGCGGGAGGTTCGGGTGCGCTCGCTGCATGCTCAGAATACCGAAAGCCAGACCGGGCACGAGCGGCAGAGGCTCGCCCTCAACCTGGTCGGTGTGGATAAGGCCCTGGTGCGCCGCGGCGATTGGATCCTGGCGCCGGAAGCGCATGCGCCGACCGACAGGTTGGACGTGCGGGTGCGGGTGCCGTTGGGCGATCATGCGGGCTTGAGCGACCGGCAGCCGGTGCATGTGCATCTGGGGGCCGCCGACGTGACCGGGCGGCTGGCGCTGCTGGAGGGTCGGCGGATCGGGCCGGGAGAGAGCGGCTGGGGACAACTCGTGCTGGATCAGACGGTGGGCGCGATGGCCGGCGACCGCTTCGTGCTGCGCGATCAGTCGGCGCGGGTCACGCTCGGCGGTGGCCGGGTGGTCGACCCCTTCCCGCCGGCGCGCGGGCGGCGCTGGCCAGAGCGGCTGGCGTTTCTGGAGGCCATCGACCGGCCCGGTTTGGCAGACGCGTTGGATCGGGCGCTGGCCATCTCGCCGAACGGGCTCGATCTCGACCGCTTCGTCCTCGCCCATAATCTGACCGCGGCGGAGGCGGCGGCGCTGTTGCAGCGGCTGACGGCGCCACGCGCCGCCGGCCTGGCGTTTCATGCCGATCACGCCGGCCACTGGGTCGAGACGGTCATTGAAGCGCTGCAACGCTGGCATGCCGAGTTCAACGACCGGGCGGGCGCGCCGCCGGAGAGCCTGCGGCGAACGCTGGCCAAGTCGGTGCCGCGCGCGACCTGGGCGGCGGCGCTGGAATTGGCCCTTGCGGCTGGCGCTATCAAGCGCGTCGGCCCGCTGGTCGCGCTGTTCGGCCACGAGGCCACCATGGCCGACGCTGACCGCGTGCTATGGGAAGAAATCGAGCCGCTGCTGCTGGAGGGCGGCCTGCGTCCGCCTCGGGTGCGGGAGCTAGCGCAAGCCCTCGACGAAGAGCCGGACCGGGTCGAAGCTGTGCTGCGCCGCGCCGCCAACCTCGCCCTGGTCGCACCGGTTGCCAAAAACCGTTTCTTCCCGCCCAGCACCCTGGATGGGCTGGTCGCGGTGGCGCGCAAGTTGGCGGCGGCGTCCGCGGACGGTCACTTCACGGCGCAGCAATTCAAGGACGCGAGCGGCATCGGACGCAATGTCACTATTGAAGTCCTCGAATATCTGGATCACATCGGTTCCACCAAGCGGCTGGGGGAGGCTCGTGTGCTGATCGAGCGCGCGCCCCGGTGACTGGGTTGCGGTTTTCAGCATACAGATGTACCAATCGCGAGACGTATCTGGCTGTCTGATCGGACAGCACTCAAGACCGAGCAATCAGGGAGACATCGAATATGCGATCATTAATCGCCGCTGCAACTATGGCGGTTTTCAGCACCGCAGCATTGGCGGCCGACGAGCTGCCGAAGCAAATCTCGTGGACGGCCTATGGCACTACGTCCTCCGGCTATGCGCAATCCGTTGGCCTCGGCAACATGTTCAAGGCCAAGTACGACGTCGATCTGCGGATCATTCCGGGCAAGAACGACGTCAGCCGTATGCTGCCGCTGAAGGCCAATCAGGCGCAGATTTGTGCTTGCGGTATCGCGGCGTACTTCGGTCAGGAAGGCGTGTTCATGTTCGCCAACGACCGCTGGGGTCCGACCAAGGTCTTTAACCTGCTGAACAATATCGGGCGCAACGGGCAGGGAACCGTCGTCGCCGGCGATGTCGGCGTTAAGACCTTTGCAGACCTGAAGGGCAAACGCGTCGCCTGGGTCAAGGGCTCGCCGGCCTTGCAGGTCAACCTTCTGGCCGCACTCGCCTTTGGCGGCTTGACCATGGATGACGTGGAGAAGATCGTCGTGCCTGGCTGGGGTCAGTCGATCCAGGCGATCATCGACGGCCAGGCGGATGCCGCGGTCGGCTCGACGATTTCCAGCGCTTTCAACCAATTGGCGGCCAGCCCGCGCGGCCTGTTCTACCCGACCATGCCATTTGACGATAAGGAGGCTTGGGCCCGGGCGAAAGCCGTAGCCCCGTTCTGGAACAAACAGATAGTGCGGGTCGCGGTCGGCGGTGAAAACAACACCTCCGGCAAGATGCCGTTCGAGGGCAACAATTACCCCTATCCGATCTTCGTCGGCATGGAAAATCTGGAGGAATCCACCGCCTACGCTCTGACCAAGGCGATTATGGAGAACTATGAGACCTTCAAGGACTCCGGCCCCGGCATGGACGGCTATCAGCTGAAGAACCAGAACTTCACCTGGATCTTCCCCTATCACCCGGGCTCGATCCGCTACTACAAGGAAGCCGGCGTTTGGACCGACGAGGCGCAAGCCAATCAGGACGCCAACCTGAAGCGCGGCGACGTATTGGCGGCGGCATGGGCTGACTTCAAGTCCATGGGCGTGTCCGGTGACGACTTCGAGACGAAATGGCTGGAAACCCGCGCCAAGCACCTGAACGAAGCCGGTCTGCCGGTGCCGTTTAAGGAGCCGCTCGCCGAATAAGCCAATCCGGGTTATCTGGTAAAACCGAACGCCGGCGGGGAGCGATTTCCGCCGGCGTTTTCTATGGTAGCGCTTGCGCTGCCGGGCCGACCATGCTCAAATCCGTCCAACTCAAAAATGCTCCGGTTGCCGCTGAATGGCAGCCGTGACAATGGGAGGATACGCCATGCGTTCGATACTTGGGGCCGCGCTTGCGGCTGTCGTTGCCACCGGCGCCGCGGTCGCCGCCGAGGTTGAACTGCCGAAACAAATTTCGTGGACGGCCTACGGCACGACCTCATCCGGGTATGCCCAATCGATCGGCCTCGGCAACATGTTCAAGGCCAAGTACGACGTCGATCTGCGGATTATTCCGGGCAAGAACGATGTCAGCCGCATGCTGCCGCTCAAGGCCGGTCAGGCGGAAATCTGCGCCTGCGGTATCGCCAGCTATTTCGGTCAGGAAGGCGTGTTCATGTTCGCCAACGACCGTTGGGGCCCGACACCGCTCTATAACCTGTTCAACAATATCGGCCGCAACGGCGCTGGCCTGATCGTGGCTGGCGACCTGGGCGTCAAAAGCTATGCCGACCTGAAGGGCAAGCGCGTCACCTGGGTCAAGGGCTCGCCGGCGCTGAACCTCAATTCCACGGCGGTCTTGGCCTTTGCCGGCCTGACCTGGGACGATGTCGATAAGGTCGTGGTGCCGGGCTGGGGTCAATCCATGCAGGCCATCATCGACGGCCAGGCGGACTCCGCTTATGGCTCGACCATCTCCAGCGTTTACAACCAGATCGCCGCCAGCCCGCGCGGGCTGATCCACCTGCCGTTCCCAGCCGCCGACAAAGAGGCCTGGCAGCGCGCAAACGCGATTGCGCCGCACTGGTACCCGATCGAGGTCACGAACGCGGTCAACATCGAAGCCAATCCGACCGGCGGCAAGTCGTTCGAGGGCGCTGGCTACCCCTATCCGATTTTCGTCAGCATGCCGAATCTCAGCGCGGACACCGCCTACAGCCTGACCAAGGCGATTATCGAGAACTACGAGACCTACAAGGACTCCGGCCCCGGTATGGACGGTTATCAGTTGCAGAATCAGAACCTGTCCTGGATCTTCCCCTACCATCCGGGCTCCATCAAATATTTCACCGAAATCGGCAAATGGACGGCAGAGAACCAGGCGAACACCGACGCCTTGCACCAGCGGAACAAGGTGCTGGCGGCGGCCTGGAAGGACTTCAAGTCGATGGAAGTTGCCGAGAATGAATACGAGGTGAAATGGCTGGAAGTTCGCGCCAAACATCTGAGCGACGCCGGAATGCCGGTGCCGTTCAAGCAGCCTCTGCCTGCCGAATAGCCGAGATTCTAAGGTCTCGAAGCAGAAGCAACCGCTAAAAGCGGACGGCCCGTCGCCAATGCCAATGCGACAGGCCGTTCGATATCCGCCAACATCCCGATAACGCCTTTGCACAAAGCGGTTCCGAATTTATGACAAGTCCATCGCCCGAACGCGGCCCCATCAGCGCTGACGACGCGGTCGCCCAAGCCGAAGCGTCCGTCGACAGGCATCGCAAGCTCTCGCCGTTCTGGTGGACGATCCTGTTGACGGCGGCGCTGCTGTCGATTGCGCTGTCGATCTATGTGATCTTCGGTCTCGGCAACCGGCTCGGCACTTATGTGCCGCTGGAGACCGAGTACTTCTACGCCATGCTGGGTCTGCTGCTGCCGCTGGTCTTCCTGCTCTACCAGCCATGGAAAGGCGTCGGCCCGATGGAGCGGGTGCCATGGTATGATATTCTCCTCGCCCTGGTGACCGTCGGCATCTCGATCTATTTCGTACTGCACGGCAACCAGATACTGTTAGACGGTTGGGAGTATGTTCCGATCACGTCTGACAGCCTTGTGCTGTTTGGCTACGAACTGATGCCCGAAAAGTTGCCCGCCTATTTCGCCTTCATCATGTGGGCTATCGTGCTGGAGGCGGCGCGCCGTGCAGGCGGATTGCCGATCTTTTTCATCTGCGTGCTGCTGTCGATCTACCCGGTCTACGCCAACTACTTTCCGGGCGTGTTCGAAGGCCAGCCAACCTCTTGGGAGGTTGCAGCGGGGTTCCACATTTTCGGCACTGAGAGCGTGTTGGGCATTCCGATGAAGGCGTTTGCCAACCTGGTCGTCGGCTTTTTGGTGTTCGGCGTCGCGTTGCAGTTTACCGGTGGCGGCTCCTTCTTCCTGAACCTGGCGTTTGCGATGCTGGGCAAATTCCGCGGCGGACCGGCGAAGGTGGCGATCTTCGCCAGCGGCCTGATGGGCTCGATGAGCGGGTCTGTCATCACCAACGTGCTGACCACCGGCGTCATGACCATTCCGGCGATGAAGCGTGTCGGCTTCCGCGCCAGCTATGCCGGTGGTGTCGAGGCGTGCGCTTCGACCGGCGGTGTGCTGATGCCGCCGATCATGGGCGCGACCGCCTTCGTCATGGCGACGTATCTGGAGATCCCGTACGGCGACATCGTCCTGGCGGCGATCATTCCCTCGGTGTTGTACTATTTCGGCCTGTTTGTGCAGATCGACGCGTATTCCGCCCGCTTTGGCCTGAAGGGTTTGCCGGTCTCGGAACTGCCGCGGGTTCTGACTGTCATGAAAGAAGGCTGGTACTTCATCTTCGTGTTCGCGCTGCTGATTTACATGCTGATACACATGCAGCGGGAGGCGCAGGCGCCCTATTACGCGACCGCGCTGTTGCTGCTGATCAACCAGGTGTCGCCGCGGCATCGATGGAACCTGCGCAAGCTGATGGATTTCCTGGTCGGCATCGGCAAGCTGTTCACAGAGTTGGCGGCGATTCTGGCCGGTATCGGGCTGATCATCGGTGCGCTCATCCTCTCCGGCAAGATCGGCTCGATTGCCTACGAGTTGGTGAACGTCGCCGGGGACGACGTCATTACGCTGCTGATTCTGGGCGCGCTCACCAGTTTCGTGCTGGGCATCGGTATGACGGTGACAGCGGCCTATCTGTTCCTGGCGGTGACGGTGTCGCCAGCCCTGGTCCAAGGCGGTTTGAACGAATTGGCCGTGCACCTGTTCCTGCTCTATTGGGGCATGATCAGCTTCATCACGCCGCCGGTCGCCATCGGCGCCTATGCCGCCGCGAGCGTTGCGGAATCGAACCCGATCCGAACCGGCTTTGAGGCGATGCGGCTTGGCACGATCATCTATTTCGTGCCGTTCTTCTTCGTCCTGAACCCGGCGCTGATCGGGCAGGGCACATTCCTCTATGTCTCGTTCGTGTTCGGCACCGCGGTCGTCGGCGTCGTCTTCCTGTCGGCGGCGCTGCAAGGCTATTTGTTCGGTGTAGGCCGACTGGTGGTCTGGGGGCCGGTCGGCTGGTTGATCCGGGTGATGCTGTTTGCCGGCGGATTGGCGCTGATGCTGCCGGGCGGGCCGCTGATCGGGTACACCAACCTGCAGCTTTCCATCGCGTCATTCGTGCTGCTGGTGCCGGCGGTCGCGCTCGCCTGGTTCGCCAACCGCACAGAGAAACCGGTCGCGGCGGAGTAACGCCAGGTGCGGGACCCGTGCCGGAGATGCGAACACAAAAATCGGGATTTGGTATAGGCCCTCAGGCATGGACCCCGGGGCAAGCCCGGGGAAATGGTCTGATATAATTTGAGGGTGAGCGTGCTTATCTGGCCGGAACGGCTTGGATAAACCCTATGTGCCGGTGACGAAGGCCCAGAGGTCGTCAGCCCCGCGTTTGGCCACCATTTGCCCCAGACGGATAGACCATTCCGCCTCATTGCCGAACTCGTCGCGCCAGGACCAGAGGCGGCGGGTGCGGTGGTGCAGCGAGTGCTCGTAGGTGAAGCCCATGGCGCCGTGGGCCTGGTGGGCGATGGCGGCGCCCTTGGTGGCGGCCTCGCCGACACGAACTTTGGCCGTCGCGATTTCCGCCAGCGCCGCCTCGCTCCAGCCTTCCGTCGTCAACGCGCCGTCGGCTGAGACCGCTTCGGCGGCGGCATCGGCAGCCGCACCGGCGGCGGCGGCCTCTCCCGCCAGTTCGGCGAGCGCGTGCTGGACGGCCTGGAATTTGCCGATGGGACGGCCGAACTGCTCGCGCTCCAGGGCGTATTGCACCGACTGGTCGAGAATGCGTTGCAGCGCGCCGGCCATCTGGGCGCACCGCACGGCGGCGCCGAAGGCCTGCAGCGCGTCCTCGTTCAAGCCCTCCGGCGCCGGCTCGACCGTGACGGGCTGCACGCCGTCGAACGATACGTCGTCCGCAGGCTCCCCCGCCAGCGATGTGCCGGGAATGATGGTGCAGGCGGCGGCGCGGACGAGGACGACGACGCGCGCCTCGCTGTCCGGCGAGGAGGGGCCGGCTTCATGAGCCAGCACGGCGATATGCTCTGCATTTCGGGCGAAGGGCACAGCGCGTGCGGTACCGGCGAGCGTCGTGCCCTTCAGGGTAATGCGTGCGTCGGCCTGCACCGGCGCGACGGCCATCGGCCCGCTCGGCACCTGCATGCCCGCCTGGGCCAGCAGCCAGCCGGCCAGCAGCGTTTCGGCCAGCGGCACCGGCGTCGCAAACGCGCCGGCGACCTTGAGCACCGCAAAGCCGTCCGCCATCTCCGCCCCCGCGCCGCCGATCTCGTCGGAAACCCAGGTGAGCGTCAGGCCGCTTTCCTCCAGCGCATCCCACAACGCTGCCGGCCATTTGCCCTCCTCCGCGTCGTTGATGACGCCGGGCTCGCAAAGGTCTTGGCAAACGCGGGTGACGGTATCGACGATGATTGAATCGGACATGGCTGTTGCAGCTTCTCGAATGGGGCGAAGTGGTCGCCTATCAACAAACGCGGGCGCAGGGGTGCTGTCAAGCGTCAGAACTCAGCCTTTGAAGCGCGGCTCCGGTAAGCCCTTGATGCCCAGCCCCTCGATCTTGAACAGGCCGCCGTCATCTGGGCCGTCGGCCTTGATGTTGTGGCTTTCGCTGATCGAAGTGATGTAGATCGTCTCCAGGTCCGGGCCGCCGAACATGACGCTGGTCGGCCGCGAACACGGCATGTCGATCAGCAGGTCGAGTTCGCCCGCCGGCGTCAGGCGCGCCACCTTGCCGGCGGTGACGAAGGCGGACCAGATATAGCCTTCCGCGTCCACCGTGCCGCCATCCGGCCAGGCGTCGTGCACGGCCTTGGTATCCAGCAGCACGCGCTCGTTCGCCAAACCCGCATCGCTGTAGTCGTAGGCGGTGATGCGGTGTTTGCGGCTGTCGGAGAAGTAGAAGGTCCGGCCATCCGGGCTGAACGAGGGGCCGTTGGTGACGATGATGTCGTCCATCATCTGCTCGACCGACAAGTCGTGATTCAGGCGGTAGAGCACGCCCTCCGCCTTGCCGGAGATCGTGGTCGCCATGGAGCCGGCGAGGAAGCGGCCCTGCTTATCCACCTTGCCGTCGTTCAGGCGGTTGCCGGGCTTGTCCGGCTCCGGATCGTGGATCAACTCGGTCTTGGCCGTGTCGAAATCGAAGAAGTGGAAGCCGCTTTCGGTCGCGATCACTGCGCCGCCGCTCTCGCGCAGCGCCATGGAGCCGATGGTATCCGGCACCTGCCAGTCCTGCCGCTTGCCCGTCGCCGGGTCGAGGCGGTGGATGGTCGGGCCGCGGCTGTCGAGCCAGTAGAGCGCTTGCTCGGCCACATCCCAGAGCGGGCCTTCGCCGAGCCGGTCGCGCGTCTCGCCAACGCGGGTGATGGTGTGGTGGCGGGTCATTGGGCGGTTCCTCGTGTTTGTGGTGGTGGGCAGTCTAACCCACCCCCTGCCGTCATTGCGAGACGCCGACGGCGACGCGGCGACCCATAGGAGGCGGACGCCCGGCTGCGGTGGCGGTGGGTTGCTTCGTTACCCTGCGGGCGCCTCGCAATGACGCCGGGAGGGGGAGGGTGGAGGGGAGCGATGGCCGTCTAGCGTCCCGCGAACGCGGGAATGACCTCGTCGATGAGGCGTTGGGTTTGGTCCATCAGTTCCTCGTCGTTGCTGCCGGTCGGGCGCAGGACGAATTTGGAGATGCCGGCGGCGATGTATTCCTCGATCCGGGCGCAGATGTCGGGGCCGGTGCCGACGGCGAACGAGTATTTCGGATCGCGGCCGGTGCGCTTTTGGTAGGTTTGCACCAGTAGCGGCAGCGGGCCGTCATCCCAACCGCCGAAGCGGAAATAGAACCCCGCGCCGTAATGGTCGTCGTCGATGGAGCGCCCGGCCTCTTTCGCCGCCGCCTTGATCGCGCTGACCACCTTGGCCGCTTCCTCCGGGTTTTCCGCGCCGGCCTGCCAGCCGGTGCCGATGCGGGCGGTGCGCCGGATCGCGACTTTCGAGGAGCCACCGATCCACAGCGGAATGTTCTTGTTCACCGGGCGGGGCGCGATGGAGGCGTCGGTGTATTGGAAATGCTCGCCCTGATAAGTCACCTTGTCCTGCGACCAGAGGGCGGCGATCAGGTCCAGCGCCTCGTCGGCGATCTTGCCGGAGCCTTTGGGTGTGCGTCCGGTAGCAGCCCAATCGGCCGCGATGGGTGAGCCGACGCCGAAAGCCGGCAGGATGCGCCCGTCGGAGAGAAAGTCTACCGTCGCGCATTGTTTGGCCAGCAGCAGCGGGTCGCGCAGGCCGACGCTGGCGACATTCATGCCGAATTTCATCCGGTCGGTCGCACCGGCCAGCGCCGCCATGGTGCTCATGGTTTCCAGGAAGGGCACTTTCGAGACCAGCCTATCGGTCTGCCACAGCGAGTCGACGCCGCCCGCCTCGCACAACTCCACCCATTTCCAGAACGCCTTGGCCGACGAAAACGGAAACTCCGCCATGCCGAGGCCGATGCCGATTGCCATATCTGTTGTCCTGTCTTTGTCTTCATCTTGAGCCCGTCGAAGGGCTTCACCCTGAGCCTGTCGAAGGGTCTGTTTCGTCGTGGCACTCACACCCTTCGACAGGCTCAGGGTGAAGGTCTTGGTTGTTGTATGCTCAGTCCGCCGGCACAAACTTCGGTGGATGCTCGGCGATGACGTCCTCGTTCAGCTTCGCGCCCCATCCGGGGCCGGGCGGCAGTTGCACCGCGCCGTCGCGGACGTCCGGCTTCCAGGTGATGATGTCGTCTTTCCAGGGAATGTCGTCGATATCGATCTCCATCACCCGGAAATTCGGGATGGCGGCGCAGAAGTGGGCGCTCATCAGGCTGGAGAGATTGCCATAGAAGTTGTGCGGCGCGCAGTTGATCTCGTAAGCCTCCGCCATCGCGGCGATCTTCATGCCCAGCCACGTACCGTTCCAGGGCAGGTCGATAATAGCGACGTCCATGCTGGCGTGCTCGAAGAACGGCCGGAACTCGCGCAGGCCGAACAGCGACTCGCAGGACGCGATGGGCGTCACTACCCGCTCGCGGATCGCCGCCAGCGCCTTTGGGTCGTACAGGTCGATTTCGATCCAGGTGAGGCCGAGGTCGTCCAGCCCGGCGGTGATCTGGCGGTAGCCCTCCGGCTTGAAGTTGAAGTTCAGGTCCAGGCGAATGCCGACCTCGGGGCCGGAGCCCTCCGCGATGGCGGCGATCTGCTCGCGCAGGGTGAAGACCAGCGGCGCACTGCCGTTCAGGGCCGGCCAGCCGGTAGACCGCCCGAAGCCCGGCATGTGCAGGCCGCTGGTCGCGCCGGCCTGATCGAACAGGAAGATGTTGGTCTTCAGGCCCTTGAAGCCCGCGTCGCGCACCCGCTGGCCGAGCGCTACCAGATCGTCGATCTTGCGGATGGCCGGCTGGCCGATCTGGTCCGCCATTTCCGGGTTGAGCAGGTAGGTGCCGCAATGGCTCCAATAGACCGGGATTTCCTTGCGCATCGCGCCGCCCAGCAGGTCGTAGACCGGCACGCCCAGCGCCTGGCCTTTGATGTCGAGCAACGCGTTCTCTATCGCCGCGATGGCCTGTTGGTTGACGCCGCCCGGCGCCTGGCGGGTCATGGCGTAGAGCATCTGGTGCACCCGCTCGTGCGCCATGGCGTCCATGCCCTCGACCCGTTGCACCAGCCGTTTGATCACGACGGAGAGGCCGGGCGAGCCGTAGCACTCGTTGTACTCGGCGATGCCGGTGACGCCGTCGTCGGTCTGGAGTTTCAGGAACGAGAAATCGCGCCAGCCGGCGTTGCAATGCAGAATTTCACAGCCTGTGATGCGCATGGAGTGTCTCCGTCCCTTGTGGTTAGCGCTTAGCGTAGCTTACCGTGGCGGCTCTGCCCAGGCCCGGGCTTGTGGGATCGGATGCGCGGCGATTTCCCTAATGGGCGAGGCTCCGCCAGCGCAATAGGGTCCGGCGGAACGCATTCGGCGAAACGCCGACAATTTACCGCTTGCTCAGTGCCGCCTGACATAGTGCGGCAACCGGCAATCAGGAGAAAGAGCACGATGGCAGAATGGATCACCCCGGCGATCTTGGATCAGGTGGCGGAGATTTGCCGCCGGGCGGGTGCGGTGATCATGCCGCATTTCGAGGCCGACGGCATGGCCTTCGACAACAAAGACGACGCCCGCCGCAGCCAGGTCACCGCAGCGGATACGGAGGCCGAAGCCCTGATCGTGCCGGCGCTGGGCGCGCTCAACCCGGCCATCCCCATCGTCGCGGAGGAGGAGATGTCCGAGGGCCACAAGCCCGACATTTCCGGCGGCGAGTTCTGGCTGGTCGATCCGCTGGATGGCACCAAGGAATTCATCAAGAAAATTCCGGAATTCACCGTCAATATCGGCCTGATCCGTGACGGCAAGCCGGTGCTGGGCGTGGTCTATGCGCCGGCCGTCGATCATCTCTACGCGGGCTCCACCATCCTGGGCGAGGCCTACCAGCAAGTGGGCGATGCCCAGCGCAAACCGCTGAAGGCGCGCCCGGTCGATGCGAACGGCATCACCATCTGCCTGTCGCGCACCTATGGCGCCAGCGTCGCACTGACCAAGTTTCTGGAGCGCTTTCACGTGGAGAAGCAGGTGGATGCCGGCTCCTCCATCAAGTTCTGTCTGATCGCCCGCGGTGAGGCCGACGTCTATCCGCGCTATGGCGGTTCGATGGAGTGGGATACGGCGGCGGCGCATGCGGTGCTGAACGCCGCCGGCGGCCGCGTGTGCGAGATCGATGACGGCCCGGAACTGCGCTATGGCAAGCCGGACTTCCGCAACCCGTATTTCGTCGCCTGGGGCGGACCGGAGGCAGGCAGCCGTGGCGCGAGCGCTGCCTAAACTTCTGGCGAGCGATGCGGCGGGGATAGCGGCGGCGGCGGCCTTGTTGCGCGATGGCGGCTTGGTCGCCTTCCCGACCGAGACGGTCTACGGCCTGGGTGCGGATGCGACCGACGACCGGGCGGTGGCGCGCATCTTTGCTGCCAAAGGCCGGCCAAGCTTCAACCCGCTGATCGTACACGCGGCCAGCGCCGAGGCTTTGCAGCCGCTGGTGCAGTGGAATGCGTGGGCTGAGGCTCTGGCCAATGCCTTCTGGCCGGGCCCGTTGAGCCTGGTCCTGCCGCGCTCGGCGGATTGCCCGGTGTCGGCCCTGGCCAGTGCCGGCTTGCCGACGTTGGCGATCCGTGTACCGGCGCATCCGGTGGCTCGCCGGCTGTTCGAGGCCGCCGGCCTTCCGATTGCCGGACCGAGCGCCAACCGCTCCAACGCCCTCAGCCCGACCGCGCCGGCGCACGTTGCCGAGTCGCTTGGCGAGGCGGTCGATGCGATCCTGGATGGTGGCGTGTGCGCGGTGGGCTTGGAGTCGACGGTGGTCGACCTGTCCGGCGCGCGTCCTCTGTTGCTGCGCGAGGGCGGTCTGACGCGGGAGGCTTTGCTGGAGCACCTGCCGAACTTGGGCGAGCCGCAACGGGGGGCGAAGATCGCCGGCCCCGGCATGCTGGCCAAGCATTACGCGCCCGATTGCCCGCTGCGTCTGAACGCGACCTCTGTGCGGCCCGGCGAGGCATTGCTGGCGTTCGGGCCGGACGCGCCGGCGGCTGAGCAGGTGCTGAACCTGAGTGCGCGCGGCGATCTGGTCGAGGCGGCGGCGAACCTGTTCCGCCACCTGCACGCCTTGAACGCGTTGCGACCAGCCGGTATCGCCGCAATGCCGATCCCGGAGGCGGGGCTCGGGAGGGCCATCAACGACCGGCTGCGGCGAGCGGCGGCTTGAGACCGCAATAGCACTACCTAAGCTTCAGCTCCCCCGAAAGTGGCAGAGCCATGTCATTGCTCCCCGGAGATGGCGGAGCCGCCATCCGGGGCCGATGTCATCCTTCGAACAACGGTCAGGGCTGTGTTCGCGAGATACAGCGATCCCGGCTCACTGCTCCGCAGCGGCCGGGAAACATCCTTCCAATACCAGCCGGGTGATCTGCATGGCCGGCTCGCATTGACAGCCAGAGCGAACCGGCGGACTCTGCGGAAACCCGCCAACAGGAGCCGCAATTCCATGAAAATCGCCAAAGCCGAGTCCATCTGGGTCCGCACGCCAGTAAGCCACGACGGCCCGCCCTCCGGCTTCGGCGGCACCATCTGGGCCGATGTCAGCACCCTGCTGATCCGCATCGAGACCGAAGACGGACTGGTCGGCTGGGGCGAGGCCTTCGGCCACAACGCCATCCCGGCGACCAAAGCCGCCTTCGACCACCAGATCGCACCGCTGCTGATCGGCCGCGACGCCGGCGCGATCCAGCCGCTGATGACGGAGTTGCAGAAGGTCTGCCACACCTTCGGACGCTATGGCCAAACCATGTTCGCCTTCTCCGGCCTGGATACGGCGTTGTGGGATCTGGCCGGCAAGGCGGCGGGGCTGCCGCTCTACCGGCTGATCGGCGGCGCCAGCCGCAGCCATGTGCCGGCCTATGCCAGCTTTCTGCGCTATGGCGATCCGGAGGTGGTGCGCGAACTGTGCGCCAAGGCCGTCGACCAGGGCTATACCGCGATCAAGCTGCATGAGCGCACGCCGGAGGCCGTGGTCGCGGCGCGGGATGGCGGCGGCGATGCGTTCGACCTGATGGTCGACGTCAACTGCCCCTGGACCGTGCGCGAGGCGGAGCAGATGGCCTGGGCCTTCGAGCCCAGCGACCTGTTCTGGCTGGAGGAGCCGGTGTGGCCGCCGGAAAATTTCAACGGCCTGGCGGAGGTGCGCGGCACCGCGCCGATGCCGATTGCCGCCGGCGAGAACGCCTCGACCATCTGGGAGTTCACGCAGATGCTGCGCACCGGCGCGGTCGACTTCGCGCAGCCGAGCGTCGCCAAGGTCGGCGGCGTGACGGAAATGATGAAAGTGCTGCGGCTCTGCGAAAGCCATAATGTCGGCTTCGCGCCGCACTCGCCCTATTACGGGCCGGGCTTCCTCGCGACCCTGCACGTGGTGGCGCAGACCAACAACCCGATCGAGTTCCTCTACACCCGCCTGGACGCGCCGCTCTACGATATCTTCCCACCGAAGGACGGTGCGTTCAAACTGCCGGAGGGGCCGGGCCTCGGCATCGAACCGAACCCGGACGTGATCCGCGACTACACGGTCAAGGCTTGAGGAGGCGCTCGGCATGATTGACGTTGAGAGCAAGGACGGCGTCACCCGCCTGACATTGAACCGGCCCAAGGCCCGCAACGCCCTGAATGCCGCTGGCATGGCCGCTCTTGTCGAGGGGTTGCGGCAGGTGGAGACCGATGCAACGGCGCGTGTGCTGGTGGTTCAGGCGGTGGGGGAAAGCTTCTCCGCCGGGCGCGACCTGAAGGAAGCACCGAGCCTGCCGCTGGAGGTCAGCCTGCAACAGCACGACGACTGGGCGACGGTGTTTCAGCGCCTGCAACGGCTGTCGATCCCCAGCATCGCGGTGGTCAATGGCTATGCGGTGGCCGGCGGCTTTACGCTGGCGATGGGCTGCGACTTCGTGCTGGCGAGCCGCGGTGCGAGGTTCGGGGCGATGGAGATGGCGAACGGCTTCCCCGCCGCCGTTTGCACGCCTTTGCTGGCGCACCTGCTGGGGCCGAGGCTCGGGCTGGAGCTGGCGCTGTTCGGCGAACCGATCGGCGCGGGACGGCTGTACGAAATGGGCTTGATCAACGCGCTGGCTGCCGACGACGAAGCGCTGCGTAAGCTGGCAGACGATTTCATCGCCCGGCTGCTGCGCCTGAACCCCGCCGCGGTGAAACAGACCAAAGAAACTTTCCGCGCCGCTCGCTCGATGCCGTTGGATCAGGCGCTGACCATGGGCAAGCACCTGAACCAGCTACTGGACGCTG
This sequence comes from uncultured Alphaproteobacteria bacterium, assembly GCA_963974445.1. Lineage (GTDB taxonomy): Bacteria > Pseudomonadota > Alphaproteobacteria > Bin95 > Bin95 > JACKII01. The sequence goes on from CAXBDI010000036.1 coordinate 24,368, forward strand.
CAGGCAGCTTTGCCGCCGGCAGCGCCGCCTTTGCTCAGCGGACGGGCAAGACGTAGGACGTCACTCGACGACAAAGCCCGATTGCTCGCCTAACAGTGTCGCGCGCAGCATGTGTCGCGGCTGGCTCTGGTCGAAATCGGCGAGGGCCACGTGCATGGTCGTGCGGTTGTCCCAGCAGACCAGGTCGCCGGGGCGCCAGACGTGGCGGTAGACGTTCTCCGGCTGGGTAGCATGTGCGCAGAGGAAGCCGATCAGCGGCTGGCTCTCCGAGTGGGTCATGCCGTGGAAGTGGGAGCTGCGCTCGCTGACATAGAGGGCGCGCAGGCCGCTATCCGGATGCACCCGCACGGCTGGGTGAGCGATGGGCGGGTTGAGGCGGCGCACCTCCGCCGTTTGGGCCGGGTCGCGCTCGCCGATGCCGGCGGTCAGCGAGATGTCATAGACCACGTCCAGGCCGTCGAGGAAGGCGCGCAGCGGCGGCGACAGCGTCTCGTAGGCGCGGACCATGTTGCAGAACATGGTGTCGCCGCCGACCGGCGGACGCTCGACGCAATACAGCATCGAGGCCGCCGCCGGATGGTCGGTATAGGAATAGTCGGAATGCCAGTTGCGCCCGGTGTTGCGCGTCTCAGACGGCTTGCCACCGATCTGGCGGTTGGTGACCTGCAGCAGCTCCGGATAGCTCTCCAGCCGGTAGAACGGCGTGGCCGCGTGATCGTCGAGCGGGCCGAAGGCGCGGGCGAAGCGCAGGATCGCCGCCGGATCATCGGCGAGGCCGCGCAGCACGATAACGTGATGCTCGTGCCAGATGGCGCGCACCGCCGCCACGGTCTCCGCCGATGGCTCGCGGGAGAGATCGAGGCCGACGACCTCCGCCCCCAGGGCAAAGGCCAGCGGTTTGGCGGTCAGGCCGGTTGCGACGGAATCGAGGGGAGCCATGGCGCATGTCCTCTTAGTGTGGTTCTTGCCCGCGATGCTAGCGCGGAGCGGCGCGGGCGGCTAGCTTTAGCGATCCGCTCCCGAGAGGCCAGACCATCTATGCCCAAGTTTGAGTTTGCCAAACCGGCCTTCGACGTCGGCTTCGCCACCAACAACCTGGACGGCTACCACGGTTTGTGGGAGGGGCAGGTGGGTCTCGCCTACGATCATTTGGCGAAGCTGGGCGGCGGCTTCCATCAGCACCGTTGGCGCCAGGGCGTCTCGATTATCAAGGTCAACCACACCCGCACGCCCTTGCCGGAGGCGCCGGCGGGCGGCTACCGGGCGCTGACGTTGGCGGCAGACCGGGAGGCCGAACTGGAGACGCCGGACGGCGTGCCGATCCGCCTGCGCCCGGACTCTGCGACGGACCTGACGCTGCACGTCGTTGCCAACGATCTGGACGCGTTTCAACGTTTCTATGGCGAGCGGCTGGGCCTCGCCGCAGATGGCAGCCACGCCTTTCGCCTGGGCCGCAGCCGTATCGTCGCCGAGGCCGGAGCGCCGCCGAGGATCGACAACTGGCGCGAGCGCGGCCTGCGTTACATGACCGTGCAAATCTTCGACTGCGACGGCCTCACCGCCGCTTTGGAGCGAGAAGGTGTGAAGGTCGGCCAGCCGCCGAAGACCGTCGGCCAGGTGCGCTACAGTTTCATCCGCGACGCCGACGGCAATTGGATCGAACTGTCGGAGCGCGCCTCACTGACCGGCAAAGTGATCGCCTCGTGAGCCGAGGTTGAGCGTCTTCAGCCGATGACCGGCCTCGAAATCCTGATCCTCTCCGCCTCCGCCTTCTGCACCTCGGCCCTGACCGCCGTGGTCGGCGCGGGCGGCGGTACCGCTTTGATCGCCATCATGTTGCAGGTGCTGTCGCCGGCAGCGGCGATCCCGGTGCACGGTGCGGTGCAATTGGCGTCGAACACGACCAGGGTCTACCTGCTGTGGCGGCATATGCATTGGCCGATCATCCTGCGCTTTGCGCTGTTGATGCCGTTCGGCGTTTGGCTGGGGCTGGCGGTGTTTCAGGGGCTGCCGGCAGAGGCGATTCAAATCCTGATCGGCTGCTTCGTCCTGATCTCGCTCGGCGCGCGCCAGATAGGCCGCTGGCGGCAGAGTGACGTGCCGTTGTGGGCGTTCGTGCCCATCGGTTTCGTCACTGGCGCGCTCAACATGGTGGTCGGTGTGATCGCGCCGATCCTGGGCGTGCTGATTATCCGCCGCGACCTGTCCAAGGAAGCGATGGTCGGCACGCTGGGGTTTTTCGGCTTTCTCGGCAATTTGCTGAAGATCGCGGGCTTCGCGCTGATCGGCTTCAGCTTCGTCGAGTTCGGCCCGTTGATGGCCGGCATGATCCCGGCGGCGGTGATCGGCACCCGCGTCGGGCGGGCCGTGCTCAGCAAAATGGATGAGACCTACTTTCTGATCGCCTTCCGCATCGTGCTGGTGCTGCTGGCGGCGAAGCTGATCCTGGTGGATGGATTGGGCGTTTTCGGTTAAGTAAAGCGGCTAGGCTACCGGCGGTAAATTCGAGAGGCATTGCGATGAACGGAACCGACGAGGCGACGCCCGGCGCGTGGCGGGCCGCAGACCTGGAGCAAGACCGAAGCTGGGTTTTTGCGATTGACGACAAGGGGCGGGCGCAGTTGGCGCACACGGTGAAGGCGGTGTTCGATCCGAACCGGCCGCTGTTCGACTACCGGCGTGAGGACTTCGACCTCGGCCCCGCATGGGAGACGGTCAGCGCCGGCCTGCGCGAAGCGCACCATGGCCGCGGCCTGGCGCTGGTGCAGGGACTGCCGCGAGACGGCCTCAGCGAGGACGAGTTCCGGCTGCTGAACTGGGCCATCGGCCTCTATACCGGCGTCGCGCGTCCGCAAGGCAAGGCCAGCCAGTATATCTCGCCTGTCCGCGACGCCGGCGTCGACTATCGGGCGGCGAGCGGGCGCGGCTATTCCTCCAACGCCAGGCTGGATTTTCATGTGGACGGCGCCGATCTGGCGACGCTCGCCTGCTACAACAAGGCGAAATCCGGCGGCCAGAGCATGATCTCCAGCAGCCTGACCGCGCGCGAAGTGCTGATGGCGGAGCGGCCGGACCTGGGTGAGGTCGCTCACCAGGATTTCCACTTCAGCCGCCAGCAGGAGGAGGCGGAGGACGAGGGCCCGTTCTACAGCCAGCCGCTGTTCGACATGGCCGATGGCCGGGTGTTCGGCAAGTGGAACGGCAATCGCGTGCGCAGCGCGCAACGGCTGGATGATGTACCGCGGCTTTCCGAGAAACAGCGCGAAACGATGGATGCGCTGGACGATATTCTGTCGAGGTCAGAGAATATGTTTACTATGTATCTGGAGCCAGGCGACTTGCAGATTATCAATAATCACACTACATTACATTCGCGTACTGAGTATTTGGATTTTGAAAAGCCGGAAGAAAAGCGCCTTTTGTTCCGGCTCTGGCTGGCGCCGCCGGGATCCGTGCGCCTGCCGGATAGCTGGTGGGATTTCTACCGCTCGACCGAGCCGGGCACCGTGCGTGGCGGCATCCGTGGCCACGCCCACGACCAAGCCTGTAAGGCGTTCGAGGCGCAGCAGGCGGCGAGTCTCGGCATGGCAGCCGGCAACTAAAAAAGCAGCCCGAGGGCATTTTGGCCGGGCCACGGCTGACGCCTCAACTGCTCGCAGAGTGTCGCCTTTGACGGCGACTGGATCGGAACTTGAAAAAGGGCTAGGTTGGGGCAACTTAATATAAGCGGGAGAGGAATGGCCTCAGACCGAATGGTGGTAGAAGGACTATTCCATGCAAGAACGTCAGGAAGTGCCTGTCGGCAAATATCGGGTGATCGGCGGCCTGTTGAACGGCAAAAGCCAGGCAGTTGCCCTTGACCCCAAGGGAAGGCCGAGTTTCAAATCGGTCGGTCCGACGGTCGATGAGGCGATCGAGAAGGTGGTCGCCTCGATTGAGGAAAGCGAAACCGAAATCATGGAGAAGCGCCGCACCGATTGCGGCTTTGCCGTGGCGCTGCCGGAAGAATTCCGGGATGCGCTGGAAGTGATCAAGCTGACCGACATCGAAAAGCTGCTTCTGAATGCCCATGCCAATGCGCCAAACGCGACGATGACATCGGGAGAGTTGGGCAAAGCCGCCGGCTATGCCAGCTATCGCACCGCCAACCTCCGCTATGGCGCGCTCGGCAAGAAGATGGGTGCGAAGCTCGGGTTGCCGGTGCCGGAGGCAGCGGACCGTCCGGACACGTTCCTCTACACGGGTTATTTGGCCTGGGGCGACCTCAGTCAGAACTTTGACGATGGCTGGAAGTGGACAATGCATCCCGAACTCGTCAAGGCCCTGCACGAGTTGAACATGGCGTAGGCTGCCGGGCGTTTTCCTTCGGTCAGTCGTCAAAACCCCTTGTACTTTCCGGGCCGCTTTTCCCTGAAAGCGGCGATGGCCTCTTGGTGATCCGGGCCGGAGCGCAGGATGGCGATGTGGCTGCTGACCAGATCGAAGGCGGTATCCATGTCGGAGCGCAGGCCCTGATCGACCAGCCGCTTGATCAGCCGGACCGAGAGCGGCGGCTGGCCGGCGATGCGTTTGGCGAGCTTTACCGTCTCGGCCATCAACTGGTCATCGGGGTAGACGTGGTTGACCAAGCCTAACTCCAGGGCGGTCTGGGCATCGACAAAGTCTGCGGTCCACAGCAATTCCAGCGCCTGCGCCTTGCCGATCAGCCGCGGCAGGAAATAGGCGCCGCCGCCGCCCGGCGCCAGGCCGATCTTGGCATAGCTCTCGGAGAACCGCGCGCTGGCGCCGGCGATGCGGATGTCGCAGGCGAGCGCCAGGTCCATGCCGCCGCCGACCGCCGCACCGTTCACCGCGCACAGGATTGGCTTTTCGAAGCGGGCGACGCGCTTCGGAAAAGCCTGAATACCCCGCCATATGTGCGCCTTGGTCTGGTGCGGCTCTGCCTCGTGGCCTGCCCCCATGCCGCTGATATCGCCGCCGGAACTGAAACCGCCGCCAGCGCCGGTCAGGATGGCGACTTGGACATCGTCGCGCGTCTCGAAATCGTCGAGCGCTGCGACCAGGGCATGCAACATGCCGTCGGTAAACGCGTTCAGTTTTTCGGGGCGGTTCAGGGTCAGGGTGCCGATGCCATCGCTCACGTCGACCAATAGATGCTCTGCCACGGGGTGTCCTCCTGGTCTTGTCTTGCGTGAGCGGCAGCCTGCTACGAGGCTGGCACTCACGCAATAGCGGTGGACCTTATCTGGGATGAGCACAAGTGCAGGCGACCGTCCGAAGCGGCTGATCGATTGCACCCTTATGATTTTCCAGACCGACATACGCGATGACAGCGTATGACAACGTTTGCAAGAATACAAAGGTTAAAAACAATTATTAGTTGCTTCACTTTGATGGACAGTTTTCCGGGTCATCCCGGCGTTGACGCAGAAGCGTGCCGAGCTCCTGGAGCGGATCAAGGTTTGCGAGGCGCAGATCGCCCATTCGAAGCATGACCTGGCGCACGTCAACGCGACGATCGCGCTCTTCTCGGCTCCCGAACGGCAACGTGCCCGCTACATGGTGAGCCACGGGTTCATCGGCGGCAATGGCCTCCATCAGCGCGTCATTTCGGAGGTGTTACGGCTCCTGCTACACATCCCGGGACTTTGCCAAAGCCTGCAAGGCCCTCAAGCTTCGCCATCGCCGCACAAAACCCTACACGCCCAACTAGAGCGGCGCCCGATCCTCTAGGCAAAGCTTAGCAGAGGCCGCACCTCCCGCCCGAACTGCTCGATCTGCGCGTCGCGTTCTTCGGGCGTGCCGAGGAAGTCGATCTCGAAATGGCGGCAGCCGGCCTGATGGAACTGCTCCAGAAAGCCCGCGATATCGGCGGGTGGGCCTAGTGCGGCATAGCGTTTGGTCGGCTTGGTGAAGTCCATGGCGTAGCGCTTCGACAGCAGCGCGTTGGCGGCCTCGAACGCCTCCTCATAGGTTTTGCCGAGACGCATGAATAGCAAATGCGACGTGCCGTATTCCGGCAAAGTGCGCCCGCTGGCCTCGAAGTGGCCGGCGATGGCCGCGAGGGCGTCGCGGTACTGGTCCGGAGTCACGACATAGCTGACATAGCCGTCGCAGAGCGTGCCGGCGCGCCTGAATGCCGCCTCCGTCCGTCCGCCGACCCAAAGCGGCGGGCCGCCCGCCTGCACCGGTTTCGGCAGCATTTGCGTCTCCGGGAAGGAGAAGTGCTTGCCCTCGTGCGCCACCGGCTCGCCGGTCCAGAGCTTGCGCAATACCTCAATGCCCTCGTTCAGGCGCGCGCCGCGCTGGTTGTGCGGCACGCCGGCGGCGGCGAACTCCCCCGGGAACTCGCCGCCGACGCCGAGGCCGAAGACGAAGCGGCCGTCGCTGATCCGGTCCAGCGTCGCGGCCTGCTTCGCCACCGGTGTCGGATGGCGCAGCGGCAGCAGGTAGACCGAGGTCTGCACCTTCAAGGTCTCCGATAGGGTCGCGACCTGCGCCAACTGCACGAACGGGTCGAGGATCGGCAGGGCAAAGGCCAGATGATCGCCGACTGCAATGGTGGAATAGCCGCCGTCCTCCGCCGCCTTCACCAGCTTGCGGGCCTCGGCGGGGTTCGGCAGTTGCGCGTGCAGGCCGAAGGTGGATTTGGTGGCGAGGGGCAGGGGCATGCGTCTGGCTCCAATCGAGGGCTTGATCTCGGTCACGCCGCATTCTAGCGCAAGGCCGGGCTGGCATGGCAAGGGCGCGAGGCGAGGCGCTGGATTGCATGGCGCTCTATGGCCTAGACTGGCGGCGAACCTTAACGAGCCTGAGGACCCGCCACCATGGCCAAAGCGCCGATCGACCTCGCCAGCCAAGACATTTTCGACGTCATGCACACCATGAGGGCCATGCGCCGCCTCAAGCCTGACCCGGTGCCGGATGAGTTGGTGGTGAAGATTCTGGACTCTGCGATCCGCGCGCCCAGCGGCGGCAACAACCAGCCCTGGCACTTTGTCGTGGTCAAGGACATGGAGATGAAGAAGAAGGTCCAGGTCTGGTACAAAAAAGCCTTGGACGAGGTCATCGGCCCCCGCTACGCCACCAGCGCGCCGCCGCCGGGCTCGGACGCGGAGAAATACCACCGCCAGCACCTGGCTGTCGAATACCTGACCGACCATTTCCACGAGGCGCCGGTCTGGATCGTCTGCTGCCTGAAGGGTGGCGACAGCCTGCCGTCGCGCATGTCCGGCGCCTCGATCTATCCGGCTGTGCAAAATATCCTGCTGGCCTGCCGGGCGCTGGGCCTGGGTGCGAACCTGACCACCCGCCACCTGATCTACACGGAAGAGACCGAGAAGGCGCTGGAAATCCCAGACGGCTGGCTCTCCTACGCCATCATCCCCATCGGCTATCCCATGGGCAATTTCGGCCCGGTCGGGCGCGGCGAGTTGAAAGACTTCGTCTCGCTGGATCGCATCGGCCAGAAGTGGGACGTGTTGGGTTAGACCAAACCTCCATGCTTCCCGGCCGAACCGCAGGCGAGAGCCGGAACCTCTGGCCGGGGGATGGCTCCGCGGCCAAAGCTTGCCTCGGCAGGAGGTCCCGGGTCTGCGCCGCGCTTAGCCCGGGAAACAGTTGTGTATTTGATGGCCGAGACTACAGCCGCAACAAGCCTGCAATCTCGTCCCTGGGTGCGAAGTCGTTGCGGAAGGTGAAGGTGCCTTGCTCCAGCACCTCCTTCGCCGCTTTGATGAAGGCGCTGAAGGCGGCGTTGGCGAAGGCGCCGCCGATGCTGACGCGTTTCACGCCCAGCGCCTCCAGCTCCGCCATGGTGTGGAAGCCGGTCGCTCCGCCCATCAGCATATTGAACGGCCGGTCGATCTCCGCCAGCACAATGCGGATATCGTCGAGCGTTTGCAGCCCCGGCGCGTAGAGCACGTCGGCCCCGGCCTCCTGGTAGGCCTGCAGGCGCTTGATTGTGTCGGCCAGATCGGTGACGCCGCGGATATGGTTCTCGGCCCGGGCGCAGAGCATGAAGGGGAAGGGCAGGGCGCCGGCGGCTTCGACTGCCGCCTGCACCCGCTCGACCGCTTCCTCCATTGCGCGCAGATGCGGTTCGTCGCTGCCGCGGCCGGGCGCCCAATCCTCGATTGAGCCACCGACCAGGCCGGCTGCCGCGCCGAGTGTGATGGTCTCCGCTGCCGCCTCGGGTGTTTCGCCGAAACAGTCCTCCAGGTCGGCGGCGAGCGGCAGGTCGGTCGCGCTCGACAGTGCGCGGCAATGCTCCAGCACTAGGTCGCGGTCGACCTCGCTATCCAGCAACCCCATCGCCCAGGCCATGCCGGCGGACGTGGTGGCCAACGCCTTGTAGCCCATGCCAGCCAGCATTTTGGCGCTGCCGACATCCCAGGGGTTGGGCAAGGCAAAACTGCCCGGTGCGGTGTGCAGGTCGCGGAAGGCAGCGGCTTTTTCGGCTTGGGTCGGCATGGCTATGGCTCTTTGCTTGTCGAAGGGCGGGTGTCTCGCCATGATGGCGGCAAAACCCCACAGGAAATAGCCCCAGAGGAAACACATGACCGTTGTCATTGCCGCCGACCGCCTGCAGGCGCTGATCGCGCGCATCTTCGAACATACCGAATGCGACCGGGAAGAGGCGGAGCGGATCGCTTATTACCTGCTCGACGCCAACCTGACCGGGCATGACAGCCACGGCGTGCTGCGCACCGGCCGCTATGTCTCGTGGCTGGAGCAGGGCCTGTTCAAGGCGGGCCGCACCATCAAGGTGGTCAGCGAGAACCCGGCGATGGCGGTGCTCGATGGTGACTACGGCATGGGCCACACAGTGGCGGAGCAGGCGGTCGACTTCGGTCTGGAGCGGGCAAAGCAGAACGGCTGCTACATCGTCGCGCTCCGCAATGCCGGCCATATCGGACGGGTAGGCTCCTGGGCGATCAAGGCGGCGGAGGCAGGGTTTGTCTCGGTGCATTTCGCCAACGCCCGCGGCTCCATCCTGGTCGCGCCCTTTGGCGGCACCGAGCGGCGGTTTTCGACTGCGCCGTTCTGCGTCGGCGTCCCGCGCAAGGGCGAGCCGCCGGTGATCCTCGATTTCGCCACCTCCATCGTCGCGGAGGGCAAAGTGATGGTCGCGGCCAAGGGCGGCAAAGCCTTGCCGGAGGGCGCGCTGATTGACGAGCACGGCCAGCTCTCCACCGATCCGGAGACGCTGTATGGCAAGGCCGGGCCGGATGCGCCGGTCGACCTGCGCGACGGCAAGGGCGCGATCCGCGCGTTTGGCGATCACAAGGGCTCTGGCCTGGCGCTGATGTGCGAGTTGCTGGGCGGTGCGCTGACCGGCAACGGCACCGCTGGCCCTCCGGGCAAGCCCTTCGCCAACGGCCTGTTGTCGATCTATATCGATGCGGCGACCATGGACGATCAGGGCGGCTTCGC
>CAXBDI010000037.1:0-33559 GCA_963974445.1 uncultured Alphaproteobacteria bacterium
TGTCAGTTAGCATGCAATGAAATTCGTGATAAAACAGCCTATTAATGAGCCGTTCCGGTGAATTTGTCACTTAAACAAGAGCTTAGAATTCGTGCCGGAACTGACTTTTAATCAGTGGGTCACAGGTTCGAATCCTGTCGGGCTCACCAAGGAAGTCAAGAGGTTATACCGAGACCCTTTTCCTCTCAAGCTCGCTTTTCGGATAGATTGCGGGGTCGGACAGGTTCACAGCAAGCTCACTGCCGAGGCCGGCCCTCGCTGGAGCTTCGCTGCTATTGCTTCACTGGGTTTAACACGAACCACCGACACACGAATTTTCAGTCCGCGTGGTTATGTTTTCAGGGTTGAAGATAGAATCGCATAACTTTATGATTTTTATGGCAATATGGTGTTCTAGGTGCACATGGCTGAGCCTCTAATACCCCTCTAAGGATAGGCCCGCCAACCAGTGGCGGCTGGCTGGACGTGCGCAAGCTGGAGGCGCTGGTGGCCGGGACCAGGCTGGTACGGGGCCGGCAGTAGGTGCGCCCGCTTCATTCCAGTCGCTTGTACCGACCGCATTGAAACGGGGCCTTCTGCCGCCGCTTTATTCCGAGTGCCGGCGAAGCCGGTGTATCGAGGAACATCTGAGTCCGGCCTCTCGATACGGGCCGTTCGGCCCTACTCAAGGTTAGGGTGAAGAGTTCATGCCGCTGGTGTCCGCCCTTCGACGGGCTCAGGGCGAAGCACTTCAAGCACCTGAGACCGACAAGCTCTCATTGCCGACCGCCTACCTGTTCTGCCGGTTCTCGATCAGATCGTCGACCACCTGCGGCTCCGCCAGGGTGGAGGTGTCGCCGAGGTTGCCGAAGTCGTTCTCGGCGATCTTGCGCAGGATGCGGCGCATGATCTTGCCGGAGCGGGTCTTGGGCAGACCCGGCGCCCATTGCAGCAGGTCGGGCGAGGCAATCGGCCCGATCTCGGTCCGGACCCAGCGCACCAACTCCTTGCGCAGATCGTCGGATGACTCGACGCCTGAGTTCAGAGTCACGTAGGCGTAAATCCCTTGTCCCTTCAGGTCGTGCGGATAGCCGACAACCGCAGCCTCCGCCACCTTTGGGTGGGCGACCAGCGCGCTTTCAACCTCGGCGGTGCCCATGCGGTGGCCGGAGACGTTGATCACGTCGTCGACCCGCCCGGAAATCCAGTAATAGCCGTCCTCGTCTCGGCGGGCACCGTCACCTGTAAAATACATGCCAGGATAGATCGAAAAATAGGTCTCGACGAAGCGGTCGTGGTCGCCAAAGATCGTGCGCATCTGGCCGGGCCAGCTATCCAGGATCACCAGATTGCCGTTGGCGGCGCCGTCGAGCAGTGCGCCCTGATCGTCAACCAGCGCCGGCTTGATGCCGAAGAACGGCAGGGTGGCCGATCCGGGCTTCAGGTCGGTGGCGCCCGGCAGCGGCGTGATCAGGTGGCCGCCGGTCTCGGTCTGCCACCAGGTGTCGACGATAGGGCAGCGGCTGTCGCCCACGACTTTGTAGTACCAGAGCCATGCCTCCGGATTGATCGGCTCGCCGACCGTGCCGAGGATGCGCAGCGATTGGCGCGAGGTCTTTTTCACCGGTTCGTCGCCGTCGCGCATCAGCGCGCGGATCGCGGTCGGCGCGGTGTAGAAGATCGAGACGTTGTGCTTGTCGCAGACCTGCCAGAAGCGGCTGTTATCGGGATAGTTTGGCACGCCCTCGAACATCAGCGTCGTCGCGCCATTCGCCAACGGGCCGTAGATGATATAGCTGTGCCCCGTCACCCAACCGACATCGGCTGTGCACCAGAACACCTCGCCTTCGCGATAGTCGAAGGTGTATTCGTGGGTCATCGAGGTGAAGACCATATAGCCGCCAGTGGTGTGCAGCACTCCCTTCGGCTTGCCGGTCGAGCCGCTGGTGTAGAGGATGAACAGCGGGTCTTCGGCACCCATCGGCTCCGCCGGGCAGTCGGCCGAAGCCTCCGCCATCGCCTCGTGATACCAGACATCGCGGCCCTGGACGAAGGTGACCGCGTTGCCGGTGCGCTTCACGACGATACAGCGCACCTCCTTGCGGCAATGCAGTATGGCCTGATCGGCGTTAGCCTTCAGCGGCACCTTGCGGCCACCGCGCAGCCCCTCGTCGGCGGTGATGACCAGGTTCGAGTCGCAATCCTCGATCCGGCCATGCAGCGCTTCCGGCGAGAAGCCGCCGAACACGACGGAGTGCACGGCGCCGATGCGGGCGCAGGCCAGGATCGCTACCGCGGCCTCCGGAATCATCGGCATATATACCGTGACGCGGTCGCCCTTCTTCACGCCTTGCGACTTCAGGACGTTGGCGAATTTGCACACGTCCGCATGCAGTTCGCGGTAGGTGATGTGCCTGGACTCAGATGGATCGTCGCCTTCCCAGATAATGGCCGTCTGGTCGCCGTGTTTCTCCAAATGGCGGTCCAGGCAGTTGTAGGCGGCGTTGGTGGTGCCGTCATAATACCAGCGCACATGCAGGTCGTCCTTGCCGTAGGAGACGTCTTTTACCTTGCTGTACGGCTTGAACCAGTCGATGCGCTTGCCATGCTCGCCCCAGAAGCCTTCCGGGTCTTCGACCGAGCGGCGGTACATTTCTTCGTAGGCCGCGCGGTCGACATGGGCTGCCTGCGCAACGGACGCCGGGACCGGGAACAATTCATCGGTCATGGGTGTCTCCTCCAAGAGATACTTGCTGGCTGCTTACAGCCTTCACATGCCCTATGGTCTATCGCCCGGAGGCGCATCGCGCTATTGAACTTCCGTCGAGACAGCCATTTTTCAAAGGATATTGCGCCATGCCAGCATACGTTATCGCCCGTGTGGATGTTACCGATCCCGACCAATATGCCGAGTATCGCGAGGCCACGCCGGCGGCGGTTGCGGCGTTCGGCGGCAAATTCATCGTGCGCGGCGGCGATATGGAAACCCTGGAGGGGCCGGAGGAAACGCGGCGGGTGGTCGTAATCCAATTCGAGTCTATGGACCGCGCCCGCGAGTTCTACAATTCCGATACCTATCAGGCGGCGAAAGCGTTGCGAGACGGCGCTGCCGATGGTCATTTCATCCTGGTGGATGGCCACGACGGCTAGTCCGCGGCGATGGGGCTGGCGCTCGTCTTTTTGCTCGTCCTCGGTTCGATCTGGGGCGTTTCCATCACGTCCGCGAAGCTGGCGGTGCAGGCGTTCGGGCCTTTTTCGGTCGTCTTCTGGTATTCGCTGATCGCGTTTCTGGTGCTGTGCGGGGTCTCTATCATCCGACGCAAGCCGCCGCCGCTGGATGCGCGCCATCTGCGCTATTATCTGGCGAGCGGGCTGATCGGCTTTTCGATCCCGGCGTTAAACAATTTGATCGTCGTTCAGTATGTGCCGGCTGGCATCCTGTCGACGATGATCGCCACGGCACCGGTGTTTACCTATGCCATCGCGCTTGTTGCAAGACAGGAGCGGTTCCAGGTTCTGCGCGCCGGCGGCATCGCCCTGGGTCTGGTCGGCGCGCTGGTGATCCTGTTGCCGGCGAACAGCCTGCCGGAGGCGGGGATGGCGCCTTGGGTGGCGCTGGGCCTGCTGACACCGTTCCTCTATGGCATCACCGCCGTCATTATCAGCCGGTACATGCCGCACGAGACCGACTCGATGACGCTGGCGACTGGTTTTCTGGGCATTTCCACCGTGTTCTTTCTGGTCGGAATGCTGGCGAGCGGCACCGCCACCATTCCCTGGCCCGACATCTGGCCTGGAAGCCCGATGGTGCTGTGGCTCGGCGTGTCATCGAGTGTGGCCTACGTGCTGTATTTTCAGATCATTCGCATGGCCGGCGCCGTCTATCTGAGCCAGGTCAGCTATCTGGTGGTGACGATTGGCGTAGTAGCCGGCATGATCGTTTTTGGCGAGCGGCATAGCCCGCTGGTCTGGCTGGGCATCGGACTGATGGTGGCGGGGCTGGTGTTCGTCAACCTCGGCCAGTTCCGGGCGAGGCGAGCCTAGCCCGATACCGGCTGACGCGTGCCGCTATGGCAAAGGCCGATAGACGGCCCGGCGCCGAACCTCTAGCGTTGCGGTAATCGCTATTTGCAGATGAGGAACCGCCAAGATGTCAGAATTCGCCGACTTAAGCGTCGTTCGGGTCGAAATTGCCGACCATATCGCCACGGTTACGATGAACAACCCGCCGGTCAACGCGCAGAACCAGCGGTTTCACGACGAGGTCACGCTCGTGTTCGATATGATCAGCGACACGCCGGACGTGCGCGTCGTCGTGCTGACCGGCGAGGGCAAATGCTTTTCCGCCGGGGCGGACCTGCGCGGCCGGGGCGGCCGCGCCCGTGAACCCGGCGACCGTTGGCAGCACAGCCGCCGGGCCAGGGAATGCTTTCACGCCATCATGGAATGCAAAAAGCCGGTGATAGGCGCAATCAACGGCCCGGCGCTGGGGGCCGGCCTGGCGGTGGCGGCATCCTGCGATATCCTGCTGGCGGCTGAGGAAGCGCGCCTCGGCCTGCCGGAAATCGACGTTGGATTGCTGGGCGGCGGCCGGCACACCATGCGCCTGTTCGGCCATTCGAAGACGCGGCGGATGATGTTCACCGGCCAGCGTCTGACTGGGCGAGAGCTGGAGGCGCTGAACATCGTCGAGCAATGCGTGCCGCTGGCCGAACTCATGCCGACGGCCATGGCTCTGGCGGCTGAGATCGCCTCGAAAAGCCCGATTGCCGTGGTGCTGGCCAAACACGCGCTCAACACCATCGAGGAGATGAGCCTGCGCGACGGCTACCGCTTCGAGCAGAACATGACAGCGGAACTGGGCCAATACGAGGACAGCAAGGAGGCGATGTTGGCCTTCGTCGAGAAGCGCAAGCCGGTGTTCAAGGGTCGGTAATGGCCCATGGCGCAAGTATCCATGACCTACAGGACGGGGACGTCCCCTGCTGCTTTCGGCCCCTGACGGCTTTCAATTCGATGTGATGCGACGTGACGCGCATGTGACAAGCTGACACACCAAATGAGGTAGGTACCGAAAAGGAGACCTACCCATGAATTACCACCTGTCCCCGCTTCACACCCTCCCCGACAGCATCTACCCGCTGATTGGCTCAGCCGTGGCCTTTCTGATCCTGCTGCTGCTGATCTGACGCTTGGTGCCGTCGTCCAAGCGGGAGGCGTTACAGCCTGCCCAGCTCCATGCCCGGCTCGTACTCACGGCCGGGCACATCCTTCACGACCGCCTGGCCGCAGATGATGATGCCGCGGGCTGCATCGAAGGTCAGCGTGGGGGGGCCGTAAAGCTCCCACCCGCGGTTCAACATCTCCGTCACCCGGTGGCAGAAGGCCGAGTCGTCCCTGCCGGTCAGATAGCGGTAGGCCTGCATCGTCGGCTCAAGCCGCCAGCTTGAACTGGGTGCCGTCGAGCGCTGCGAACAAGGCAGCCTCGTTGGCTGCGCTCAGCGGCGCGACCGGCGGGCGGACGGTGAGCCAGCCCTTGTCGCCGGTGCGGCGGGCTGCGACGGATTTCAGCGCCGGGATCAGCACCTGGCTTTGCAGCGCCAGGCGCTGGGCGGTGAGTTCTTCCTGGAGTGCATCGACGCCCGGATCGTTCTGCTTGGCCAGAACCTCGGCGCACATGGCGATGGTGGCGTTGGCGGTAGCCGAGATGCAGCCGACGCCGCCGGCGCGCAACACCGGTAACAGGAACTGCTCCGAGCCGGCGAACACGCCGAAACCAGGGAAACGGCGGCACATCTCCAGCATATTATTCAGGTCGCCAGAGCTATCCTTGATGCCGGCAATGGTCGCCGGATAGGCCTTCAGCAGCCGCTCGATCAGGTCGTGGCTGATCGGCGTCGAGGACATCGCCGGGAAGTGGTAGAAATACACCCGCAGCTTGTCATCGCCGACCCGCTGGATCACCTCGGAATAGGCGGCAAACAGGCCGTCGTCACTGACGTTCTTATAGTAGAATGGCGGCAGCATCACGACGCCGGCAGCGCCGTGGCTGAGTGCGTGCCTGGTCATCTCCACCGTATCGGGAATGGCGCAGGAACCAGTGCCCGGCAACATCTGATCGCCGCTGATACCGCCAGCCGCCACCGCATCCAGCAGTTTGCGCTTCTCGGCGACGCTGAACGAGTTCGCCTCGCCGGTCGTGCCCAGAACCGCCAATCCGTTCGCCCCTTGGCCCAGCAGCCATTTGCAGTGGGCCACGAACTTCTGGGTGTCGGGGGAGAGATCGGGGTTCATCGGCGTCAACGCCGCCACCCACACGCCGCCTGGCTGAGTCATGATGCTGGTCTCCATCGGTTCTATCGGTTCCCGCGGAACCTAGACCCGTGCCTCAGTACGGTCCAGGCTCAATCGTGCTGCCGTCGGAGAAGCGCGCGTCACTTCTGCGCACGATAACCTCTCGAAAGGTCATGTCAAAACGGGTAGGGAAAAGCGTAATAAAATAAGTTATGCTGCCAGGACCCGCATCAAGCCAGTCGCCAAATCGGACCGTTATGAGACGCTGTCGCGTTCAGAAAGAAGGTAACAGATGACCAACGCCACCACGAAGGCGCCGGTGATGCGGGCGGGTGAGCGGCTTTGGGGAATTGAGGCCTGCCGGGGGTTCGCAGCGTTATTGGTGGTGTTTGTTCATTCTGGGATGTTGAATGAACAAGCTGTTCAGAGTGGCGAATTAGATTTCCAAATTAACAAGATGTTCCAGGTTGGTAGAACTGGAGTGGATTTCTTTTTTGTACTGAGTGGTTTTATTATCTATTATGTCCATAAGGTAGATATTGGGCGACCAGACAGATTTTTTCGGTATGTTGGACGAAGGCTGACCCGGTTGGTGCCAGCGTATTGGATTATTACGGGGTTATTTGTTGTTTTAACTTATTTTTCACCCACTGCTGATGGTCGCGAACAGGAACTTTCTGTCATCGTCCGTTCACTGCTCTTCATCCCTCAACCTGACGGGCCTGTCGTTAGTGTTGGATGGAGCTTAGAGCACGAGATGTTCTTCTATATAATGTTTGGGATAATGATCCTGTCTCGGCGTATTGGCATTATCCTTTGGACAATTTGGCTTGGGGCCGTTGCGTGGCGTTATTTAGTTGAACCGATTCCACACCCATTTCGTTATGATTGGTTCGGCTTCCAACTTGAATTTTTTATTGGAATGATAGTGGCAGAAATAATATTGCGTGGTTGGATAAAGTATTCAATCATAGCAATTGTTATAGGGGTAGGTGGATTCATTTTCGGATTTTATATGGATATTTCTCATGAGTACGCGACTAACTCTTTGCTTGGGAAGGTCACATTTGGTCTTGCCAGTGGCGTGTTAATATACGGGGTCGCGGGTATGGATTTATATAGGCGGTGGACCGTGCCGTATGTATTTCGGCTAGTCGGCGATTCAACCTACAGTTTGTATTTGATTCATGGTATGATTTTGATCATACTTGGAGAAATTCTACAACGCCTGTACATTTATGGAATTATCCACGAGGCTGGAACGATGATCGTGGCTATCGGAGCGGCAGTTACCGGTGGCGTCATTTTCGCACAAGTTGTCGAGAAACCGGCCATCGGTTTCATGCGGCATATGTTGCAAAGCCGGATCCCCGCCCTGTTTAAGCGCAAGCGCGTTACCGGACCAACCTGATAGGGTCGGGTGAGTTGGGCGAAATTGCTCTAATACGGTCCAGGCTCAATCGTGCTGCCGTCGGAGAAGCGGTCGGTGCGGAAGCGGCTGAGGTCGTGGCCGGAGGGCCGGTCCAACACCAAATCCGCCATCACCCGCCCGACCGCTGGACCGATACCGAAGCCATGGCCGCTGAGCCCAGTCGCCAGGAACAGGCCAGGCTGGCGGTGATCCTCGGCGATATAGGGCACGGCGTCTGGCGTCACGTCGATCATGCCGGCCCAGGCTTCCGCGATCTTGGTGCCGGCCAGCTTCGGGAAGCGTTGCGGCAGCCTTTCCTCAATGCGCTTGACGACGACGGGCGAGGGATCGGGGTTCAGCACGCGGCGGCGCTCGAACGGGCTCTGCTCATCGGCTTTCCACTTGCGGGGCGTGCCCCAGGCGCCGGGGTAGCCTTTCGGCGCCATCGCGATCAATTTCACGTCCTTGGCGGAGAGTTTTAGCAGCTTGCGGTACTTGCCGAGCCAGCGGATGGAGTTGGGCGAGATAAAGTGCTCGGCCAGATCGCCGCTGGTCACCGTGTAGCCGCCATCGGCGCGCCGCCGCATGGTCAGGCCGGGGGTGGAGATGTTCGGGCCATAGACATCCGGCGCCGCCTCGGTGCGCGCGACGGTCGAGCGAACCGTGAGCTGCGGCAGCGCCAGGCCCATATTGTGCGCGAAGTGCGTGCTCCAGGCGCCGCCGGCCAGCACGACCTGGCGGCAGGCGACGCGGCCTTTCTCGGTCACGACGCCGGCGATCCTGCCGTTGGCCAGATCCAGTGTGCGGACGGCGCAGTCCTCGATGATAACGGCGCCCGCGCGCTCCGCCGCTCGCGCCAGGGCCGGGACGGCGACGAAGGGTTCCGCCTTGCCGTCGCTGGGCGTGATCGTGCCGCCGAGCCACTTGCCACCCGCCGGCGGCGCGATATACGGGAAGTCGCGGGCGACCTCGTCCGCCGTCAGCAGGCGCGTGTCGAGTTGGTGCTGCTTGGCGGTCTCGTGCCAGGCCTCATACTTCGCCATGACTTCTGGAGTGCTGGCGAGGTTGAGGCAGCCGCGTTCCGTAAACGCCAGGTCCGCCTCGCCGGTGCGCTCCGCCAGGCCGCGCCAGATGCGGTTGCTCTCCATCATGATCGGCAATTCGGCCCAATCACGGCCCTGCTGCCGCACCCAGCCCCAGTTGCGGCTGGATTGCTCGCCCGCGACCCGGCCTTTCTCACAGAGCAACACCCGCTGACCCGCTTCGGCCAGGAAATAGGCCGTCGCGGTGCCTGCGACGCCTGCGCCAATGACCACGACGTCGACGGCATCCGGCAGCGGGGCAGAGAAGCGGATGGGCGATTGCTCGGTGATCATCGATGTCATGGGCGTGGTTCCGCCAGGGCTTGCAAGCTTGAACTATGCATACAATGTACATACCAATAGCCGAATGGCAAAGACCTACCATTGGGACCCCGAGAAAAACGAGTGGCTGCGTCACAATCGGGGTTTTGGATTTGAGGACGTTATTCGGGCCATCGAGGACGGCGATCTGCTCGCCACCATGCAAAACCCCAGCCCAAGCTATTCCAACCAAGGGTATTATGTGGTCCGGCTGGGCGGATATGCGGTCGGAGTGCCGTTTGTCGAACAATCGGATACGGTGTTTTTGAAGACAGCCTATAGAAGCCGCAAACTGAACCGGCGATACTTGGAGACTTGACCATGCCGAAAGTGCGCGAGACGGATGAAAACGGCCCGTTCTATGACGACGAAGAACGCGAGCTGATCGAGGAAATCGAAGCGGGTATTGATCGGGGCGATTGGGTCGATACCCTTACACCGGAGCGCAAGGCGGAGCTTCAGGCCATCGCCCGGGCGACGATCAATCCGCCGAAAAAACCGATTACCACGCGCCTGGCGGTGACCGACCTATCGAAACTGAAGGTCAGGGCGATGCAGTTGGGTATTCCCTACCAGACGCTGCTCGCCTCCATCGTCCATCAGTATGTCGAGGGCCGCCTGGTCGAGAAGGAATAGCTTCCCCGGCTACAACACCTCCCGCACCCGCGCCGCGATCTCTGCGGGCAGCATATCGACCGCGGCGGCGATCTTCGCCAACTCGGTCGGGCAAACGTCGGGGCAGAGGGAGAAGCTGAAATAGATCAGCAGGTTCTGGCCGCGTAAATCCTTGTCCGCACGGGTCTCGCCGTTGTGGTCGACCAGGGTGAACGGCCCACCGATCAGCGCCTTGCCACCACCGACCGCCGATCCGCCGCCGGTCTGCACCACCGCAGAGCCGACCAGCAGTGCGATCAACATGACCAACACAATCGCCAGAACAACGACGATGCGGTTCCCGGGTAGGGAATCTGTGGACATCCGTTGAGGCTCCGGTCGCCGAAAAAGTCAGTCTGCCAACCGAACCAGGACCACCAAAGTGCCAATGAACTGCACCATGTTCAGGAAGGCGCTGCGTTTGTGCAGGTGGGCGAACGCCTCCGCCGCACCGGGAGTGCCGCGCTCACGCTCGTCGTGGGCCAGAACGGTCTTGGGCATCAGGTAGTAGCGGGCAAAGACGAAGCCCGCCGCGACCAGCGCCATGACGATGGTTTCCGGGATACGAATCGGCACCGTCGCCACCGTTGCGATGCCGGCGAGCGCCAGGGCGTAGAGATAAAAGATCGGGAAGATATCACGGATAAAGCGGTCGGCAACGCCTTCCGGCAGCAGCTTGAAGGATAGCGGGGCGAAAAACGCCGTGAACGCCAACATGCTGCCGAACAGGGCGCCGGTGGCGACGTTGGCTACCGCCAGGAGAACCGATTCCATGCCGATCCCTTAGATTTGCGAATATCCGGAGCCGGGCGAGGTCACGCCGCGGCCCTTGGCGCCCTCCATCCAGCCGAACTCGCTAAGGATTTCCTGGCTGTAGCAGACGCGGCCGTTGACCCGCTCCACCGGTTCGCTGGCCAGCAGCAGGGTGGCCTTGGCCATCAGGTCCGGGTGCTCGCCCTTGGGGTCGTCCATGCTGTCGACCAGCTTGAAGTAGACGGTGCCGGGGGTGGGTACCACCTGGCTGGGCGAGAGGGCCGAGACGGCGATGTTGCCGTAGTGCGCGACTTCTTGCGCCATGCCCTGGGTGAAGCGCTCCAGCGCTGCCTTGGTCGCGCCGTACATGACGCCACCGCGCACGGTGTGGTCAGCATAGGGGCCGCGCCCAGGGCCGATGGCGGAGCCGCTGGAGATATTGACGATAGCGCTCGGGCCGGCCGTCTTCATATCCGGCAGCACCAGCTTGGAGAGAATAAACGGCGCATGCACATTGATGGCGAAGCAGCGCTCCCAGCGGTTGGTCGGATAGTCTTCGGTTGGAATGTAGTAGTTCAGGGCGGCATTATTGACCAGGATCGAAATCGCGCCAAACGCCTCCCGCGACTTGACGATCAGTTCCTCGCAGCTTTCCTCGCTCGACACGTCGGCGGTGATAGCGACGGCCTTGCCGCCTTTTTCCGTTATGCCCTCCACCGTGCGGGAGAGGGAGCCCTCCAGCATCTTGTGATCGCCCTCGTTCAAGGTGCGCGCGGCGCAGACCACGTTCGCGCCTTCGGCGGCAAACAGTTCGGCGATGGCCTGGCCGATGCCGCGGCTAGCGCCAGTGACAACGGCGGTGCGGCCGGTGAGTTTACCCATGATATGCGTGCTCCGTCGCGGGATTGATCGTTGGCCGCCATCCTAGGGCGTTCGGCGGCGTTTGGCGACCCGGACGAGCCGTGGGCGCGGTGGAATTACGGCCTAGGGAGCGATCGACGGCTGGAGGAAAAACGCCGGTACTTCGTTCTCGCCGAAGCCAAGGCCGCGGTCGTCCTGCGGCGGCCGCTGGTTGCGCCGGCGCGGTGCTTCCTTGGGTTGCGCCGCTTTTTCTTTCGGGCTGGCCCTCGTGCTCTCGGGTGGCTGTAGGCTCGCACTTTCGGAGGGTTTGGCGCTCTCACGCCGTCTGCGAGGTGTGGCTTCGGCGTCGCGAGGTTTGCTGGAGGCGGTGCCCCGGCCTCTGCCGCGGCGGCGGCTGTCGCCGCCTTCGAGATCGGCAGCTTCGAAGTTGGGCAGTTCGACCTGCTCTATGGTCTTGCCCAACATGGATTCGACGGCAGCCAGCAGCTTGGCATCGTCAGGCGCGACCAGCGTGAAGGAGCGGCCACTGCGCCCGGCCCGGCCGGTGCGGCCGATGCGGTGGATATAGTCCTCCGCGTGCAACGGCACGTCGAAATTGAACACGTGCCCGACCCGCGGGATATCCAGGCCGCGCGCCGCAACATCTGAGGCGACCAGCAGGCGCACCTCGCCATCGCGGAACTTGTCCAGCGTCGCCATGCGCGCCGGCTGCGCCATGTCGCCGTGCAGGCCCGCGGCATCGAAGCCGTGGTTGTGCAGCGACTTGACCAGAATGTCGACGTCGCGCTTGCGATTGCAGAAGATAATGGCGTTCACCACCTCCTCCTGCTGCACCAGCACGCGCAGGGCCTCGCGCTTGTCGCGCTCTGCAACGACGACCTTGTGCTGCGCCACAGTCTCGGCCGGGGAGGCCGGCGGGGCGACGGTGATTTCCTTTGGGTTGATCAGGAACTGGTCCGCCAGCTTACGGATCGCCGGTGGCATGGTGGCGGAGAAGAACAGCGTCTGGCGCATGCGTGGCAGCAGGCTGGCGATCCGCTCCACATCGGGAATAAAGCCCATGTCCAGCATGCGGTCGGCCTCGTCGATGACCAGCACCTTGCAATCGGACAGCAGGATATTGCCGCGCTCGTACAGGTCGAGCAGCCGGCCTGGCGTGGCGATCAGCACGTCGACGCCGCGCTCCAGCGCCCGCTGCTGGTCGCCCATGCGTTCGCCGCCGATCAGCAGGGCGAAATTGAGTTTCTGGTAGGCCGTGTATTTGGTAAAGTTGTCGGCGACCTGCGCCGCCAATTCCCGCGTTGGCTCCAGGATCAGCGAGCGCGGCATACGCGCTTTCGCCTGACCGGAGGCCAAGATATCGATCATCGGCAGGGTGAAAGACGCCGTCTTTCCGGTTCCGGTCTGCGCACAACCCAACACATCCCGACCCATGAGCACGACAGGGATGGCGTCGCGCTGAATCGGTGTGGGCTCGGTGTAGCCGGAATCCTTGACGGCGCGAAGGACTTCATCGCTCAGTCCCAAGGCTTCGAATGTCATATAAGCCTAACGCGCAATGGTGGTTAAGTGGATGCCCACGCTTGTGTGCATATTTGTAACGAAGCGGCTAGCAGTCTGCGCCGCTGAAGTCAAGGTCGAGCACAGCGGCTTTGCGGAACCTGCCCAGCTCATCGGCCAAATTCGGATCTTTTTTTTGGATTTTCCAGCGGGAATAAGCCGCGGCCGACGGCGTAGAGGTGCGTGCGCAAAGCGGGGTCGCTCGCACTTGACATCCCGGCAAGTTGGCCTTGTACGAACGACAACGGTTCTTCATCCAGACAAAAAGCCGCCGCCATCGGGCCATTGGAGCCGGGCGCCGCGCCTGTCGCGGGGTTTGCGGTGCAGATCGACTCCCTCTTCGTACTGCCGAACACCGTAACCACCCGGTAGCCTGTGGCATTTGGCGCTTGCATCGGAACGAAGCGGACGGTGTGATCGACATGGGTGCCGTCCAACCCCCTTGCCACCGCCGCAGCGAACGCGGCGTCGGTATCGCCGGTCGGATTGCCATAAACTGCCAGCGGCATCTGGCCATCCCTGGCCGCATACTGAGCCGTGCTGCCGGAATATCGGCCGTAATCGTAGTAGTAGATGCTGGAGCCACCGGTGCAGGCGCCAAGCACCAACAGCCCAGCAAGCGGCAATACTTTGTGCATCAATCCCTCCTGAATGGCTCGCCGATGAGGGCAAGGGGTTTCGATGCCTAGATGTCCAGGCTCTCCACGAATTGGGCATTCTGCTGAATGAAGGCAAGACGCAATTCTGGCTTGCGGCCCATCAGCCGCTCGACCAGATCGTCGGCTTCGCGGGCGGTGCCGGTGCCCTCCTCCGACAGGCCGATATCGACCCGCAACAGGGTGCGGGTGGCGGGATTCATCGTAGTTTCCTTCAACTGCGCCGGCGGCATCTCGCCCAAGCCCTTGAAGCGGCTGGTTTCCACCGATTTGCGGCCTTTGAAGGTGGTGGCCAGATGGTGCGCGCGGTCCGCGTCGTCGCGGGCATAAATCGTCGTGCCGCCCGCCGCCAGGCGGTAGAGCGGTGGCAGGGCCAGGAACAGGTGGCCGCGGGTGATCAGGCCCGGCATCTCGCGGAAGAAGAACGTCATCAGCAGGCTGGCGATGTGGGCGCCGTCGACGTCGGCATCGGTCATGATCACGACGCGCTCATAGCGCAGGCGGTCGACGTCGAAGCTCTTGCCGCTACCGCAGCCCAGCGCCTGCACCAGGTCGGAAAGCTCCTGGTTGGCCCGCTGACGCTCCGCCGTGGCGCTGGCGACGTTTAGGATCTTGCCGCGCAATGGCAGCACCGCCTGGGTTTTACGGTCCCGCGCCTGCTTGGCTGAGCCGCCGGCGGAATCGCCCTCCACCAGGAAAATCTCGGTGTTTTCCGGCCCGGATGATGAGCAGTCGGTCAGCTTGCCCGGCAGGCGCAGGCGGCGGTTGGTGGCGGTCTTGCGCTGCAGGTCTTTCTCGGCTCGCCGCCGCAGCCGGTCCTCGGCCCGTTCAATTAGATGGCCGAGAAGGGCGGTGGCGGCCTTCGGGTCGGCGGAGAGCCAGTGGTCGAAGTGGTCCTTCAGGTTGGCTTCCAGCAGGCGCTGCGTCTCCGGGCTGTCCAGCCGCTCCTTGGTCTGGCCCTGGAATTGCGGGTTCGGGATGAAGACGGATAGCGCAAAGGCGGCAGAGCCGAGCAGGTCGTCGCCGGTGATCTGGCCGGCTTTTTTCTGACCGGATAGCTCGCCGAACGCCTTGACCGCCCGCAGCAATGCGTTGCGGAAGCCGTTCTCGTGGCTGCCGCCGGATGGCGTCGGGATGGTGTTGCAGTAGGAATGGCTGTGCGGGTCGCCGTGGTCGTCGCACCAGGCAACCGCCCACTCGCAGCGGCCCGCGCCGTTGCCGGGGAAGGTGAGGTCGCCGGCATAGAGTGGCAGCACCGGCGCGCGATCCTCCAGCAGCAGGGCCAGAAAATCGGCGAGGCCGTTCGGGAATTGCAACTCCGCCTCAGCCGGTGTCGGGCTTTCCGGCGGCAGCAGGTCCGCCGCACACTTCCAGCGGATTTTGACGCCGCGATAGAGATAGGCTTTCGAGCGCGCCATGCGGAACAGGCGCGCCGGGACGAACCGGGCGCGGGCTCCGAAAATCTCCGGGTCCGGCTTGAACTGCAGCAGCGTGCCGCGGCGGTTGGCGATGGAGCCGACGGTCGCCAGCGGCCCGTCCGGCGCACCTTGGCTGTAGGTTTGGCGGTAGAGCGTGCGCTCGCGCGCCACCTCCACTACCAGCCATTCGGCCAGGGCGTTGACGACGGAGATGCCGACGCCGTGCAGACCGCCGGAGGTGGCATAGGCCTTCGACCCGAACTTGCCGCCGGAATGCAGCGTGGTGAGGATCACCTCCAGCGCCGACTTGTTCGGGAATTTCGGGTGCGGATCGACCGGGATGCCGCGGCCGTTGTCGCGGATGGCGAGCGAGCCGTCGGCGGCCAACTCCATGTCGATGACGGTGGCGTAGCCGGCGACCGCCTCATCCATGGCGTTGTCGAGAATCTCGGTCGCCAGGTGATGCAGGCCGGCCTCGTCGGTGCCGCCGATATACATGCCGGGCCGCCGGCGCACCGGCTCCAGCCCCTCCAGCACCTCGATATCGGCGGCGGAGTAGTCGGATTGGGTGGCGGCGTTGGCGAAGAGATCGGCCATAGGGTGCGGTCCTGAAGGCGATGCGGCAAATATGGGCGGCAGCGTGGCTCGCGCGGCTGTGACTTGACCGGCGCGTGGAGTCACGGGCTGACTGATCCTCAAGCTAGACCGATTCGGAGAAGCAACAATGTGGACGAAGCGCGCGCTGTGGATCATTTGCTTGGCTGTCCTGCTGCCGTTCGCCGCTGCGGCGGGAGAAGTGAACGTGACGGCCGTCGCCGTTGACCCGCAGGGTGGCGACCGCTTCGGCTTCTCCGTCGAGTTGCGCCACGCGGACGAGGGGTGGGAGCACTACGCCGACCGCTGGGACGTGGTCTCGCTCGACGGCCAGACGGTCTATGGCGAGCGGGTACTGTACCACCCGCATGTGAACGAGCAGCCCTTCACCCGGTCTTTGAGCGGAGTGGCGGTGCCGGCGGGCGTGCGGGAGGTGCTGGTGCGCGGCCATGACAAGGTGCATGGGCTGGGCGGTGTGGCGATGACGGTGACGCTGCCCGGGCGGTAGCCGCCGTAACGCCCCAGGCTTGAGTGACGCGGCGGCGACCCCACCTTTGCCGTAGCGGGTTGCACAGGGCGGCCCGCGCGCAACGGCTCGTAAGGCGATGGCGATGCTCCGATCCTCTGTCCTGTTCCGGCGATTGGCGCCGGCGTTCGCCTTGTTGGCGCTGACGGCGTGCAGCGGGCCGACCGCCTATGCACCGTCGGTGGACGGCGGGGCCGGCTATGCCGAGCGGCAGATCGAGGGCAACCGATATCGTGTGCAATTCCGCGGCAATACCCTGACCGACCGCGAAACGGTGGAGAGCTACCTGCTGTACCGGGCTGCTGAGGTGACGCTCGCCAGCGGCAACGACTATTTCCGCATCGTCGATCAGGATGTTCTGCCGACCACCTCTTATTACGGCGATGGCCCAGGCGTCGGCGTGTTCGGCTCGCATGGCAGGCGGCACGGCACTGGCATCGGCGTGTCGCTGGGGACGACGCTGCAGCCGTCGACCAGCTACGAAGCCGTCGCCAATATCCTGGTGTTTAGGGGGCGGAAGCCGACCTATGACGAGGACGCCTACGACGCGCGCGAGGTGGTTCGCATGATTGGGCCTTCGGTGCGGCGGCCCCAGCCGAAATAGCCTGGGCTAAACCCGCTTCTTGTCGAAATTCGGTTTCTGGCCGCTGCCATAGCGTTGCAGCGCGCCTTCGGGGCCGACGGCGTTAGGGCGTTGGAAAATCCAGTTTTGCCAGGCGGTGAGGCGGGCGAAGATCTTGGTCTCCATCGTCTCCGGCCCGGCGAAGCGCAGGTTGGCCTCCAGCCCGACCATGGCGTCTGGCGAGAAGCTGGCGCGTTCCTCCAGAAATACCCGGATTTCCTCCTCCCAATCGATGTCGTCATGGACAAAGGTAACGAGGCCCAGCGCCTCCGCTTCTTCTGCATCCATCGGTGCGGCGACCGCCGCCTCGGCCCCGGCCAGCGACGCCGCATCGCCGAGGAAGCGGGTGGCGAGGCGTGTCAGGCCGTTCGCCATCGGCATTGGCCCGAAATTCGCAGGTGATAGCGTCAGGGTCGGCGCCGGGCGGTTGTCGCCCTCCAGCGTGCCGATCAGCATGTAGGAGCGGTCGCAGGCGAAGGCCAACTCCGCCAGCATACCGGCAAAGCAGGAGCCAGGGCCTATCAGCGCGACCAGAGAGCGCGAGGTGACGTCCAGCCGCTTCAGCACGCGCTTCCAGTAATGGCGAATTTCCGCGGCGAGCCAGTCGCCGGCCTCGGCGGTTTGGGCCAGGAATTCGTCGTGCGCCACGGCGAGCGCCGGGTCGCCTTGGGTTTCCAGCAGCCAGACGCCGATTTCCGGCTCGTTCAGGCGCAATTGCAGGATGGCGTCGTCGAGTTCCCGGGCGGCGGCAAGGCCCCATGCGTCGGCCCCCTCCGCGTGCAAGGCGGCTGCGTCGGCAGGCGGCGCGGCAGTTGGTCCTGACAGGATGAGGCGGGCGGTGCCAGCGGCGCGGTCGATCTCCACCGCCAGATGCGGATAGGCGATGGCGTCGTCGTCAATCTGCCGCGGCAGGGGCGAGAGCCGGATGCCGTCTGCATCCAGCGGCCGGGCCGAGCGGTGCGCCAACTCCAGAACCCGTGCGTCTATCGCCGCCTCGAAGTTGGAGCGGGGTGCGATCTGATCGACCAACCGCCACTCCACCGCCCGTTTGCCCTTCACGCCCTCCTCGGTGGTGGAGAAGACGTCGGCCCGGTCGCGGCGGACATGGCGTTTGTCGACGACCCGGGTCAGCCCACCGGTACCCGGCAGCACGCCGAGCAACGGCACCTCCGGCAGTGACACCGAGGATGTGCCGTCATCGACCAGCAGGATTTCGTCGCAGGCCAGCGCCAACTCGTAACCGCCGCCGGCACAGGCACCATCGACCGCGGCGATGAATTTCAGGCCCGAGGCCGCGCTCGCTTCCTCTATGGTGTTGCGGGTTTCGTTGGTGAATTTGCAGAAATTGACCTTATGGACATGGCTGGCGCCGGCCAGCATGCGGATATTGGCGCCGGCGGAAAACACCCGCGGCTTGGCGGAGCGCAGCACGCAGACCTTGACCGTTGGATGCTCGAACCGCAGCCGCTGCAGGGCGTCCGCGAGCTCAATATCCACGCCTAAATCGTAGGAGTTCAGCTTCAACTCATAGCCGGGCAGCAGGCCGCCATCCTCGGCGAAATCGAGCCAGAGGGTCGCCTGGTGCCCGTCGATTTCCAGGCGCCAGTGCTTGTATTGTGAAGGCTCGGTTTGGCAATCGATGCGCATGGTCTTGGCGTCCGGTTTCGGCAGAGAACGCATACCCTATAGCCGATATCGCGCGGCGTGACACCGGGGCCGCACTTTCGCCGGGCCGATTGACCTATATCAGCGCCGGTTCTTGCGCCGAGCGTACTGTGGCGCTACCAGAGCACGGGACCTTGACCAAAGAAGGAGGCCGTTCCCCATGACCATCCGTACCGTTTTGACAATGCTTGAGGGCGACAAGACAGACGTCATCGATTTGGCCGCGGTCGGCCAGTTGGTGCGCAACTTTCCGGTGCATGTCGACCTGCTGCATGTGCGGCGCGATTGGCGCAATGTCATGCCGATGGTTGGCGAAGGGATTTCGGCCGACCTGATCGACACCGTGCAGCGGCAGGTAGAGACCGAGGAATCCGCCACCGCCGCCCGTTGCCGCGATGTTTTCGACCGCTGGCGCAGCGGTGAAAACATTCCCGAGGTGGAGGAAGCCGCGGCAAGTGAGCAGCCTTCGGCGCGGATGGTGGACGTGACCGGCAATAGCGGTAGCATCGTCGCGACCATGGGCAAGATGGTGGACCTGGTGGTTCTGCCGGCGCCGTCGCTGGAGGACGGCGACCTGTCGGCGGCGGCGGAGGCGGCGATTTACGACACCGGCCGGCCAGTGCTGTTCTCGCCGCGCAAGGAACTGGCGACGATGGGCAAGCGAGTGGCGGTGTTCTGGAACGACACAGCCGAATCCAGCCGGGCGGCCAAGGCGGTCATGCCGTTTCTGAAACAGGCGGACATGGTGCAGATCTGCTCGGTCGATGACGACTCTGTCGATGCGGAGACCCTGGAGGCATTCGCCAAGTCGCTGGCGTGGTACGGCATCACCGCCAGCGTCCGCATGGTCGAACCCGACGGCCGTTCGGCCGGCGAGGCGCTGATCGATGCGGCGTGGGAGATGGAGGCAGACCTGATCGCCATGGGCGCATTCAGCCATTCGCGCCTGCGCGAGATGATCCTGGGCGGCGTGACCCGGCACATCCTCCAGGTCGCCGGACGGCCCGTGCTGATGATGCACTGATATCGGCCGCAGAGAGACTAAACGAGCCCCGGCTCATGGCCGGGGCGGAACGGATAATGGGATAATGGGGCGGTGCCTTCCGCCGTCGATGCCGCTCGGCTAGGCGCACGACGGCGGACGCGGCGGTATGCAAGCCGTGCCCACCTGTGTTGCGTTGCATGGCCTTGACCAACCCGGCCGCTTAGGCGCTAACCTGTTGGTCTGCCACTATTCCGTTGTTTCGTGAGCTTGGCGATGGCCGATTTATCCGCACTGAAGGCGATTGTCGGACCGAAAGGTTGGTCCGACGATCCCGGCACCCTGGCGCCTCTGCTGAAGGAGCCGCGAGGCCTCTACCTGGGCGCCTCGCCACTGTTGCTGCGTCCGGAGACGACGGCGCAGGTCGCCGCCATCGTCGCCGCTTGCCATAAGGCCGGCATCGCGCTGGTGCCGCAGGGCGGCAATACCGGCCTTTGCGGCGGTGCTACGCCGGACAATGGCGGGAGCCAGGTGCTGCTGTCGCTCGGCCGGATGAACAAGGTGCGGGCGCTCGACCCGATGGATTACACCATTACGGTCGAGGCGGGCTGTATCCTGCAGACGATTCAGCAGGCGGCGGCCGACGTCGACCGGCTGTTTCCGCTGTCTTTGGGTGCCGAAGGCTCCTGCCAGATCGGCGGCAATCTCTCCACCAACGCCGGCGGTATCAACACGCTGCGCTTCGGCAATGCCCGGGATCTGGTGCTGGGGCTGGAGGTGGTGCTGCCCGATGGGCGCATCTGGAATGGCCTGCGTCTGCTGCGCAAGGACAACACCGGCTACGACCTGAAGCACCTGTTTATCGGCGCGGAGGGTTCGCTCGGCATTATCACGGCGGCGACGCTGAAGCTGTTTCCACGACCGCGGGAGGAGGTGACGGCGCTGGCCGCCGTGCGCGACGTGCCCGGCGTCATCGACCTGCTGTCGCGGCTGCGGTCAGCCACCGGCGATCAGGTGTCCGCGTTCGAGCTCATGGAGCGGTTCGGCGTCGATCTGGCGATCAAGCATGTGCCGGGCGTGCGCGATCCACTCAGCGATGTGTACGAGCACTACGCGCTGATGCGGGCCAGCGCCGGACGCACGAATTCCGGCCTGCGCGAGATCGTCGAGGAGACGCTGGGTCAGGCTATCGAGGACGGTCTGGTGCTGGACGCCGCGCTCGCCGAAAGCGAGCAGCAGGCCAAAGACTTTTGGCGCATCCGCGAGGGCATCGTCGAAGGCCAGATTCCGGAGGGCGGCAGCATCAAACACGATATCTCCGTCCCCGTCAGCCGGGTGGCGGAGTTCATCGCCCGTGCCGACGCCGCGGTCGCAGAGGCCATCCCTGGCTGCCGGCCATGCGCCTTCGGCCATGCCGGCGACGGCAACATCCATTACAACGTCACCCAGCCGGTCGATATGGACAAGCAGACCTATCTGGCCAAGTGGAAGCAGTTGAACGCGGTCGTGCACCGGATCGTGCGCGACCTCGGCGGCTCGATCAGCGCCGAGCACGGCATCGGTCAGTTGAAACGCGACGAACTCGCCGAGGTGAAAAGCCCGGTGGAGATGGAGTTGATGCGGGCGATCAAGGGCATCCTCGACCCCGGCGGCCTGATGAACCCCGGCAAGGTGGTGTGAGCGCGCCTGCTTCTGCCCCGGCCATGAGCGGTGATACCGACGCGCCCCATCCCTATCGCTGGGCGATCCTGTTTGGCGTCTGGCTGGTGTATTTCAGCTTTGGCCTGACCACGGTCTCTATGGCGCCGCTGGTGCCGTTCATCGTGCGCGACCTGGGCATGAGCCATGCGGAGATGGGGCTGGTGCTGGGCGGGTGGCAGTTGGTCTACATCGCCACGGCGGCCCCTTGCGGCGCGGTAATCGACCGGCTGGGGCCGCGGCTCGGCTTGCTGCTATCGGCGCTGTTTATCGCGATCAGCGCCGTGTTGCGGGCCAATGCCATCGACTTCTGGACGCTGTTGCTGGCGGTCGGCATTTTCGGCATCGGCGGGCCGATGGTCTCCATCGGAGCGCCGAAGTTGATCAGCCTGTGGTTCAAGGGCTCGGAGCGCGGCTTGGCGATGGGCATCTATGTCACCGGCCCGGCGGTCGGCGGCGTCATCGCCTACTCGCTGACCAACAGCGTGCTGATGCCGTGGCTCGGGCAAGATTGGCGCAGCGTGCTGTTGCTGTTCGCCGGCGTCGCGTTTTCCTGCGGCCTGGCGTGGCTGGCGCTGTCGGCGCATCCGCGCGCCCGCCAGATCGAGCGCGAGTTGAAGGCGCAGCCGAAGGAGCGGCAGTTGACGGTGTTTGCCAAGCTGCTGGCGATGCCCTCGGTGCAGGTCATGCTGGTAATGAGCGTCGGCATTTTCTTCTTCAACCATGGCCTGAACAACTGGCTGCCGGAACTGCTGCGCCAAGGCGGCATGAGTGCGGCGGAGGCCGGTATCTGGGC
This sequence comes from uncultured Alphaproteobacteria bacterium, assembly GCA_963974445.1. GTDB lineage: Bacteria > Pseudomonadota > Alphaproteobacteria > Bin95 > Bin95 > JACKII01. The sequence goes on from CAXBDI010000037.1 coordinate 21,873, forward strand.
GGCGCTGCCGACGGCGGTCGGTGTCGCCGGCGCGCTGATCATCCCGCGGCTGGCGACACCGGAACGGCGGCTGCCGATCCTGGCCGGATTGTTCGCGTCGGCGGGCTTGGCGGCGCTGTTGCTGTTGACCCGCGACAACGCCACCATAACCCTGGGCCTGATCGCGCAAGGCATTGCCCGGTCCAGTATGATGGCGGTCATGGTTTTGCTGCTGGTGGAGATTAAAGAGGTTGGCAGCCGCTATGCCGGCGCTGCCTCCGGCCTGTTTTTCTCGGCGGCGGAGGTGGGCGGCGTGCTGGGGCCGCTGACCCTGGGCGCGGTGTATGATCTGACAGGCGCATTCTCGCCGGCGCTAATCCTGCTCTCGGTCATCATGGCGGGGCTGATGGCTTTGCTGCTGCCATTGCGCAAGCGGCTGGTTTAGGATTACCGATAGCCGTAAATCCCGAAATCTCTGCGAGGAATTCGACCTATGCCTGCGAACGATCTGTTCGACCTTTCCGGCCAAGTGGCCATCGTCACCGGCTCCACCAAAGGCATCGGCAAGGCCATCGCCGCCCGCTATGCGCAGTACGGGGCGAAAGTGGTCGTCTCCTCCCGCAAGGCCGAGGCCTGCGATCAGGTCGCCGAGGAGATCAATCGCGACTACGCCGACCGCGGCGGCGAGGCCTGGGCCTTTCCCTGCCATGTCGGCGACAAGGAGCGGTTGCAGGCGATGGTCGACGCGACCAAGGAGAAGTGGGGTCGCATCGACATCTGCGTGCCGAACGCCGGCGTCAATCCCTATTACGGGCCGAGCATCGACATGCCCGACTCGGCGATGGACAAGATCTACGAGATCAACATCAAGTCGACCTACTGGCTCTGCCACATGTGCGTGCCGCACCTGATCGAACAGGGCGGCGGCAGCATTGTCATTATCGCCAGCGTTTCCGGCCTGCGCGGCAACATCCCGATCGCCTTCTATACGGTGAGCAAGGTGGCGGAGCACCAGATCGCGCGCAATCTGGCGGTGGCCTATGGCCCGCAGGGCATCCGCGCCAACGCCATCGCGCCAGGCGTCATCAAGACTGACTTCGCCAAGGCGCTGTGGAGTGACCCGGTGCGGGTGGAGGAGACCAACAACTCCGTGCCGCTGCGCCGCTTCGGCAAACCGGACGAGGTGGCAGGCGCTGCCCTGTTCCTGGCGAGCGAAGCCGGCAGCTATGTCACCGGCCAGGTGATCGACGTCTGCGGCGGCGCCGGGATTGCGTGAGCAAGGTACCTGTTTCCCCCTCTTTCCCCGGACTTGATCGGGGACAATGGGGCGGGCGCGCTAATCCCGCAGCACAATCGGCTCCGGCGGGGTCTTGCCCAGGATCAGGTCGGAGCCTTTCTCGGCGATCATCATCGTGCCCGCGTTGAGATTGGCGGAGACCATGCGCGGCATGATCGAGGCGTCGATGACCCGCAGCCCCTGCATGCCGTGCACCCGCAACTGATCATCGACAACTGCCGTCGGGTCCGTGTCCGGCGCCATGCGGCAGGTGCCCATGATGTGGTAGGTGCTGTTAGCGATCTCGCGAGCCGCTTGCAGCAGTTCCTCGTCGCTTTGGTATTGCGAGCCCGGTAGTTCCTCGCCATCGAAATACGGCTGCATCGCCTTTGTGGTCATCAGCTTGCGGGCGAGCCGCATGGCGGCCACGATCAGACGGCGGTCGCTTTCGTGGGCGAGGTAGTTCGGCTGGATTTCCGGCTTGTCGAAGGGATCGGCAGTTCGGGCGCGGACATAGCCGGTGCTCTCCGGCCGATGCTGCCAGGCCGCGATGGTGAAGCCCGGCCATTCCGCCAGCACGCCGTGCTTGCCCTCGTGATAGCTGGCCGGTGTGAAGATGAACTGCAGGTCGTTGCTGCGCGCCGCCGGGTCGGAGTGCCAGAAGCCATAGACCATCGAGGGGTTGAGGTTCAGGATGCTTTTCGCACCGGCAAAGTATTTGGCGATCTCCCACGCACGCCGAACGCCATGGGCGCGCTCGTTCAACGTCTCGATATTCTTGACCTTCGCGGTCATGCGCGGCGCGTAATGGTCGCGCAGGTTCTGGCCGACGCCGGCCAGCGCGTGCCGGACCTCGACGCCCAAATCCCGCAGCAACTGGGGCGGGCCGATGCCGGAGAGTTGCAGCAGTTGCGGCGAGTTCACGGTGCCGCCAGAAAGGATCACCTCCCGATTGGCCCGCACCTCCTTGGGTCTGCCGCCCCTGCCGCCCTTCGCATAGGCGACGCCGACGGCCTTCGTGCCCTCCAACAGGATTTTCGTGGCATGGGCCGACGTGATGACGGTCAGGTTCGGGCGCGACTTCGCCGGGTGCAGGTAGGCGCGGGCGGTGCTGACCCGGCGGCGGCCGCGGACATTGCGCTGCACATAGGAAATGCCCTCCTGCCGCTCGCCGTTATAGTCCGGGTTGCGCGGAATGCCGATTTCCTCGGCGCCATCCATGAAGGCGTCGCAGAGCGGGTGTGTATAGCTGATGGTCTCCACCGTCATGCCGCCCTCGCGGCCGCGGTAGGTATCGTCGGCCTCGCCCAGCCGGCCCTCGGTGCGCTTGAAATACGGGAGCACGTCGGCATAGCCCCAGCCGCGATTGCCCTGCTGCGCCCAGGTGTCGTAATCCATGCGCTGGCCGCGGTTGTAGATCATGCCGTTGATCGAACTGGAGCCGCCCAGCGTCTTGCCGCGCGGCATCGCAATAGCGCGTCCGCCGGTCCACTCGCTCGGCTGCGCCTCGTACATCCAGTTGACGCTGGGGTTGTCCAGGTTCTTGATAAAGCCTGCCGGAATGTGGAGGTACGGGTGCCAGTCGGGCGGCCCGGCCTCCAGCACGCAGACCGAATGCTTGCCGTCCGCCGAGAGCCGGTTGGCGAGAATACAGCCGGCCGAGCCAGCGCCGACGATGATATAGTCGAACGTGTCGGGCATAGGCGTTTCAACGCGATGGCGGCGCGTTGCTCCCTGGATGGTTCACTGGACTTTGGGCCGAAAGGCTAGAGCGGAAGCTCTGCCTTTGCAATTGGATGCGGATTGCAGGTTGCTTCCCCCAAACGCAAAGCGGCTGGAGCCACCTGGCTCCAGCCGCTCGCCATGTGCACAAGGTTGAGCGCCCCGCAAGTCTCAGCGTTTAACGTTGGCTGACCGGGATATAATCGCGCTGGGCGACGCCGGTGTAGAGCTGGCGCGGGCGGTTGATCTTCTGGCTTGGGTCCTCGATCAGCTCGTTCCACTGGCTGATCCAGCCGACGGTCCGCCCGATGGCGAACAGCGCCGTGAACATGCTGACCGGGAAGCCCATCGCCTTCAGCATGAAGCCGGAATAGAAGTCGACGTTCGGATAGAGCTTGCGCTTGATGAAGTATTCGTCTTCCAGCGCGATCCGCTCCAACTCCATCGCCACTTCCATCAACGGGTCGGTCAGGCCCAACTCTTCCAGGATGTCGTGCGCGGCCTTCTGGATGACTTTGGCGCGCGGGTCGAAGTTCTTGTAGACGCGGTGGCCGAAGCCGAACAGGCGGAACGGGTCGTCCGGGTCTTTCGCCTTCTTGACCATGTCCGGCACGCGGTCCTTGGTGCCGATTTCGGTCAGCATCTTCAGCACTTCTTCGTTGGCGCCGCCATGCGACGGACCCCACAGCGCAGCACACCCGGCGGCGATGCACGCGAACGGGTTGGCGCCGGTCGACCCGGCCAGACGCACGGTCGAAGTACCGGCGTTCTGCTCGTGATCGGCGTGCAGGATGAAGATGAGGTCCAGCGCCTTGGCGACCACCGGGTTGACCACGTAATCCTCCGCCGGCACTGCATGGCACATGTGCAGGAAGTTGGCGGCGTACCCCAAGTCGTTCTTCGGATAGGTGAAGGGCTGGCCGATGGAATACTTGTAAGCCCATGCCGCAATCGTCGGCATCTTCGCGATCAGGCGGTATCTGGCCACCAGACGGTGATGCGGGTCATCGATATCGGTCGAGTCGTGATAGAAGGCAGACAGGGCACCGACCACTCCACACAAGATGGCCATCGGATGCGCATCGCGGCGGAATCCGCGATAGAAGTTCTGCAACTGGTCATGCAGCATCGTGTGATGCGTAATGTCGTAGGAGAATTGGTCATACTGCTTTTTATTCGGCAGCTCGCCGTTCATCAGCAGATAGCAAACTTCCAGATAGTCGGAGTTTTCCGCCAACTGCTCGATCGGATAGCCGCGGTATAGCAAGATGCCTTCGTCGCCGTCGATATAGGTGACCTTCGATTCACACGACCCAGTGGCCGTATAGCCCGGATCGAAAGTGAAATAGCCCATATCTTTATACAGGGTGCGGATATCGATTACCGGGGCGCCGGCGGTGCCATGCAGGACCGGCAGTGTCGTCTTTTTGCCGCTTTTATCGTCGGTCACGGTTACCGTGTGATTGCTTCCAGTCTCCGCCATAATCTACCTCATGCTCCAAGGGTGCCGGGCCGGCAAGATACGCCGGACGGTATAAATTCGCTGCGTTGCAGCATAGGGCTAAGTGTCGTGCTGTGCAATTCAAAGCGCAACATCCGCGTCTCGCTCGCATGCGCCCGATACGATTAAGATCGGTACGTCGTAAATATAATGCAAGCGGTTGACCTACGCCGTCGGCTCGGCTTGAGCGCGCAGACGCACCAACGTCTCCTCCCGCCCCAGAATACGGATCACCTCGAACAGGCTGGGCGAAGCGTTGGAGCCGGTCAGCGCCGCCCGTAACGGCTGGGCGACCTTTCCCAGCTTCACGTCCGCGCCATCCGCCTCGGCGCGCACCGCGGCTTCGATAGCCGCTTCTTCCCACGGCTCCAGCGTTTCGAAGGTCTGGGCTAATGCCGCCAGGTGTAGGCGAGCCGCATCGTCCAAAATCTTTGCCGCCTTTTCGTTCAAAGGCTGCGGTCCGTTGCGGACATAGAACACACTGTTTTCCGCCAATTCGTTCAGATCCTTGGCCCGCTCCTTCAGTCCGGCCATGCCCGCCAACAGCCGAGCCCGGCCAAGCGCATCGACGCTCAGGCCGTGGTCGCTCGCCAACCGCTCGGCCGTAAGGTCCACCAGCCGCGCGTCGTCGGCGGTCCGCAGATAGTGGCCGTTCAGGTTGGTCAGCTTGGCCATATCGAAGCGCGAGGGCGAGCGGCCGACGCCGCTAAGGTCGAACCATTCGATGGCCTGTTCGGTGGAGATGATCTCCTCGTCGCCACGGCCCCAGCCGAGCCGCAGCAGGTAGTTGCGCATCGCCTCCGGCAAGAAGCCCATGTCGCGATACGCATCGATGCCCAGCGCGCCGTGGCGCTTCGACAGCTTGGCGCCATCCGGTCCATGGATCAGCGGGATGTGCGCGAATTCCGGCAATTCCCACCCCATCGCCCGGAACACCTGCACCTGGCGAAATGCGTTGTTGAGGTGGTCGTCGCCGCGGATGACGTGGGTGATGCCCATGTCGTGGTCGTCGACCACGACGCTCAGCATATAGGTCGGGGTGCCGTCGGCGCGCAGCAGCACCATGTCGTCGAGTTCAGCGTTCTGCACGGTGACCGTGCCCTGCACCATGTCATGGACCACGGTTTCGCCCTGCTGCGGTGCGCGCAGACGTATCACCGGATCGACGCCGGCAGGGGCATCGGCGGGGTCGCGGTCGCGCCAGGCGCCGTCATAGCGCATCGGGCGCTTCTCGGCCTTGGCCCGCTCGCGCATCGCTTCCAACTCCCGCGGCGAGCAATAGCAGCGGTAGGCGTGCCCGGCCGCCAGCATCTGGTTTGCGACTTCCGCATGCCGGGCTTGCTGGGCGAACTGCATGACGGCCTCGCCGTCCCAATCCAGTCCCAGCCAGCGAAGCCCGTCGAAAATCGCGTCAACGGCGGCGTCGGTGGAGCGCTTGCGGTCGGTATCTTCGATCCGCAGCCGGAATTCGCCGGCGTGGTGGCGGGTGAACAGCCAGTTGAACAGAGCCGTCCGCGCGCCGCCGATGTGGAGGAATCCCGTCGGCGAGGGGGCAAAGCGGGTGACAACACGCATGCGTTCGGTAACCATTCGGCTTAAGGTTGTAATAGCCCAAACAAAAGTTGTGTTGAGCGGATGAGCTGCGGAGGTGGATTTATCGGCATGCGCCGGACCAGCGTCAATAGCGGCAGGTTTGCGTGCTAGGCCCATTCGATGGCGCATGGCGGCGCGAATGGGCCCAAAGCCTGGCTGACATCTGGGTTGCCGAAAGCCGCCGCAAGCCGCTTTGGCTGGCTGCAGCGTTCGGTGCGGGCGTGGCCCTGTACTTCCTGTTGCGCGACGAGCCGCCGGCCCTGACCGCCTTGGCCGTCGCCGGGCCTGCCCTTGTGCTGATGGCGATGGCGCGCCGGACCGCATTGAGAGCCGCGGCCCTGCTGGTGTTGATGGCCGCCGCCGGTTTTGCGGCAGGGCAAGTGCGCGTCGCGACGGTCGAGGCGCCACGGCTGACGAAGCCAACGCCACGGTTTGAGTCGGAGGTCTGTATCGAGCGCGTTACGCTGCGCACCAGCTCCACCGAACTGATCGTGGCCCGCTGGTCGGCAGGTGCGCCTGTGCCGGAGCAACTGCGGGCCCGCTTTCGCTGGCGCAATCCGCCGGAAGGGCTGAGCCCGGGTGAGCGTCTTTCGGTGCAGGCGCGCCTGTTTCCGGTCAGTGGCGCCATCTATCCGAACAGCTATGACCCGCGCCGCATCGCCTATTTTGATGGGGTCGGCGCCGAAGGCTGGCTCGGCAAGACGACGGCGCGGGCGGGTCGTTGCTGGCAGGCCGGGCCGCTGGCCGATGCCCGCACGTGGCTGCGGGCGCGGCTGCTGGAACTGGTGCCGAATGAGGCCGGCGGCATCCTGGTCGGCGTCACCACTGGCTGGCGCGGCGACATCGCGCGGGAAGATGCTGAGGCGATGCGCAATGCCGGCCTCGGCCATTTGCTGGCCATTTCCGGCCTGCATGTCGGGCTGGTGGTCGGCCTGATCCTGGTGTCGTTGAGGGCCGGCCTGGCGCTGATTCCGTATATCGCTCTGCGCTATCCGATCCAGAAATGGGCGGCGGTGGCGGGCCTCATCGCCGGCGTCGGCTATCTGCTGTTCTCCGGCGGCAGTGTGCCGACGCAGCGGGCGATGATCATGCTGGGGCTGGTGCTGATCGCTCTGATCCTCGACCGGATCGAACTGTCAATGCGGCCGGTGGCGTGGGCTGCCGTTATCGTGCTGGCGGCAGCGCCGGAGTCGATCCTCTCGCCCAGCTTCCAGTTGTCGTTTGCGGCGGTGATCGGCCTGGTCGCCGTTTTCGAGACCTGGCGGCGGCGCAAGCGGCTGCGTGGCGCTATCGGCAGCAAATGGCCCTGGGCGGCGCGCTACGTGACTGGTGTCGCGGCGACGACGGTGATCGCCACGTTCGCGACCATGCCGTTCGCGGCCTTTCACTTTCACCGCATTGCGCTGCTCGGCGTCTTCGCCAACCTGATCGCCGTTCCGGTGTTCGCGTTCTGGGTGATGCCGGCGCTGTTGATCGGCCTGATGCTGGCGCCGTTCGGGCTGGAGGGGCCGGCGTGGCAGGCCGCCGGCTATGGCGTCGACGTGATCCTGGGCGTCGCCTATTCCCTCGGCATGGCGGAGGGCGCGGTCGCCAGCGTCGGCCCGGTGCCGTTCTGGGGCATCGGCTGCGCCGTGCTGGGCGGCTTGTGGTGGGCGATCTGGCAGGAACGCTGGCGCTGGCTCGGCGTGCCGGTGGCGCTGATCGGCGTGCTGGCGCCGCTCACCGCGCAACCGCCTGACATCGTCGTCGCGCAGGACCTGCTGGCCGTCAGCAACCGCGATGGTGCCTACTGGATGCGCGGCCGCGGCGGCTTCGTGCGCGAGCAATGGCTGCGGGAGACCGGCGGCACCGCGCTCGCCTGGCCCACCGGCCCGGCACAGGGGGCTGCCGGTGTCGAACTGGCCTGCGATTACCAGGCCTGCCGCTTCACCTCGCCGGACGGCAGCATCGCCTTGGTGGAAGACCCGCTGGTCGCCGGCGATTGCCAACTGGCCGACTACGGCATCAGCCGGTTCAAGGTGCCGGAGTGCGACTGGTGGGCCGGCTTTGACGAGACCGTCCTGCTGACCCTCCGCGACGGTGTTGTCGAGCGCACCAGCTCCCGCTGGCCGCCACGGCCCTGGATCGCGCGATAACGGGCCATCCCGTCGCAAAGGCGTTCCAACCGCTAAAAGCGTTCGAGCAACCGGCGCAGATAGTCCTGCTCCAGCACCGGGCGGTTGGGGTCGGCGCTGCGCTTGTAGAGCATGTCGCGGATGCGGCGGGCCCGTTGCGTTTCGGTCTCGTTCGGGATGCGCGGGCCGAACTCCGTCGCCTGGCCGTCGTTGCGTTCACGGCCGAGCGGGTCGCGCTGGCCTTGGCGTTGGTTGCCTGGCTGACCGAAACCCGGTTGGCCGCGGCCGGGCTGACCGGGACCCGGGTTCATGCCCATTTGCCGCGACAACTGCTGCGACAGGTTCTGGCCGGCCTGCCGTAGGCGATCCAGCGCCTCCCCCTCCGCATTGAGGGCCGGCTGACCGGCGCCCTGCTGGAGGTTTTGGCGCGCATCGCGCATCGCTTGCTCCGCCTGCTGCAAGTTGCCGGGGATACCGCCCATCTGCTCGCCCATCTGCCGCATCAACTCGCCCAGGTCGCGGCGCAACTGGTCTTGCCGCTGGGCCAACCCGGGCATCGGTTGCCCTGGCTGTTCTTCCTGGCTCGGTCGCGAGGATTGCGGCGGGCTTTGGCGGGTGAGTGGCGGCAGGTTCAGGCTGGGAAAGTTGAAGTTCGGCAGGGTGAAAGGGCCGGGCGGTTGGCCGGCATTCGCATCCGGCGGACCGGTGGGGGCCGGTTGCGATTGTTGCTGCTGCTGAAAGGTCTCGTCGATCAGCGACTGCTGCCGGCGCTGCATCTCCTGCAACTGATTGAGCATCTGCGTCATGGCGGCGGTTTGCTGCTGTTGCTGCGCCGTCATTTGTTGCGCCGATTGGAGGCTTTCAAGCATTTGCTGGAGTTGCGAGAGCAAATTCCGAGCGGCCTCGCGCGAGCCGGATTCGGCCAGTTGCTGGATGCGGTCGAGCATCCGCTCCAAATCCTGGTCGCTGATGACGTTTTCCGACGGCGGCATCTCCGCGGACAGCGGTGGCTGTTGGCCGGCGCGGTTGGCCATTTCATTAGCGAACCTGCGCATAGCTTCGCGCAGGTCCTCGATCAGCCGGCGGATTTCCGCATCGTCGACGTCGCGGGCGAGAGCTTCCTGCAGCGTTTGTTGCGCGGCGCGCAGATCGCGCTCGGCCCCCGGCAGGTCGCCGTCTTCCAGCCGTAAGGCCAGATCCCACAGCACGTCGCGGACGGGCTCGCGCGCCGACGCGCCGTCGCTCAGGCGCAGGCGGTGCATGCTGGAACTAAGGCCGAGGAAGACGACGGTGTCTTCGTTGAAACGGGCCGGATACTGCGCGATCTTGGCAATGGCCAGGGCGACATCGCGGCTGGGCGCGCCGGCATCCAGCCGCTTGCGCGCGGCGATGATTTCCTTCGCGACCGGATGGGTGAACACCCGTTCCGGCAAGGTGACGGTGGCCGCCTCGCTGACGCCCTCCTGGCCGATGCCGTCCTTGGCCCAAAGCTCCACGGTGACACTGCGCCCGGCCCAGCGGTGCGGTGTCAGGTCTTCGAAATAGCTGGAGCGTACCGTTTGCGTATCCGCGCCGGGCAGCGGGAAGGGCAGGCGCAGACCGTCGTCCCAATCGCTGCCGCCGTCGCCTCCGGCCAGTCGCATCTCCGCCCAGGCTTCGGCGACGCCATAGTCGTCGGCGAAGGCATAGTCGATCCGCAAGGCCTGGCGCTGCGTTTCCGACGGCGGCGCGGCGAAGGCCGCGGTCGGCGGTTGGTCCTGCACCAGATAGAGCGGCCATTCCGCCAGCGTGCGGGAGCCGTTGCGGATCGACAACTGCCCCTCCTGCAGCAAGTCGAGCGTCAGGGCGTGCTGCTGCTCCGCCTCTGCCTCCATGGGATAAGACTGCGCGTCGATTGCGAGGGTCGGCGCATCGGCGTAACTGACGCGGGCGACCAATGTGCTGCCGAACGGCACCCGCAGCGGCTCACCGGAGACTGCGGCAAACACCGGCGGCCGCCGTGTATAGGCCGGCGGCTCGATCCAGACATCGACGGTGGGCGATTGCTCCGCCGAGGCGGCGGCAAAGCGCGGCTGCACCGCCGTCTGCAAATGCTGCAACCAGTCCTGGCCGGCCAGAACGACTGCGATCATCAGGGCCAGAAACGCGCCGGCGCGCCACGCGAAACGGTCGATGCGCGGCAGGGCGTTGGCCGGCGGTTGCGGCTGCAACCGGTCGACGTGGGCGGCGAGTTGGCGTTGGTGAGCCTGCCATAATCTTTGGGCGACCGGATCGTCACCCAGCGGCTTGTCGGCCATGCCGTGCAAGGGCCGGTGCGGCACGCCGCTATCCTGTTCCAGCCGGCGGGTGGCCTCCTCCCAACTAGGTGCGCGCCACGCCTGCCGGCGCTGCCAGAGCGTCCAGCCGAGCCATCCGGCGGCGGTGATCAGGGCAAGCGAGTGCAGCCACGGCCCCGTTTCCGGTAACAGGCCGGACAGCGCCAGCGCCAGCAGCGCCAGCAGCACCGCCTGCGTCGGCCAAAGGCCATTCCATATCCGCTCCAGCCACAGGCTTACCCATGCGAGCGCGATGCGGCTTTTGATCGGCAGGGCGCGGGTGAGAGACAGGGGTCTAGGCCTCCTCCAGCCACGGCGGCAGGGTCTGGGCCGCCAGCATCTCCTCATAGGTGGGGCGGCGGCGGACCACCGACCAGTCTGCGCCGCGCACCAGTACTTCCGGCGCGCGGGGACGGCCATTATACTCCGAACCCATCACCGCTGCGTAGGCCCCAGCGGCGCCGATCACCAACATGTCATCGGTTTGTAGAGGCGGCAGTGCGCGGTCAGCGGCAAAGCGGTCGGTGCTTTCGCAGATCGGGCCGACCAGATCGGCTGGCGTCCACTCCACCTCCGGGCCGGGCGCGGTCTCCGGTTGGATCGGGTGATAGGCGTCGTAGAGCGCCGGGCGAATCAGGTCGTTCATGGCGGCGTCGACGATGACGAAGCGCTTGGTCGCTGTCTGCTTTTCGGTAATGACCCTGGTCACCAGCACGCCGGCCGGCCCAGCGATACGACGGCCCGGCTCGAACACGAACTGCGCGTCGAGACCATGAAACACCTCGCGCACCATGGCGGCGTAGGCGGCGACGCTGGGCGGCTGCTCGTCGCGGTAGGTGATGCCGAGGCCGCCGCCGAGGTCGATGCGCTGGAGCGGCAGACCTTCTGCGGTCAGGCTCTCGTAAAGTTCGCGCACCCGGTGGAAGGCGTCGCGATAGGGTTGCAGGTTGGTGATCTGCGAGCCGATATGCACGGCGATACCGACCGGCTCGACCCCTGGCAGGGCCTGTGCGTGGCGGAACAGATCGGCGGCGGCTTCGTAGGCGATGCCGAACTTGTTCTCCGCTTTGCCGGTGGAGATCTGCGCGATGGTGCCGGCGTCCACGTCCGGATTGATGCGGATGGCGACCTGGGCCGTCTTGCTGAGGGCAGACGCGATCTGGCTGAGCGCGTCGAGTTCGCTCGCC
>CAXBDI010000038.1:0-33492 GCA_963974445.1 uncultured Alphaproteobacteria bacterium
GACCCATAACGCTGATCCAATCAGCATGAGTCGTGTACCGTGCGCGATGCCAGAATGGGGCCGGCAGGTAATTGCCCCAAAGCGCAAACGCCAGGAAAGCGAGGACGATAATCACCAGTATCCAGCCGGTGGTCCGCCTCGCCGCCTCCAACACGACAGCAAACAGTCCGACGCTCAGGATCAGCTCCAGATCGCTCAAAGGCGTGATGAATTGCATGCGGGTCTGAATATAGGGGACGCTGGCTATCAGATAGCCGTTAGAGGCGACCAGAATGGCGATCACCGTCCAGTCCCATGCCAGCTTGGCAATCCGGCCCCACCGCGTTTCGGCGGCGCGGTCGCGGTCGAGAAACAGCACCGCCAACGCAAACATCAAATGCGTCGGGCGGTGGAATTCCGGCACCGGCTCGCCGGTATAGCCCGTATAGAGTTGGTAAAGTGACAGGGCGACGGCGACCAGCGAGGCCAGTCGTTTCATATTGAAGTGCACGAAAAATGGCCGCACTTCATCTCGCCAGGACGGCAGGTCGAAATAAGGTTCGCGGCCAGCCGTCGCCATGTCGGTGCTCACTTAAAAGCGTTCGGTGGTGGAGTTGAGAAGACGCTAGAGCGTTTCCCAACCCGCCTTGGTCACCCCTTCCCTCCTCTCCCGCGAAAGCGGGAGCCTATGCCTGAGTGCTTCCCACAAAACTCGAACCATGTGTTCGGCTCTCAGGCATCGGTCCCTGGTCAAGCCATGGAAGGGGATATGGAGCGGTGATCCATATTGAAGAGAACCTACTCTAGATCGCGCCCTGCTCTTTCCAGTACTTCTCCGCACCCGGGCAAAGCGGGATGCCCGGCACATCGGCAGCGATTTTGGGCGTCAGCCACTTGGTCGAGGCATGGGCGGCGTTCAGACCGGCCCAGTTCTCGTGCACCAGCTTGGTGACGAAATACTGATCATCGGCGCTGGTCTCCGGGTTCATCAGCAGGATCGAGAACGTGCCGAAGGTCGGCACCGCCTCGGTCTGGCCCGGATATGTCCCCGCGGGAATCTCCGTCCGCACATAGCCGGCATTCAGCGCCTTGACCTTCTCGAACGTCGCATCATCGACCGGCAGGAACTTGACATCGACAGACGTCGCCGCATCCATCATCGGCGGCGAGGGGAAACCGGTCATAGCGGCGAAGCCAGCGAAGCGCCGGTCCTTGACGCCGTCCGCGCCGAACTGCTGACCGCCGACCGCCATGTCTAGGTCTTCCTCGCTCATGCCGTTCACCTTCAGGAAGTCGGCAAGCGCCACCTGGCTAAGATTGCCGACCGCCTGGCCGCTGAAGGTTTTACCTTTCAGGTCGCCGGCCGACGCGACGCCGCTGCCTTCGGACACCAGTGCATGGAAGGCGCTGCGCTGCAACAGTTGCAGCCCGCAGAAATCTTTGACCGGGGCCGGGAATGGCTTCACGCCGGCATAGGCCATCGGCGCGGCGGCCGCAAAGGTGATGCCCATATTCTCCGGCGAGCGGCTGATCTGGATCAGGTTGCTGAGCGCGCCGCCAAGCTCGCTATTCGCTTTGACACCGGACTTCTGCAACTCGGTCGCCAGCCATCCGGCCATGATATACCAGCTTGTGTTCAATGGCCCGCCGTAGATGGTGAGTTGATCCGGTTTGGCGCTTGCCGGCGAGGCGGACAGCGCCGTCGCGACCACAGCGGCAACGCCGAGTGCTTTCGTAGCGTATGCTTTCATTCTTTGCATCTTCATGCCTCCTGTTTGAGCGTTCCGTCGGCAAATTGACGTTTCGCAATGGGCTTTGCTAATGGTTAACAGCAAATCACGTGCCAAGCGAGCCGGCAACCCTTCAATAACCGTTCCGGCTACCGTACGGACGTTCTGCAACATTGTTAGATTCAAGGAAAACCGCGATGCGGTCGTCCGCCTTGCTCGCTCCCCTGCCCTCTGATTGAATGCCCGTTCTATCCGGGCCATCCGTTTTCAGGAGCCGACAGATGAACGAAATCGCAGTCCGCCACTCGAACGAAGCCGCCTTGAAACAAGCGGGCGCAGAACACCTGTTCATGCACGCCTCCCCCTATGGCGCGCTCGCCCATGACGAGGGCAAACGCATTCTGGTCGAAGGTAAGGGCGTCTGGGTCAAGGATATCGACGGCAATTGGTTCATCGATGCGCTCGCCGGCCTATGGCTGGTCAATGTCGGCCATGGCCGGGCGGAGATCGGCGAGGCCATCGCCCGCCAGGCCTCGACACTGGCCTACGCCAGTTCGACCAGCGCAACCACCATCCCTGCGATCCAACTGGCCGAACGCCTGGCCGCCATCACGCCAGGCGACCAGAACACGGTGTTCTTCTGCTCCGGCGGGTCGGAGGCGGTGGAGAGCGCGTTGAAGATCGCCCGCCAATACCATTACCACCGCGGCGAGCCGAAGCGGCAGAAGGTGATTGGCCGGCGCGGCTCGTACCACGGCGGTACCTATGCCGCGATGAGCGTCAGCGGCACCCGCCCGACCAGCGATCCGTTCCACTCGCCGTTTATGCCGGGCGTGCTGCACGCCTCGCCGCCTAACTGCTACCGCTGCGATTTCCGCCTAACCTACCCGGGCTGCGACCTGCTCTGTGCCGATCAGATCGGCCAGATGATCGAGTACGAGAACCCGCAGACGGTCGCCGCCGTCATTGCCGAGCCGATCAGTGCCGCCAACGGCATCGTCGTGCCGCCGGACGGCTATTGGCAACGGGTGCGGGAGATTTGCGACAAGCATGGCGTGTTGCTGATCACCGACGAGGTCATCAACGGCTTTGGCCGCACCGGCAAGATGTTCGCCAGCGAGCACTGGGGCCTGGTCGGCGATATGATGACCATGGCGAAGGGCCTGACCAGCGGCTATGTGCCGATGGGCGGCGTCATGTGCCGCCCGCATGTGGTCGAAGCGTTCGCGGACAAGAACACGCTCTCCCACCTCATCACCTATGGCGGCCATCCGGTAGCGGCTGCAGCGGCCCTGGCCAACCTCGACATCATCGAGCGCGAAGGGCTGGTGCAGAACGCCGCGAAGATGGGGGCACTGCTGCTGGAGGGAGTGCGCGGCCTGGCCGACAAGCATCCCAGCATCGGCGACGTGCGCGGCCTGGGCCTGATCGCCGGCATTGAGGTAGTGAAGGACCGGGCGAGCAAGGAGAAATTCTCCGAATCCGGCCCGGAACTGCAAGCGCTGAACGAGGGCTTGCGCAAACGCGGGCTTCTGACCCGCGCGGGCACGATCATCAACCTCTGCCCGCCGCTGTGTATCTCGGCGGACGAGGTGCAGCAGATCGTCGATATCGTTGACGGCGCGCTGTCGGATATGGAGAAGGTGGCGGGGATGGCCTGAGGGAAGCAAAGCGCGCGGTCCACCAGGGACCGCCGCGCCCTACTCCGGCAATCCCGCCTTCCGCAGGCCGTCACGGAATTTCTCCATCAAGGCCGGATCTTCGATTTTGATGAAGTTTGAGGCGACCGTCGTCTCCGGCGCGCGCTCCAAAATCTGTTTGACCATTGCCCGCGCCTGTTTCTTCTGACCCAGCTGCGCGTAGGTGGTCGCCCGCCAAAGCCAGTTGCCGATGAAGTCCAGCCGGCCTGAAACGATAAGCGGCAGCGCCGAGCGCGCCAGCACATGCGCATTCGACGGGTCCAGCGCAATCGCCCGGTCGAACGCCGCACGACTGCGACTGAGAGGCTACCTTGCGGTGGACTCGCCCAGCGGACGGATCGCAGCTTCGATCCGTCCGCTGGGGTAGAAATTGCCTGATCGGGCCGGCGCCGACCACCGGCGAGCCGGCGGTCAGCTTAGGGCTCAGCCTTTGCGTTGCTTCTCGCGGAAGGCCACGAGTTTCAGCACGTCCTCGGCCTCGGTCCGCGCCAGCGGGCCGTCGCTGTAGGATAGCTGCACGATGGTGTTTTCCGGGCTAAGCACAAATTCCGCCGGCTGGCTGAACTTGCGGTTTGCCTCCCAATAACCGCCGAGGCTCTCGATCAATGCCTGATCGACGCCATAGCCGACGGGGAAGCCGAGTTCGGCCGCCATCTCCGCAGCCTTATCCTGCGGGTCGGAGCTTGCCGCTATAACCGTGATATTGTTCTTTTCGAGTTCTGCTTTGACGCTACTGAAGCCGCCCAACTGACGTCGACAGTACGGTCACCAATTTCCCCGAAAGAAGATGATAGCCTTCCAGCCCTCACCCATATCGCCCGGCAGGCTCATCGCGCTGCCGTCGGATAGAGTGATGGCCGTCGCGGGGAATGTCTCGCCCGCCGCCAATCGTTTTACCAATGGATTTCTCCTATTTGCATCGGTTTCGCACGGAGCGCAGCGCAAGTGTGCACTGCCCCATGCCGGGAGACGATAGGCCAGTGATGCACACAGGAACAAGAGGGATCGCCCTCGCCGGGTTCAGGCTCGCAAACAATTGAGCAGGCATAGGGAACCGCCTAGGCTGAAAGCCTACAAGGGCACACGACAATCCGCGAAGGCCGCACGAATGACCTATTCCATCATCGCCCAATGCCCTCAGACCGGCGCGTTTGGCGGCGCCGTCGGCACATCGTCACTGGCGGTGGGCAACCGCTGCCTGCACATCCGCCACGGCGTCGGCGCAGTGCTCAGCCAGCACCGCACCGATCCGCGGCTGGGTGAACAGGGGCTGGACCTGTTGGCAAAAGGGCTTTCGGCAGGTGACGTACTGGCGGAACTCATCCAAACTCTGGGGATTGGCTGGCGGCAACTGGCGGTTCTCGATACACACGGCGGCACGGCGGCATACCATGGCGATCGGCTCTACTCCATTGCGACGGAAGCAGCCGGCCGCACTGTATCGCGGTCGGCAATATTCTCGGTAACGACCGTGTGACCGCCGCAATGATCGAGGCGTTCCTGTCGAACCCTACCGACCGCTTGGAGCGCCGCTTGGTTAGCGCACTGGAGGCAGGCCGCGACGCTGGCGGCGAAATCCTGGAGCCACTGCATTCAGCAGCATTACGCGTGTCGGGCGCCGACGGCTTCGACCGCTGCGATTTGCGGGTAGACCGGGCGGACGAGGCGGTCGGCGCGTTGCGCGACCTGCTCGACGCCTATGGCGATCAGGAGGACCTGCTGCGCACCGTCGCGCTGGACCCGGACAGCGTCCCGGTCGCCCGCCCGCTGTTCGAGGCGTCGGTGACACGCATCGCCGAGTTGGGTTTGGAAGAGCGCTTTCCGACCGCCAGGCGGCGCCACCAGTGGCGGTTGCGCGGCTAACGTGGCTGCCCCTTCTCCGCCACCTCTAACCGGAGCCGGGAGCCAGCCGCTGCGCTAGCGCCTCCAGCGCTTTACGGTCGTTCAGGTAGAGGCTGCGGCCTTTGCGGCGGATCTGGTTTCCGTCCTGCAACTGTGTAAATACGCGCGCCACGGTTTCCCGCGTCGTCGAGGCCAGTCCGGCGATCTCGCGCTGCGCCGGGCAGGGATAGATCATCCAGGAGCCGGGCGTAATCGGGTCGGGCTTGGCCAGGCGGCAGAGTTCGAGGATCACCCGCTGCATCGCGCCCAACGTCGCCAGATCCATAATCCGCTCGTCGCAGGAGCGGACGATGAAGGCCAGACGCCGCAGGACAGCAAGCCCGATTTCGGGCTGCGATTGCATCAGATCGATGAAGTCGCGTGGCGACAACGCTGCCAACTGGCTAGGCTCGTTGGCAACAACCGTGGCGGAGCGCGGCGCGCTGTCGATTGCCGCCAACTCGCCGAAAAACTCGCCCGCCCGCAGCGTCGCATAAGCAACCGGCCGCCCGGAAAGCGAAAAGTTGACGATGCGCGCCGAGCCACTCACCAAAAAATAGACGTCCCGGTCTTCCGTCGCGCGCTCGACCACGGTTTCATCCTTGCGGTAGGTGCGCCAGGCGCAGCGCTGCGACAGGCGCTCGCGCTCCGCGGCCGTCAGCCCGGAGAGCAGTTTGATTTCCGCCAATCGATCCATCCCGATCCCCTCCCACTGAAGATTAGTATCCGATGCGTTAACGCCATTTAGCCTATTGCATTCACCGCCGTTTATGAAGTTTCTCACTATACGTCCTGCTTTTCCCGCCAACCGTTGTGCGACGGGGACCAGCAGGTGTTACAGTTCCTGGCAGCGATCCTGGCGATGGCCGTCGCCCTCTGCGTCGCGGCCTTCGTGCCCGCCGTCGCACACGCGGAGGCTATGCGGCAGTCCCCAATCGGCATTCAAGGCCGGGACGACCGCAGCAGTGTCGAAGTGGCAGGCGCACCCTGGCGCAGCATTGGTCGTATCAACAACTCCGGCCGCAGTTTCTGCACCGGCGTCCTGATCGGCGAGGACCGCGTTCTGACCGCAGCCCATTGCCTGCGCAGCCACGTCGCCGGCCGCACCTGGGCGCCGCCGAGCGCGATCCGCTTTCTCGCCGGGTATTCCAAGGGCCAGTATTCGGCGCATAGCCAGGCGATCGCCCTGACCATCGCGCCCAGCCTGCCGGGCCGCGCCACCCTGGAAAGCGATTTTGCGATCGTCACGCTCGCCCGGCCGATTGGCAGAACGCACCAATATCTGCCGGTCGAGGCGTTCGACCGTGACCGCTGGCTGAGCGACCGCAAGGCGCGAACGACCTATGATCAGGCTGGATACAGCCAGGACCGCGCCCAGGTCCTGACCCGGCACATGGGTTGTGACATCGTCGATTTCCCCCGCACTGGCCAAGTGTTCGCGCATAGCTGCGACGCCACTCATGGCGACAGCGGCTCGCCTATCCTGGCGAGGCGTGATAACGGTTATGCGGTGGTCGGCCTGCATATCGCGTCCAGCCGCAACGGGCGGAGCGGCATTGCGATCTCCGGCTATAACATTGTCGCTGGCCTCGCCCGGCTGCAGCGCGTGCTGCCGGTCGCTTACAAGCGATAGCCGGAGCAGACGGTCTGGATTATACTCTGCCGCTCGTTTGACGACGCGAACGCTAGAGGACCGCCGATGAACCTGGCAGCGCTTTTGCAACGGGCCGCCCGCACGCGGCCGGATAACCCTGCCCTCTACGTCGGCGTTCAGCGGCACGCAACCTATGCCGATTGGGCAGAGCGCGTCAGCCGCCTCGCTGGCTGGATGCGGCGCGAGGCGGGTCTTGCGCCGGGCGACAGGGTCGCATTCGCCATGAGCAATTGCGTCGAGTTCCAGGAAATCCTTTGGGCTGCCTGGCATGCGGGGCTGGTCGCCGTCCCTGTCAATGCCAAGCTGCACGTCAGCGACTTCCGCTACATTTTCGCCAACAACGGCGCCCGCATGGTGTTCGCCTCGCCGGACCTCGCCGACGACCTTAGCGCAGTTGTGGAGGAGCTGGACGGATGCGGGCCATTGATCGCAACGGACAGCGACGCATACCGGGCCGCGTTGGCCGCCGACCCTCTGCCGATGGAGCCGAGGGCCCCCAGCGACCTCGCCTGGCTGTTCTACACCAGCGGCACCACTGGCCGGCCGAAAGGCGCGATGCTGAGCCATCGCAACCTGATGGCGTGCATCTATGGCTATGTGGCCGACGTCGATCCTGTGGCTGAGGGCGACCACTGGCTGCACGCCGCGCCGATGAGCCACGGCGGCGGTCTCTACGGCCTGCCGTTCGTCGCCGCCTGCGCCGCACAAATCGTGCCGGCGAGCGGCAAGTTCGATCCGCCGGAAATAGCAGAGATGCTGCCGCGTTTTCCCGGCTTGTCGTTTTTCGCCGCACCGACCATGGTCAAACGTCTGATCGAGCACCCGGCCATCGCCGATACCGACACCGCCAACCTACGCACTGTCGTCTATGGCGGCGGGCCGATGTACGTGGCCGATGCGCAGGCGGCTTTCGACAGACTCGGTCCAAAGCTCGCGCAGATTTACGGGCAGGGTGAAAGCCCTATGACGATCACCTGCCTCGGCCGCGCCGAGTTACAGGACAAACACCATCCACAGTTCGCCGCCCGCCTCGCCTCCACCGGCCGGGCGTTCAGTCATGTCGAGGTGATGGTCGCCGACGCCGATGACAACCCCCTGCCCGCAGGCGAACTGGGGGAGGTCTGCGTTCGCGGCGATGTCGTCATGCAAGGGTATTGGGACAATGCCGAAGCGAGTGCCGAGGCGCTGCGCAACGGCTGGCTGCACACCGGCGATATCGGCGTGTTCGACGCGTTCGGCTATCTGTCGCTGAAGGACCGCTCCAAGGACATGATCATCTCCGGCGGCACCAACATCTACCCGCGCGAGATCGAGGAGGTGTTGCTGCAGCACCCGGCAGTACTGGAGGCCTCCGTCGTCGGCGAACCGGATGCGGAATGGGGCGAGAATGTCGTGGCCTTCATCGTGCCGCGGACGGGCGCCACCGCCGACGAGGCCACTTTGGACCGCTATTGCATCGACACGATGGCCCGGTTCAAACGACCGAAAACCTACCGCTTCGTCGATGCGCTGCCGAAGAACAACTATGGCAAGGTGCTGAAAACCGAATTGCGCGAAAGCCTAAAGCAAAACCCCGCCGCGAAGACGTAACGCGGCGGGGAGATTTGGAGGCGGTAGAGAGGTCCTAGCTTTTTCCGACCTTGCGGCCCCGGATCAGGCGTCCCGGTGTGAAGCCTTCACATGGAACCTTTCCGCAAACGCACTCGAACGCCCGGTGCAGGTGGTCTTCGGTCTGCTCGTAGTTCATCGTCACCCAATCGCCCGGCTTGATCGGCTTGCGGGCGGTGAAGGTGCGGCTGCGCATATCGACGTCGCAGTTGGCATCGCACCGGTGCAGGATCTTGCCCATGAAGAACGGATCGTGCAGGTACAAGCCCGGCTCCACCTGCAGCGTGAACAGCGTGATCTCGCTGGAATAGAAGCCGGTGAAGCGGAAGACGATATCGCCCGGTTCGAACGGCACTAGCGCCACCACGCCCTCGCCGACCGTATTGGCGATCGGCTGGATGTCGAAGCGGTCGCGTGTCGGTTCGTGCTCGAATGTCGGCGCCGACTCCGGGTAGAATCGTCTCATTTACGCAGAAGGGTCTGGCTGTCGAGCCCTTCGGGAGCAAACCAGTCCTTGACTGCGCTGAGAACGTCTTCCGCGTTGAAGTCCTTACACGAAAACACGTCCAGATACATGTCGCGCGCTTCGTCGTTCGTGTGGATGGTGATGGCGCTGGTCTGGATCAACTGCACGGCGGAGATACCGACCTCGTCGTCTTCGCCGAAACGCTCGACGAATGGCTCGCCGAACGGCACCATATCGATGCGTTTGACCATATCGCGGCAGAAATCGGCGATCTTGTCTTTGTCCAGTAGCGCAGCATTGCAGCCGGAAGCCGTCAAAATGACATGCTTCCCATAGTGTTTAACGCCATCGACGACGAGACGCTTGTAAGGCATAGAGGATTTCCTCTTCGGTATGGGCTGAGGGGGGAACATAACACGATTTGTCGGCTCGTGAAGTGTACTGCGCTCGATTGGGTCGCGGCGGTCGTCTTGTCGGCCAGCCCATGCCCTCGCCCGCGCAGAGGCCGCTATATGAAATCATCGACGGGCCAGGACAAGCGGTTATTCGGCTCGGCGCCAGCTAGAGGCCGTGCAGAATGTCGCATGGAAATATTGACTGTCGGGCGAGCGGCGCCGCGCGTGGCGCCTATTCGCCATGCCATTGGACCCAGTCTTCCAGCGGCGCGCGCTCGGTCACCAACTGGGTGATCACCGCCTCGTTGTCCGCATAGCCCAACGCCATGCCGCAGACCACGACTTGTTCCTCGCTGAAGCCGACCTCTTTGCGGATCACCGTGTGATAATGGCACCACGCCGCCTGCGCGCAGGTGTCGAGGCCGGCGCCACGGGCGGCAGTCACCACATTGCCGAGAAACATGCCGAAATCAAGCCAGCTGCCGATCTCCAGCGCCTTGTCGATGGTGAAGAAGATGCCGACCGGCGCGTCGAAAAATACGAAGTTGCGGCCGGTCTGGGCGAACATCTTGTCGCCGTCGCCACGCCCGATGCCCAGCAGGCCGTACATGTCCCACCCCACCTTGCGGCGGCGGGCTTTGTAGGGCTCCGGGAACACATCGGGGTAGTAGTTGTACTCGGCGACATGCTTGTCGTTTTCAGTCGCGCGGGCGTGCAGGACGGCCTGAGAGACCCGGTTTTTCGCCGCTCCGGTGACCACGTGCGCCTGCCACGGCTGCATGTTGGTGCCGGACGGCGCACGCGACGAGACTTGCAGGATTTTGCGCACGGTCTCCAGCGGCACCGGCGTCGGCTTGAAGGCGCGAACGGAGCGGCGGGATGCGATGGCGCTCTCGACCGCCGGGTCGATAGTCGGTGCGGTGGAATGGTTCATGAGGAGGCTTTCTGATGGCAAATTCTTAGATGACTCCGGGCCAGCAATCATTCTCACCCTGAGCCCGTCGAAGGGTCCTTGTGAGATCGTTTGGGGACCCTTCGACGGGCTCAGGGTGAGAACTCGGCGGTAGCTACACCGAGAAGCCACCCAGCTTGGTTTCCAGATATTCGCTGATGCCTTCGCGCGCACCTTCGCGGCCCATGCCGCTGTCTTTCATGCCGCCGAACGGCGCACTGGCCGAAGTCGGGTTGATGTCGTTGATGCCGATCAGGCCAAAATTCAGCGCCTCGAACGCCCGCATGCCGGTGGCGATGGAGTTGGTATAGACGTAGGCGGCCAGCCCGTAATGGGTGTCGTTCGCCATCGCGATCACGTCGTCGTCGTCACTGTAGGTGATCACGGGAGCGACGGGGCCGAAGGTCTCCTCGCGGTAGATCAGCATGTCGGGGCGGACGTCGGCCAGCAGAGTCGGCGCGTAGAAGTTGCCGCGGTCCAGGCCGTTGTCCATCAGGCGGTGGCCGCCGGCCAGCAGGCGCGCGCCCTTGGCGACGGCGTCCTTGACCTGGCGGTCGATCTTCTCGATGGCCGCCTCGTTGATCAGCGGGCCGACGCCGATGCCATCCTCCATGCCGTTGCCGACGCGCAGACGGGTGACGCGGCTGGTGAACTCCTCCAGGAACGGCTCGACCTGGCTTTCGTGCACGAACATGCGGTTGGGCGAGATGCAGGCCTGTCCCGTGTTCAGAAACTTGACGGCGGCCGCGCCCTTGGCGGCGTGGACCGGGTCGGCGTCCTTGAAGACGATGAACGGCGCGTGGCCGCCCAGCTCTGCCGAGACGCGCTTCATGTTCGCCGCCGCCTTGCCCACCAGCATCTTGCCGACCGCCGTGGAGCCGGTGAAGGTGATCTTGCGCACCAGCGGGTTGGTGCAGAATTCCTCGCCGATGGGCTTCGGATCGCGGGCGGTGACCAGGTTGATCACGCCTTCCGGCACGCCGGCGTCGATAAGGCACTTGAAGGTCTCGATGGCGCAGAGCGGCGTCGCCTCCGCCGGCTTGAGGACGATGGTGCAGCCCGCGGCCAGCGCCGGCGCCATCTTGCGCGTCAGCATGCTGATCGGATAGTTCCAGGGCGTCACCGCAGCGACGACACCAACCGGCTGGCGCAACACCATAAAGCGCTGGTCGGCGCGGGCCGAGGGGAGGATATCGCCATAAACCCGCTTGGCCTCCTCCGCATAGAACAGCAGGAAGTCAGCAGCGTAGCCGACCTCGTTGGTGGACATGCGCAGCGGCTTGCCCTGCTCCTCCGTCATCAGCTTGGCCAGCGCCGGGCGGCGCTCCAGCATGATCCGGTGCGCCTTGTAGAGAATGGCCGAGCGCTCAAATGCCGTCTTGCCGGCCCAGGCGGGGAAGGCTTTGTGCGCGGATTCGATGGCCGCCTTGGCCTCGGCAGCGCCGCCGTCTGGAACCTGGCCGATCTCCGCACCGGTGGCGGGATTGGTGACCGGGAAAGTGGGGCCGGAAGTGGCCCAGACGCCAGAGATGTACATGGGAGAGGCTCCGAGGGGCGAGGTGGTGCGTGCGGGTGGGTGGTTAGCGGCAGAGATAGCGGGTTTGGGGGAGTGGGGGAAGGGAGGCGTGCGGAATACGCCTTCCCCATCCGGCGTGAACGCCTACACCCCAGTCTGAGCAGAACCCGTTCGCGACTTTCCGGAACACAACCGATGGGCTAACCTCGCGCCCGGAGAAATTGTTGGTGGCGGGCACGCGCCGGTCGGTCATGAAGACAAAGAATTTGGTGCGCCAGGCCTTCTGAGATCCAGACCTCTGGCCGGCGATCACCCGGTACGCCTCGCGCGACAGCTTTGGCACGGCGAGACCGTTTTTCTGGTGGACCACAGACGGATACCAGATCCGTCAACGGTGTTGCACCTCACCCTGGCGCGACGCAGATCGTCTAAAAACAACCAGAATCCGCCACTTCGTGGCACAATCTCAGCGCCGTCAACGCGCCGAGCCAGCATGCACTCTCTCGCCCAGGATCAGAAAGCCAATTGTTCGAGGCGCCCTTTAAAATTGCGCCTAATTAGACGTCGCAAAAAGTAACCAACTTGATGGTCCTTTACACACTAGACAGCTAAAGCATTAATCCAAGCGTTTGCAGAGCGTATAATACTACAGAGATGCTGGCGACCGCAGTCGAAGTCGAGACCAGGATGCTGGTCGTGGCGATGCCGACCGCGGCGTTGTACTGGCTGGCTGCGATGAACACCGTCGCACCCACCGGCATGCTGGCCGCTACCGTCGCCACCACCAGCGGCAGTGCTGGCAGGCCGATCATCGTGCCATAGGTGAAGACCAACAGCGGGTGCAGCACCAGCTTGGCCAGCACGACCGTGCCGACGGCGCCCGGCTGGTTCTCGACGCCCCGGTGCGCCAGATCGCAGCCGATGGCGAACAGGGCGGCGGGCAGCGCCGCCTGCCCGATCAGTTGCAGCGTCCTGTCGGCGAGCGCCGGCACTGCAAAACCACTGAGGCCGATGGCGATGCCGACCAGGGTCGCCAGCACCACCGGGTTGCGCACGACATTGCCGAAGGCGGTGCGCAGCACGGCGGCGATGCCTCTTGTCCCACCGTCGCGCCGGCCGCTTTCGATATCGCGCGCCTTGGCGATGTCCAGCAGCACCATGGCGAACGGCAGCAGCACCATGGTGTCGAACGCCAGCACCAGCAGCAATTGCACCACGCCGGCCTCGCCGAAAAGGGCGAAGGTGATCGGCAGCGCCATATAGAAGCCATTGGAAAAGCTGCCGCCCAGGCCCATCACGACGCAGCCGGCCATGCTGCGCCGCCAGAGCAGCCAGCCGGTCAGGGCTGCGAAGGCGAAGACGGTTATTTCGGCACCGGCATAGGCAAACAGCACACGCGGCTCCAACCCGCCCTCCAGCGCCGCGCCGCTGACCGTGCGGAAGGCCAGCGCCGGCACCGCAAAGTAGAACACCAGCGCGTTCAGCTTCTGTGCCGCGACGGCGTCGAACAGCGCCAGCCGCTTGCCGGCGACGAAGCCCAGCAGGACGACCGCGAACAGCGGGATGACGGCAGAAAGGATGTCGGCCAAGGGGCCTCGGCACGCTTGCGGGAAATGATGGCCGCCCTGCATGGGCCTATGGTCAAGGCGCCGTCAAGCTGCTAGGCGATTTGGATCGCTGTTTCGCTCAGCTCCTTACTTTTCACCCTTCGACAGGCTCAGGATGAAGGCGAGGGAATGAGCCTGCGCTGAACAAATGAGTTTTGAGGAGACCTGTTCCATGTCCGACTTTGCCGGCCAAATCGCCCTGATCACCGGCGCCACCAACGGCATCGGCCTGGGCCTCGCCCACGCCCTGGCGGCGGAGGGCGCCCGGATCGCTGCCGCCGGCGTCAGCGCCGCCGATGTCGACCCGGCCGTCGCGGCGTTGAAGGCGGAGGGTGCTGACGTGCAAGGCTTCACCGCTGATCTCGCCGGCAAGGATGGCTGGAAGCGGCTGCTGACCGATGTACAGACGGCCTATGGCAAGGGCGGTGTCTCGATCTTCGCCCATTGCGCCTCGCCGAAGCGGCTGGAGAGTGACACCATCCTACAGGTCTCGGAGGAGACTTGGGACGGCATGGTCAACACCAACCTGCGCTCTGGCTTCTTTCTGGCGCGGGAGTTGGCGCGGGACATGATTGAGGCGGAGGTGCAGGGCAATATTCTGTTCATCACCTCGCAGCACCGCTTCAGCCCCCGCAACCTGCCGCATTACAGCGCCTCAAAAGCCGGGCAGGAAATGCTGGTGAAGGAGATGGCGAAGGCGCTGGGCCGGCACGGCATCCGCGTCAACGGCATCGCACCGGGCGCGATCCCCGGCGGCGGCTTCGACGCCTCGACCATGCCGGCGATCAACCGGATGGTGCCGTTGGGCCGGCCCGGAACGCCAGCGGATATCGCGGGCGCGGCGCTGGCTCTGCTCTCCGAGAAATACAGTGCTTATATCACCGGCGAGGTGGTCTCGGTCGACGGCGGCATCCAATTCCACAACTGGATCACACCGCCGGAGACCATTTAAGGGCAGCGCCCCTTCGATACAGGCTAGCGGCCCACCTCAGGGAGAGATATCCGGTGGTTTCACCCTGAGCCCGTCGAAGGGCGCGCCTCAGAACGGTTCGTCGCCGGCGATGGTGATGCGGTGCATGCGGCGGCGCTCGTTGTAGTCCGGCACGGCGTAGTGCTGAACGCAGCGGTTATCCCAGAGCGTCAGCGTGCCCGGCTTCCAGTTCACCCGGCAGGTAAATTCCGGGCGGATCGAGTGGGCCATCAGGTAGTCGACCAGTGGTTTCGACTCCGCCTCGGTGAAGCCATCGAGGCGCTTCACATGACCGCCGATATAGAGCGCCTTACGCCCGGTTTCCGGGTGAGTGCGGATCAGCGGATGCGCGCTCTCGGTCTGCAAGTCGCCGGGGTCGCGGACCTTGGACGCCATCACCGGGTTGGCGGAATAGCGCGCGCCACGGTCCGACTGTTTGCTGCCGACGCACCAGGTCTTCACATCGGCCAGCATGGTTTTCATACCGTCCGAGAGCGCGTCGTAGGCGGCGTACATGTTGGAGAACATGGTGTCGCCGCCGGCGCTGGGCGTCTCATGCGCATAGAGCATGGTCGCCATAGCCGGCTTCGGATTGAACATCTGATCGGTGTGCCAGGCCGCGCCGAACGTGTAGCTGTCGGAGGGCTCTTTCACGATCTCCAGAATATCCGGATAGTCGTCCATGCCCTTCATGAAGGGATGGTGATGGATCTCGCCGAAGCGGTGGGCGAGAGCGATCTGCTGTTCCGGCGTGATGGTCTGATCGCGGAATACGGCCACCTGGCATTCCAGCCACGCGGATTTGATTTCCGCAAACACCTCGTCGGAGAGGTTGGCGAGATCGGCGCCGCGGATTTCGGCGCCCATGGTGCCGGCGATCGGATGGACGGAAATGTGCCGGTAGGTGTTGGCGATGTCTAAGGGCATGATCGGCGTTCCTCTGGTCTGGCGGGCTTAAGCGGCCCGCGCTTCATTCTCTTGAGCCGCGGTCTGCACGCCGCTGGTCAGCGTGGTGCGGCGCATGTCCCGCACTTCGGTCGTGTCGGCGAAACGGCGGACACGGTGCATGGTCTGGCGATTGTCCCAGATCACCAGGTCGTGCAGCCGCCATTTGTGGACGTGCACGAACCCCGGCTGGGTCGCATGGTCGTTCAGATCGCGCAGCAGCGAGCGCGCCTCCGGCATCGGCCAGCCGACAATGCCGCCGGCGTGCGCCGAGAGATACAGCGACTTGCGGCCCGTCACCGGGTGGGTGCGGACCAGCGACTGGCGCACCGGCTTGAAGTTGGCTTTCTCTTCCTCGGTCAAGTCCGTGAAGCCCAGAATGCCGCGCGAATACATCAGCGAATGCTCGCAGATCAGGCCGTCGATCTCCGCCTTGGTCTGGTCGTCGAGCGCATCGTAGGCCGCCCGCATGTCGGCAAATTCCGTGTTGCCGCCGCGGCTGACCACGGTGCGGGCGGACAACAGCGAGTACTTCGACGGGATCACCCGGAATGAGCTGTCGGAATGCCAGAGCTGGTTGCCGAAGTTGAAGAACCGGCGGCGGTCATCCCGATCCAGCGGCTTGTTATCCTTGCCGAGGTTGGAGACATCGGCGATTTCGCGGCGGACCCGCCGCTGATCGTCCTTGATGATGTTTGACTTGTTGTCCGGCAGTTCCAGATCGCCGAAATTCTGGCTAAAGGCGATTTGCTGCTCGTCGGTAACCGGTTGCTCGTGAAAGACGAGGACGGCGTACCGGTCCATCCCGGCCTCGATCGCCGCCGCTTCGTCGGGTGTGAGGGGCTTGGTCAGGTCGACGCCCGAGACTTCACCGACGAAGTGTGGGTGCAGTTGTCTAATTTCGAGAGGCATGGCTTTCCTCCATCATGAGTATTTGACCGTAAGCTTACGCCACTTTCCGGCATGCGGGAATAGGTGTCACTCCGCCCAATTCGGTTTGCGCTTTTCGATGAAGCTGGCGACGCCCTCGCGGCCCTCGTCGCTGCGCATGCAGCGGGCGAAGGCATAGCCGCCGGCTTTGCGCGCGTCCTCCGCCGACAGCGATGGCAGCGCCATGATCAGCGCCTTGGTCTCTGCGTTGGCAGCCGGACTGCACGAGCGCACGCCGGTGCGGATGGTCAATTCTGCTGCGCCCAGCGCCGCTTGGCTCGCCACTACATAGTCGGCGAGACCGAGCCGCCCGGCTTCCGTACCGCGGAACCGGCCACCGGTCAGCATCAGCCGGCGGCTGGCCGGCAGGCCAATGCGGGCGATGACGAAGGGGGCGATCTGCGCCGGCACGATGCCGATCTGAGTCTCGGTCATGGAGAACTGCGCATCCGCCGTCGCGACGACAATATCCGCACAGCAAGTCAGGCCGAGGCCGCCGGCAATCGCCGCGCCCTGCACCAGCACGACCACCACTTGCGGCAGGGTGTTGATCTGATGGAACAGCTCACCAGTTGCGGCGTTGGCGGCGGCGACATCGTCCAGGCTTTGCTCATCGCCCTGAAAGACGCTCTGAAAGCCTTTGATATCGCCACCAGCACAGAACACCTTGCCCTTGCCGCGCAAGGTGACGCCACGCAGGGAGCGATCCTCCCTCACCGCGGCAACCACGGCACTCAGTTCGGCTGAGACCTCTTTCGACAAGGCGTTGCGGGCTTCGGGGCGGTTGAACCAGATGGTGAGCCAGTCGGACTCGCGCTCCAGCAGAAAGTGCTGGCAGTCGGAAAGGATGGATGCGGTTGCGGTCATCGGCGGCCTCGGCATGAGTTTTCCTTCGGTATGCGCCAGTCTGCCGGCAGGTTTGCGCGCACGCGAGACCTATTTTGGTTTCGCTGCCACGTGAGGAGCGATAGGTTCAGAGCCAACCCGTTTCCCTCTCCATGTCCTAGGCGAAGCCCGATGTCCGCTGCCGCGCCAAATCCCGTTGCCACATCTTTCCAAACCCGCGACGGCCTGAATCTGGCCGCCGACCGCTGGAACCCGGCGGGCCAAGTGGCGGATGGGCAGGTCGTCCTGCTATTTCACGGCGGCGGCCAGACCCGCCATGCCTGGGGCGGAGCGGCGGAGCGGCTGGCCGCCGCTGGCTGGACCGCCTACACCATCGACCAGCGCGGCCATGGCGAGAGCGACTGGCACCCGGGTGGCGCCTATGAGATCGACCGCTTTGCCGAAGACGTTCGCGACATTTGCCAGAGCTTTCCGAAACCGCCGGCGGTGGTCGGCGCCTCGCTCGGCGGCATTTCCTCGCTGCTGGCGCAAGGCGAAAGCGACGCGGATATCCTCTCTGCCCTGGTGCTGGTCGATATCACACCGCGGGTCGAGAAAGCCGGGGTCGAGCGCATCATCAACTTCATGGCGGAAAAGGCCGAGACCGGTTTCGCTACCCTGGAAGAGTGCGCCGACTACGTCGCCAGCTACCTGCCGCACCGCAAACGGCCAAAGGACCTCTCCGGTCTGATGAAGAACCTGCGGCTACGCGACGATGGCCGCTACTACTGGCATTGGGATCCACGCTTCGTCACCGATACCGACCGGCGCATGGAAGACCGCGACCCGGAGCGGATGATTGCGGCAGCCAGACAACTGCGCTGCCCTGCGCTGTTGGTGCGCGGCGGCTCCAGCGATCTGGTCAGCGAAGAAGTCGCGCGCGAGTTCCTCGACTTGGTGCCGCAAGCCGAGTTCGCGGATGTGGCCGGCGCCGGTCACATGGTGGCGGGCGACAAAAACGACGCCTTTACCGACGCCGTTCTGCCGTTTTTGACCAAGCACCGATAGGCGCTAGTCCTCCAGCTACTCCGCGGGCATCATCAGGCCGAACATCGCGCCGGCCGGGTCAGCGCACATGGCGCTCCAGTCAACCGTCGGGATGTCGAATGGGGTTCCGCGCTTTCCCGGCGCCTGTCGAGCACCTTCGGACGGTTTTGCGCATGAAATGGCCGTCGAGTTTCAGGCGATAGGCGTTGTGGACGAGACGGTCGAGGATCGCATCCGCAAAGGTCGGCTCGTCGATGACATCGTGCCAGGCTTCGACCGGAAGCCGGCTGATGATTACGGTGGACCCTGTGCCAACTCTGGTCCTCGCCACTTTCCGCCAAGGCCTCGCCGTGGGCAACCAGGGTGGCATGGCGGTCCCGGATTGCGGCGATTTTCTCCTGCAACGGCGCAACAGAACCACCGCCTGGCTCACCATCATCGTCCCTGTCTGCGGTATCGAGCGCCTTGAGATACCGCGTCAGACGTTCGTCGCTCTCAGCCATCGCCTTGGCGAGTTTGGCTTTGGTATCCTACCCCGGACGGCCAGTCGCCTTCGCCTGAACACGCCCAAAACCCGCGGCTTGCAGGTCAAGCCCATCGACAAAGGCTTCAATGAACCGAACCACATTGTCCGGTCCGACACAGCCGTCCACGAACTCCGGCAAAAGCAGGAGTTGGGACCGATCACCGCCTGAAATATGCGCACGGAATTGTGCCCCTACTCCTGCGCGTACCGCCATGGCTTGGCCGGCTGATCGGCGTCCTCGTCCAGCGTCCACATTGGCAGGGCGATCTCATCGGTGAGCTTCTTCAGCACCAGGCGCATGCGGCTGCCGATGCCGACTTTCTTGACCATGTCCGGCGGCGCCATCTCGCCGTCAGCCGTCACCAGATTGCCGGCGACACGCAGGCCCTCGAACTCGCTCGGCTTACCCTTCTGGGTGTCGAGTTCAACCAGCAGCAGCATGTAGGGTGCCACGGCCTTGAAGGCCGGCTGGATGGCGTGGTGCACCTCGTTATAGGAGTACACTGTGCCCTTACCCTCCACCTTCACCCACTCGGAGTCGGCGTCGCCGGTCCACGGGCATCTCGTGGTCGGCGGGTAGCGGACCAGGTCGTTGTTCGGGTTCTTCTGCAGGCGGAACTCGCCCTTCGCGCACCAGGCGAAGAAATCTTTGTTCTCGTGGTCGAGGTCGTCGATGGTGAGGGTCATGCCGAGGTGGTCGGCGGTGATTTGTGCCATGTTCCTATTCTCCCTTAACCTTTGACCATAACCATGGCGGAGCCCGTGCCGGGCATGGCCCAGCCCAGATTGGCCGACACATTCACGTCTTTCACCGCCCGGCAAGTGCCGGTGTCGGAGTAGTCGTGGGTGTGCTGGCGCTTGCCGTCCGGGCCCATCGGGCAGGCATCGTCGATCTCGCCGCGCAGTTGACGGACGTTCTCGATCACCATGTTAATGCCGTGGGTATAGCCCTCGCAGAGATGGCCGCCAGACGTGTTGTTCGGCCGCTTGCCGCCGAGGCGGATGGAGCCGTCGGAGACGTACTGCCCGCCCTCGCCCTTCTTGCAGAAGCCATAATCCTCCAACTGCAACATCGAGGTGAAGGTGAAGGCGTCGTAAGCGCCGGTCACGTCCACATCCTCCGGCCCAAGGCCGGCGTTCGGCCACAGGATCTCCTTGGCGTAGTGGCCGGCGACGGTGCTGATCGGGCCTGCCTGGTAGTGCATATCGATGCGGGGCTTGCAGCAACGGCCGACGACCGAGCGGATCAGCGCCTGCGGACCATCGCGATGATCGCGGGCGCGCTCCGCCCGGGTGACGATGAGGCAGTTGGCGTTGTCGGTCTCAACGCAGCAATCCAGCAGGTGCAGCGGCTTGACGATGAAGCGGCTCGACAGCACGTCGTCCACCGTCACCGGCGTCTTGTAATAGGCCTTGGGGTTGCGCGCCGCGTGCTGCGAGTGCGTGACCTTGACCATGGCCACCTGCTCTGGCGTGGTGCCGTAGTCGTACATGTGGCGCATGAATGTGGGGGCGAACATCTGGCCCGCCGCCTGCCAGCCATAGGCGCGGGAGTGCAGTTCATCGCCCTTCACCGGCACGGCAGATCGGGCGCCGGTGCCGCCGATACGCACCTGGCTGAAGCCATTCATGGAGCGGAAGATCGCCACCGTCTTGCACATGCCGGCCTCGATCACACCGATGGCGATGCCAATCAACGCCTCCGTCGAGGAGCCGCCGCCGAACACGTCCATATAGAAGTTCAGGCGGATGCCCAGGTCGCCGGCG
This sequence comes from uncultured Alphaproteobacteria bacterium, assembly GCA_963974445.1. GTDB lineage: Bacteria > Pseudomonadota > Alphaproteobacteria > Bin95 > Bin95 > JACKII01. Next base: position 20,499 of record CAXBDI010000038.1, read on the forward strand.
ATGAAGGGGGAGAATGTGCTGTCGCCGCTGGAATAGCTCAGCATGCCATCTACATCGTCGGCCTTCATGCCGGCGTCTGCCATGGCCTTGGAGATCGCCTCGGTCGCCATAGAGCGTGTGGTGCGGTTCGAGCCGCGCAGATAGGCGGTCTCGCCAATGCCGGCGATGGCGTACTTATCGGCCAGATGCTTGGCGCTCGACGCGTCAATGTCGCTAACGCTCGACAGGGTCATGGGGCGTCCTCGCTTGGTGGTTATCGTTGACCACCATTACGGCACGCACCGCGCGACGGAGCAAGGGGGAGTTTGCGATTTTGGCGAGGTTAGGGCAGCAACCGCAATCGGCTGAGGCTCGCGTCAATGCTGGTGTCCGTGTCGTCACTGTCGGCGGAGACGGCCAATCCGACCAGGCTTTCCACCGGTTCGCCAAAAGCCGCCTGGTAGTCTTTTGACAGATCGACGGCCTCGTCTTCGGCGCCGGTGCCAGCCGCGCGGCGGATGATGGTGCGGCCACGCTCGCCCAAATAGGGGGTTGGCAGAATTTGTCCCTCCGAATGCTTGCCACCCCAGACGTACATCAGAATGCGAACGCCGGGCGCATCCATCAAGTCCAGCACAGCCGCGTCCTGCATGCGAGCGGCGACCTGCTTGGGCAAGAACACAAAATAGAGCGCCAGATCGCGGTCATCGCCGCCCTTGAGGGTCAGGTCGGTTGCCGGCACACCCTTGCGCACCTGCCATTGCCATGACGCGTTGCGGGTCGGCCACAGGGCGGGCGGCACTCTGGTCCATAGCATCGAGACCGTGCCGGACGACCTGACACCAAGCGTCTCGCCCTTCAGGTCAAAATCATTGCTGGAGAATAATGAGAAGCGCTGCTCCTTCCAGGATTTATCGAATTGAACCGTCGCAGCCTGTGCGCTGACGACGGTGATCAGCAGAAAGGCGGCAGCGATCATGGCGGCAGATTTCATTCTGGGCGGGTCCAAAGAGTTGATGGTGCAGGCGCGGGATGTGGTCACCCTCATCTACGCACGCCAATCACATCCCGATCACAATCCGGGAGGCCGCCCCTAGGCATGGCGGGCTGCGTGGCTATGATGGTCGCCAACGCCATCTGAACCTTCTGCCGGAGACGCCATGATGCTGGGACGCGACGTATTTTTTGAGAGCCTGAAAGCCCATGGGGTCAGCCGCATGTTTGGCAACCCAGGCACGACCGAAAGCCCTCTGCTCGATAATCTGGCCGATCACCCCAACCTGGAATACATCGTAGCGCTGTATGAATCCGTCGCGGTCGGGGCCGCCAGCTTTTATGCGCAGGCGACCGGCAAGACCGGCATTGTCAACCTGCATGTGGCGCCAGGGCTCGGTAACGGCATCGGCATGATCTTCAACGGCCTGAAGGCGAATGCGCCGATGATTATCACCGCCGGCCAGCAGGATACGCGCATGCTGCTGCGCGGCCCGGTGTTGAGCCATGACCTGGCCGCGATGGCGGCACCGGTCACCAAGTGGAGCACCCAGGTGCAGACCGCCGACGACATGGCCGACATCATGCGCCGCGCCTTCAAGATTGCGCACGATCCGCCCTATGGCCCGGTGTTCGTCGCATTGCCGATCAACGTGATGGAGCAGCAGACCAAGAACGCCGCGGTCACCGCCGGCACCTTGTTCCGCGCGCCGCGGCCCGATGCGGACGCTCTAGCGCAGATGGCGGCGATGCTCTCCACCGCCAAGGCTCCGGCCATCGTCGCTGGGGACGAAATTGCCCGCGCCGGCGCTACCGACGCCCTGCTGGCGCTGGCCGAAAAGCTGGGCGCTGCGGTCTGGGTCGAGGGAATTCGCGCGCAGATGCCGCTGCCGAACCGCCACCAATTGATGCGGGGCGTGCTGCCGCTGGAGCGCAAACACATCGCGGCGACGCTCAGCGAATATGACTGCGTGCTGCTGCTGGGCGGGCCGTTCTTTGAGGAGGTCTGGTTCGACGACGCCTCCCCCTTCCCCGCCGGGCTCAAGGTGTTGCAGATCGAGGAGGCGGCGGCGCAACTGGCGCGCGACAACTCCCTGACCCTTGGCGCGGTCGGCGGCATGAAACCGGCTCTGACGGAGTTGGCGGCGATGGTCACGCCGGACGCCGGGGCTGCCAAGGCCCGCTGTGCGGCGCTGACGGAAGCGAAGACGCAGGAACGCGCCAGTCAGGTCGCCAGGGCTGAACGAGCCAGCTCGCGCCGTCCAATGGCGGTGTCGGTGGCGATGGAAACGTTGGGCGCGACTCTGCCTGCCGGCGCGGTCATGGTCGAGGAGGCGATTACGGCTGCGCCGGATTTCAACCGCTCGGTCGATCTGTCGGGACCGGGCTCCTACTACTCCGGGCGCGGTGGTGGTATTGGCCAGGGGCTGGCGGGCGCCATCGGTGTCGCGGTCGGCAAGCCGGAGGCGCAGGTGGTGTGTGTGTCGGGCGATGGCTCGGCGATGTATTCGATCCAGGCGCTGTGGACAGCGGCGCACCACAACCTCAACATCGTCTTCGTTATTCTGTCGAACCACGAATACCGCATCCTCAAACACAATATCGACAACTACCGCAGCCGCTTCAGCGTCGAGAGCAACCGTGGCTACACGCACATGGACCTGGAAGGCCCGGACCTGGGCTTTGTCGAACTGGCCCGCGGCATGGGCGTCAAGGCGGAGGCTGTGGGCGAGCCGGAGGCGTTCACCGCAGCACTGAAACGGGCATTTGCGGCGGAAGGGCCGTCGCTGATCCAGGTCGAGATCGAAGGCAAGGCCTAACATTGCAGTTGCGCTTTTGATGGCCCTTGCGTGAGATCGTGAACGCGATCGTCTACCTGCTGCGGATGGGGGTGTCAGTGGCGGATGCTTCCGGACGATTTTGCGCCGAAGAGCACGGGCTATCACTGGTTTGCCTGCTGGCGGGACGACGGAACGCGGTCCTCTATCAATCATCATCTGCTGATGGAGGCGCGCGAGCGTTGCGGACGCGAGGCCCGCGCCGGGGCGATCGACATCAGTCCGTCAAGACCACCGAAAGCAGCGGGCCGAGGGGCTATGATGCTCCTCTCAGCGAATGTTCCACGCGAAGCCGCCGGGTTCGTCCCCTTGCCCAGGCGCTGGGTCGTCGAGCGGGGCTTCGCATGGTTCGGACGAAACTGACGCCTCTACAAGGATTGCGAGCGCCATCTGCGTACGCCGCTAGCATGCCTCTACATCGCCAGCATCAACATACCTTTACAAAGATGCGCAACATATTGAAATCTCCCAAAGCTATATCGGACGGACTCTGAGGTCACGGGGGCGGTGGCTGCGGATTTTGCACCGCTTCTTGAAGACTGCTTTGCCAAAGGTGGGCTGCATCTGGTTGAGGTCTCCGTCGACTGTTCTGAAAACAAGCACGTACTGACCGATGAATTGACAGAAAGGGTCTGCTTGGTTTGAATTCGGTGCACGAATCTGACCGGTACGCATCCGGACGCCTTCGGGCGCGGCTGGAGCCTTCAATCCGGCTTTGGACTAAGGCACAAGTTGACTAATCCGAAGGCGAAACGCAGGGTCTTCCCACTAATGTTCAGGAAACGTCGATGAGTGCACTGCAGCAATACGCCATCCTTCTGGGTTTGACGATTGGCGCACTGGGTCTGGTGCTCAGCCTCTATGCATTGGCGCGCGCCATCGGGCGGGCACGGCCGGAGCCGGGCAAGGATGTGCCTGCCACCGCCGGACAGCTGGCGCGCGATCCGGTGTGGGTACGCTATCACGCGCGCTATTACGGTTATGCGCTGCTGTTTCTGGCCTTCGATATGGAAATGGCGTTCATGTATCCGTGGTCGGTGGTCTACCGCGCCGAGGGGCTGGTGGCGCTGCTCGACATGGGGGTCTTTCTGGCAATCCTGTTCCTGGGGCTTTTATACGGGTGGAGCCAGGGCGCGCTCCGCAGGCAATGACGATGCTGGGCGCGCGGGAAGGGACGCTTTCGGGATTGCGAAAGCTGGTGGCGGCGGCGATGGCGCGCGATCTGCGGGTGTTCGTGTTGCCGGGACCCGAGATCGCGCGGGCGCATCGGTTGGATCTGTCGGCGGCGGGATTGCAGATGGTTGCCAGCCCGCGCCATGCGTCGGTCCTGCTGGTGGTCGGCGATATGCCCCCGACGCTTTTGACCGCGGCCACGGTCGTTTATGCGCAGATGATGCGGCCGCGGGCGCTTTTTGTGCTGGGCGATGGCAAAACCGGGGCCCTTCCGCCCGCCGACGTCCGGGCGCCGTTGTCACCCGAAGGGCTGGTGGCGGGTGTCGTGCAATTGCGGGACGCCTTTGCCAAAGGGGCATTTCGAACAGCGACATCGGATTTCGACGCTCCGGCGCTGGGGACCCGGATCGAATACGTCTGCCCCATGCACCCGGAAGTGGTGCGCGATGAACCGGGGGACTGCCCAAAATGCGGGATGACCCTGATGCCGCGCGAGGCGTCGTCGCAGCGACATGGCGCTGGGCATGGCGATCACGTGGGACATGAAGGCCACGGGACGCAGGACGGGCAAACGGCCGGAGATGACCATGATGGGCATGGTCAGCACGGGGATCACGGTTCGCACCACGAACACGACGATGACGGCGGCGCGGCCACGCCTGGCGCCGCTGCAGAAGATTACACCTGTTCCATGCACCCAGAGGTCTCTCGGCCGGGACCCGGCAAATGCCCTAAATGCGGCATGACCTTGGTGCCGCGTTCCGAACTTGCGGAGGGCGCAGAGCACGGCGGGCATGGCGGTCATGCTGGTAAGCACACGGCGCATCCTGCGGATCGACATGACGCCAGCACCGCGGCGGAAGACTACACCTGTTCCATGCATCCAGAGGTCTCTCGACCGGAACCCGGCAAATGCCCCAAATGCGGCATGACCTTGGTGCCGCGTTCCGAACTTGCGGAGGGCGCGGAGCACGGCGGACATGGCCAGCATGGCGGTCACGCTGGCAAGCACGCGGCGCATCCTGCGGATCGACATGACGCAAGCGCCGCGGCGGAGGACTACACCTGTTCCATGCACCCAGAGGTCTCTCAACCGGGACCCGGCAAATGCCCTAAATGCGGCATGACCTTGGTGCCACGTTCCGAACTTGCGGAGGGCGCGGAACATGGCGGGCATGGCCAGCATGGCGGTCACGCAGCACACGGCCACGGAGCGCAGGGTAACGGTGGCGGCCAGGGCTCCTCGGGTCACGGCGCCCATGGTGGCGACCACGGCGGTAGCGGTACCGACCATGGCAGTATGGACCACGCAGGCATGGGGTTCATGTCGATGGTCGAGGTCACGAAGGACCTGCCGCGCAGCGGTGACGGCCTGCCGATGGAGTGGATCGACGCGCCGTTCGGCCCCTTTTTCCCGGGCCTGCCCGGTGGGTTGTCGCTGAACCTCACACTGGACGGCGACACGATCGCACGGGCCGAGGCGGCAGCCATGTCTGATCCGGCGGATCTGTTGCCCTCCGGGTCGATGACACCGGATGCGTTTGCGGCCCGGCTGTCCGGTCTGGTTCCCCTCGCGCCCATGTCCTACGCGCTGCTCGCCCGCCGCGCGATCGAAGCGGCGGCAGGCATCGAGATGCCCGACGGTGCCGCACGCAGCCGGATTGTCGCGTTGGAGCGCGAGCGGATAGCCAGTCACCTGAACTGGCTGGCGCTGTTTGCTCATCAGAACGGCCTGGAGGATCTAGCGGTGCGCGCCGCTTCGCTGCAACTGGCTGTCGCGTGGGCCGATGTAGCCGCGATTGAAGAACGCGGCCCGGCTCTGCGCGCCCTGTGCGACCGGGTGCGTCGTGTGCCTCTGCTGAGGGCCCGGTTGTCAGGTGTCGGGCGCCTGGCCGATGCCGACGATCTGCGGGGGCCGGTGTCGCGGGCTTCGGGCGGGACGGCCGACGGCCGCAGTGACGATCCCGCCAGCGTGGCGCTCGGCTTCGCGCCGGTTTCGACGGGGGGCGGCGATGCGCTGGCCCGGCTGCGGCAGCGCCTCGACGAAATCGGGCAGAGTCTTGCGTTGATCGCGGCGGCCGGCAGCACCGCTGCGCCGGCGCCGGTGGAGACCGGTGCGGTTTCGGGGCAGGGCACGGCCATTGTCGAGACCCCACGCGGCGCCGCGACACTGCAGGTGACGCTGGAGGTGGGCAAGGTCACTGCGGCAAAGATTAGCACGCCGTCGGTTCGTCATCTGGCGCTGGTCCCCGCCCTCTGCGACCAGCAGGAGCTGGGCGATGCCATGGTCGCCATCGGTTCGCTCGACCTCTGCCCCTGGGAGGCGCGGTTGTGAGCGTCGCCCTGATCCTGCTGTTTCTGGCGGTCGCCGTCTATCTGGTCGCCGTGCTCGAAAGCTGGGCCGCGGGCGGGCGTCTGCGGCTGGAAGCGCCGATTATGGCCGCTGTTGCCCTGCTGGGGCGCGAATCCGTGCTGCCGCGCAAACCCGACCGGCTGTTTTTCGAGGCCGGTCCGATCCTGTTGCTGGTCGCGGCCCTTCTGGCGGTCGCGGTGATCCCGCTCGCGCCCGGTCTGATCGTGACCGATCTGGCGACGGGCGCGCTGTTTCTCAACGCGGTGTTGGCGTATGTGCTGGTGGCGCTGATCATGGCCGGATGGGGGCCGAACGGGGCCTATGGCATGATCGGCGGCTGGCGCTTTCTGGGCCAGTTCATCGCCTATTCCATGCTGATCGTCATGCCGATCACCGCCGTCGCCATGCGCGCGGAATCGCTGACGACGACCGAGATTGTGATGTCGCAAACCGAACTTTGGAACATCGCCTATCAGCCGCTGGGGTTCGTGCTGTTCATGATCGCGGGCATGGGGCTTACGTTTCTGCCGCCTTTCGATTTGCCCAACGCCGCGGGCGATCTGGCCGGCGGGGTCGAGGCGGAATATTCGGGCGCGCGGCTGGCGGTGTTCCGGCTGGGGCGGATGGTTCTGATTGTGGCCGTGGCCGGGGCGACGGTGACGTTCTACCTGGGCGGCTGGCTGGGTCCGGTGCTGCCGCCCTGGGCTTGGAGTGCTGTCAAGATTCTGGCGGTGGCGGCGGCGATGCTGCTGGTCGGGCGATACATGCCGCGGGTGCGCGAAGCGCAGTATCTGGCGCTGAGTTGGAAGCTGGGTGTGCCGCTGGCACTGGCCAATATCTTCCTTGTCGGCGTGATTGCGCTGGTGGTGCCGATATGACCGCGCAGATGTTCTTTCTGGCGGTCTTCGGGCTGGCGGCGGTATGGTTCGGGGTGGTGGTTTTCCGCACCCATTCTATGGTACGTTCGGCGCTGGCGCTGCTGTTTTCGCAAACGGCGGTCGGAGCGATGTTTCTGACCATGCAGGCGGAATTCCTGGGGGTCCTGCAGATCATGATGATGTCCACGGAAATGAGCGTGATGGCCATCTTCATGGTGATGTTCATGATGGACCCGGGCGGCATGGGCAAAATGGACATGACCCATCAGAAACGCCTGTCGCTCTGGGCCGGGGGAGTGGCCTTTGCGGTGGCGCTGGCGGTTATCTATACGGTCGACTGGGGGCCGCCGGTTCTGTCGGTGCCGGGCGCCGACCGGCAGGCACGGGATCTGGGGCTGGAATTGCTCGGCCGCTCGATGCTCATTTTTCAATCGGCCGGTTTGACCATTCTGACCGCGATGGTGGCGGCGACGGCGGTGGCGATTGCGCCAACGGGAAAGGCAGGCCGCGAATGACGTTGGAATTGATGATTGCGCTCAGCGCCGCGGCGGCGATGTTCGGTGTCGGCGTCTACGGGGCGCTGTCGCAGACCAATCTGGTGATGATCATCATGGGCGTGGAGCTCATCCTCGCCGCGGCGATGGTCAACATCGTGGCGTTCTGGCGCTATCTGCACCCGGACGAGCCCGCCGGGAAGATGTTCGTGCTGATCATCATGGCGGTGATGGCGGTCGAGATGGCGGTCGGCTTCGCCATCGCCATCGCCCGGTTCCGCGCGCGCGGATCGGTGGAGATGGAAGAAGCCGGCGGGCTGAAGGGATGAGCCCGATCGCACTGGTCATTCTTGCGCCGGTCGCGGCGGCGGTGTTGATCCTGGCTTTGCGGCTGTATGCGGGAGCCTGGGCGCTCGTTGGTGTCGGGGTCGCGCTTGTCGCCGCGCTCGACCTGTTGGCCGCGGCTGCGGCGGGCGGCCCGATGGCGCTGACTCTGCCGGGCCTGCCCGGCATGCCGTTGCGCCTGATTGCCTCGCCGCTGACGGCGCTCTTGTCGGTTTTGGTGGCTGTGATCAGCGGGTTGGTGCTGGTCTACGCCGTGGGCTACATGGCCAAGGATGCCGAACAAAACCGCTTTTTCGCCACCATCCTGTTTTTCATCTCCGCGATGCAGGTGCTGGTGCTGGCGGGCGACTGGATCTCGCTTCTGGCCGCCTGGGAGTTGATCGGCTTTTCCAGCTATCTGCTGATCGGCTTCTGGCACGCCCGTGCCGGTGTGGCCAGCGCCGCGATGCGCGCCTTTATCTATACGCGCAGCGCCGATCTGGGGCTCTACATCGGCGCCTTCGTGCTGATCGGCGCGGCGGGCAGCAGCGATATCGCGGTGACGCTGGATACGCGCGGACCCGTGGCGATGATTGCCGGGCTGCTGCTGCTCGTGGCGGCGATGGGGAAATCCGCACAAGCGCCGCTGCATGACTGGCTGCAACGCGCCATGGCCGGCCCGACGCCGGTCTCTGCGTTGTTGCATTCGGCGACGCTGGTGGCGGCAGGCGCGATCCTGCTGATCCGGACCGCGCCGATGCTGCCGCCCGAGACGCTGCTGGCGGTCGGCCTCGTTGGCGGCGTTACCACGGTTCTGACCGGGTTGATCGCGCTGGGCGAGAGCGACCTCAAGCGGCTGCTCGCGGCCTCGACCTCCAGCCAGTACGGGCTGATGCTGCTGGCGGTGGGCGCCGGCGCGCCAATCGCCGCGCTGCTGCATCTGATCGCCCACGCGGCGATCAAAAGCTCGCTTTTCACCGGGGCGGGCGTGTTTCAGCATAGCCGCGACAGCACCGCGATGGACGCGCTGCGCGGCGCGGGCCGCGATCGGCCATGGGTATTCGCAGGCTTTGCGCTGGCGGCGCTTGCGTTGGCCGGCATTCCTCCGCTCAGCGGCTTTTTCTCCAAGGACACGATCATCGCCGCGGCGCTTGAGGCGCCCGGTGCTGCCTGGTTGGCGCCTCTGGCGCTGATTGGGACACTTCTAACCGGGGCCTATATGGCGCGGGCGCTGCATGTGCTCTGGCGTGGCGAGGCGCGGCAAAGGCCGATGGCGGGATTGCGTTGGATGGGCGTGGCTCTGGCAGGGCTGGTGACGCTGTCCGTCACGCTAGGCGCAGCGTTTCCCTTTATCGAGGAGGTTGCCGGCATGAAGCCGCCGGAAAGCGGGCTTGCGGTGGTATTGGGTCTTGGCGCCGCGCTGAGCGGGCTGGCGCTGGGCTGGTCCGTGCCGGTGCCGCGCCTGCTGGGCCCGATCCTGCCCTGGGCGCAAACCGGTTTCTCCGTGGCCGGCGGGTTCGACGGCCTGATGCTGCGCCCGGCGCTGGCTATCGCGCGGGGCTGCGAGCGCGTCGAGCGCGGGCTTTACAATGCGGTCCTGGCCGTTGGGCGGTTGAACCTGACCATCGCCCGGGGGACCCGCAGAAGCGACGAGGACGGTATCGACGGGCTGATCTTCGGGCTGGTCCGCGGCACCGTTGCGCTGGGGGGGCGCGCCCGGCGGCTGCAAAGCGGGCTCATTCACCGCGAAATGGCGCTGAGCGTGATCGGCGCCGCCCTGCTGACAGCCGCGGCGTTCAGCGCCTTCATATTGTTCTAACAGGAGACCATCCCCCGTGGTTCCGATTATTTCCATCGCGGTGTTTCTGCCGCTTCTGGGTGCGGCGCTCCTCATGGTGTTGCGCCGTCCCCCCGAGCGGGTCGCACATGGCGTCGGCATCGTCACCAGCGGGCTGACTTTTGCGCTGACCTTGTGGATCTGGTCGCGCGGGGTGGCGGAAACGGGCTTTGCTCAGGTCGAAGAGATCGCCTGGATACCCGCCATCGGGGCAGCCTACCGGGTCGGGGTGGACGGGATCAGCCTGCCGCTGGTGCTGCTCACCGGGCTGCTGTTCTTTCTCAGCTTTATCTATTCGGCAAAGGTCAGCGACCGGCCGCATGTCTATGTCATCCTGATGCTGATGCTGGAAACCGCCTCGCTCGGCACCTTCGTGGCGCTCGATGGGCTGTTGTTCTATGTGTTCTTCGAGGTTTCGCTGGTGTCGATGTATTTCATGATCGCCGGCTGGGGCTATGAGGACCGGCAGCGCGCGGCGCTGATGTTTTTCCTCTACACGCTCCTGGGCAGCCTGCCGCTGTTGCTCGCGATCCTTGGGCTGTATCTGGCCAGCGACCCGTTCACCTTCGATATGCGAGTCTGGATCGACGCGCCGCCCCTAAGCGGGCTGGCGGCGATGCTGGCGCTGATCGCGATGATCTTCACCTTCGCGGTGAAGACGCCGCTGTTTCCGGTGCATACCTGGCTGCCGGCCGCCCATGTGCAGGCCCCGACCGTGGGCAGCGTGATTCTGGCCGGGGTGATGCTGAAATTCGGCACCTACGGGCTGGTACGCTTTGCCTTGCAGATGACGCCGGATGCGTTCCGCGAGGCCGGCCTGTGGGTGCTGGCGCTGGGCGTGATCAGTGCGCTTTACGGTGCCTTCGCGGCGCTGGCGCAAAGCGATCTGAAGCGGCTGATCGCCTATACCTCGGTCAATCACATGGGCTATGTGGTGATCGGGGTCGCGGTGGCGGCGCTGGCGCTGGACCCGGCAATGCGCGCCGTGGCACTGGATGGGGCAGTGCTGCAGATGGTCAGCCACGGGCTGGTCACAGGTGCGCTGTTCTTTCTGGTGGGCATGGTGCAGGAGCGCGCGCATACCCGCGACATGGGCGAGTTCGGCGGCCTCTTGAAGATCGTGCCTGTGCTGGGCTGGGCGTTCATCCTGTCGGCCTTCGCCTCGCTTGGCCTGCCGGGGCTGGCGCATTTTCCGGCCGAGTTCCAGATCTTTCTGGCGACGCTGAAGGTTCAGCCGGTGGCGATCGTCGCGATCCTGGGGATCGTGGTGACGGCGGGCCTTTACCTGCTGGCCATCGGCCGGGTGTTTCTGGGCGAGGCGGGCGAGCGCTGGGTGGCGATGCCCGACCTTGACCGGCGCGAGCTTATGGCGCTGGGGCCGCTTCTGATCCTGATCATCCTGCTGGGTGTGGCGCCGTCGCTGGTGTTGAATGTCATCCACAAGACCACCGTGGCGTTGGTGTTCTGATGGCCCGCGATCTGTCGTTTCTTGTTCCCGAGATGACGTTGGTTGTGGCCGTCGTCTTTGCGCTGGTGGCCGAAATGCTGCGCGCGCCGCGGGTGGCGCTGGTGCTGGCGATCCTCGGAATGCTGCTGGCCGCCGGGCTGACCCTGCCGGTGCTGGATGCGGCGACGACCGTGTTCGGCGGTACCTACCGCATCGACCTGCTCAGTGGCTGGGCCAAGCTGATCCTGTTGCCCGGCACCGCCCTGGCGCTGCTGATGGCGCGGGCGGAACTGGCCGGCAGCGACCGCGAGGGCACCGTCTACAGCCTGCTGGGTCTGGTCACGACGGGGGCGCTGATGCTGGCGGGGGCGGGCGACATGATGCTGATCGTGCTCGGTGTGCTGCTGTCCGGCCTCGGCTCGTTTGCGCTGGTGGCCTATCCGCGCGATGATCCTGCGACCGAGGCGGCGATGAAATTTTTCGTCTTCGCCTCGGTCACCGGCGCGATCATGATCTACGGGCTCAGCCTCTGGTTCGGCGGAACGGGATCGACGTTGCTGAGCGAACTGTCGCGGCTTGAGACGATGCCGGTCGTTGCCGCCGCCGGTCTAGTCGCGGTGCTCGTCGGGCTGGGTTACAAGGCAGCGTTGGTGCCGTTCCATTTCTGGGCGCCGGATGCCTATGACGGTGCGCCGGTCTCGGTCGCGGCGTTTCTGTCGGTGGTGCCGAAGATCGGCGCGATCTTCGCGCTGGCACAGGTGGTGCGCGATCTGCCGGCTGCCACCGGCTGGCCGGTGTTGCTGGCGGCGATCGCGGCGCTGACCATGAGCTATGGCTATCTGGCTGCGCTGGTGCAGACCAATGTGGTGCGGCTCCTGGCCTACTCGTCGGTCGCGCAGGCGGGGTATTTCCTGCTTGGCATCGTCGCGGTCGGCACCAGCGAACTCGCGCTGCAATCCATCGTGGTGTTCGCCGCCGCTTATGTGGCGATGAACCTTGGCGCATTCGCCATCGTCATGGTCGCCGGGCGCAGCCTGGAAGATTTCACCGCGTTCGGCCGAAGGATGCCGGTCGCCGGCGTGGCCATGGTGATCTTTATGATCTCGCTGGTCGGCATCCCGCCACTGTTCGGTTTTATCGGCAAGGCGCTGCTGTTCGGGGCGGCGATCGAGGCGGATTTCCTGTGGCTCGCAGTGATCGGCATTCTCAACAGTGTGCTGTCTCTGGCGGTCTATCTGCGCATCGTCGTGCCGATGTACCGGCCGCAGGAGGCGCCAGCGCCCGCTGCCTCTCCCGCGTGGCCGTTGACCCTGGTCTGGGTTGCCGCAGCGGCAATTTCCCTGGGCATGGGGCTGGCGTCGCAGGCGTTGGTCGGATTTCTATAGCGCGCCCACGCGGCGATTTGCCGGCGAGATCAGCCTAAGTGTAACGGCTTGCAACCATTCGAGGCTGGACGTGCAAACATCGGAGTTGGCTCCCATTAATTGCGGCTATCCGTGTGGGTGTCTCTGTGCAGGAAACGCTCGTTTGGCAGACGGGGATGAGCGACCAGCACCACCGACACTGCGGCTTTGGGTAGTGTCGAAGGTGGGCCTGCCGGTTACCCCTTTGTCAGCGTCAGCTTCCACGGTACACGACTCATGCTGATTGGATCAGCGTTATGGGTCTTCGCGGGCAT
>CAXBDI010000039.1:0-32403 GCA_963974445.1 uncultured Alphaproteobacteria bacterium
CGGATGGCCGCGCGGGTCCGTGGCCCAATCACGCCGTCGATGCCACCAACCTCATAACCACGTGCCGCCAACCCCTGCTGCACTGCAACCAAGTCTGTCGCATTCGCAGCGGAGGCGAACAATGCTGCCGTCAGCCATATCGCTATTGTCAATCGCGCCACCGGCTTCATCCCGAACATCCTTTCATCGGTTAACTGCGCATTAACCCTATGCGGCAAAGATGAATGCAGGCTTAACGAATGCAAAAGGCTTAAAACCAATGGCGGGACTCCTGCTAGGCGGGCGCAAGTCCCCGTCGGTTGTCGGCGTAGCGTCGCGTCCCGGCGGCCTGTGGCTTGCGCGCAACCGGACGGTTAAGTTCGTGATCGAATGGTGGTTGGCGCTCGGTCTCGTTATTACCCTGTCGCCACTGTTTCTTGTGATCGCCTTGCGCATCCGGCGCGATGGCGGGCCGGTGCTGTTCGTTCAGTCCCGGCTGGGGTTGCACGGGCGACCAATCCAGGTCTTTAAGTTCCGGTCCATGCATGTTGCAAACTGCAACCCTGACGCGAAATTCAGCGTGCAGAGCGATGACCCCGGCGTCACCGCGTTCGGCGCACGCCTGCGCCGCTCCGGCCTCGACGAATTACCGCAGTTGCTGAACGTGCTGAACGGCAGCATGAGCCTGATCGGACCCAGACCGCACGTGCCGGCCATGCTGGTCCTGGGGCGAGACTACGCGGACCTGGTGCCACTCTACACAGATCGGCTGGCGGCGCGTCCGGGGATGACCGGCCTCGCGCAGGTGCGCGGTTGGTGCGGGCCGGTCGACACGCACGAACACGCAGCCGCCCGCATCGCCTGCGACCGGGAGTACATCGAGCGCTGGTCGCCGTTGCTGGACCTGCAAATCCTTGTGGCTACCGGGCGGATGATCCTTTGCCAAGCGCGGCAGAAGACGCGCAGGTGACACGGCCCCTCGCCCCCATGCTGACGATCCTGGTCGTCGCGCTGGTGTTGGTCAGCGGCTTTGGTCAGGGCGGCGAGGCCTTGTGGGGCCAGGGTCTGGTGGCGATTGCCGGCGCCGTCGGCTGGTCGGCGATGGCCCTGTGGCCGCGGCGGCCTTGGCCGGCAGCGTTGCGAGGGGCGGGGCTGGCGTGGGGGCTCGTCATTTTGTGGACGGTCATCCAGGCATTGCCGCTAGGCATCGCCGCGCATCCGAGTTGGTTTGGCGTAGCATCGCTGCTGGGAATGCCCGCCGCCGGCAGCATCGCCGTCGATCCCCAAGCAAGCTTCGACGCGGCGATCCGGCTGGCAGCTTACGCCGGGGTGTTCGCGTTAGCGGTACAAGCGGCCCCGTCATCCACCCTTTTGTTAAGCGCCATCGCTGTCGCGGTGGCCGCGGTGGCCAGCCTCGGTCTCGCCGTCGATAGCCAGACGGTCGGTCCGGCAGGCCTCATGAAAGTGCGGCATTGGGGCGACGCCGCCTTCCCCTTCGCCAATCGCAATCACTACAGCGTCTTCGCCGGAATAGGTGCGCTGGCAGCGTTGGGACAACTGGTCACTGCCCCGTCATACAGAGGATGGCGAACCGTTATCTGGCTCTCGGTGCTGCTGGTCTGCCTTGGGGCCGCATTTGCCAGCCACTCGCGCGCCGGGCTGGCAGCGTTGGCGGTGGCGAGCGCCGCAATGATCGTCTACCTAAACCCCCGGCGAAGGGTCTGGCTGCCCGTCGTCCTGGCGGGCCTGGCGCTCGCCGGTATCCTGACTGCTGGGACGCTCGCACGGCTGGAGACGCTGGACGAAGCGCTCGCGCTCCGCGGCAGCATCATCGCCGCGGCGGCCGGTCTGGCGACGCAGTATCCGTGGACCGGGGTCGGCAGCTTCGATCTGGCCTTTCAAGCCATCGCACCGGCCTGGAACGAGGGCATGGTGCAGAGCGCACACAATATCCTGATCGAGTCGCTGGCGGAGCGCGGCTGGCCGTCGACACTCGCCGCAATTGTGGCCATCGGCTTAGTGCTGGGACAATGCGCGCGCTCAATCGCATTGAGCGGTAACGGTAAGGTAGCGGGCGCTACTGCCATCGGCGTGGCAACCCTGGTGTTGTTGCATGGGATGGTGGATTTCAGCGTATACGCACCCACCATCGCCGCACTGGTCGCGATTGTGTTGGGACTGGGCGCGGGCCAGGCTTTGGCGCCCGCACCGGCCCCGCCTATCGGGCTGGCTCGTGGCAACCCGTTCGAGGGAGCCCGCGCATGACCATCACCCCCGTTATCCTGTCCGGCGGCAGCGGCACACGCCTCTGGCCGCTGTCGCGCGATTTGTACCCAAAGCAGTTTCTGCCATTGGTCGGCGAGTGCTCGATGCTGCAGGAAACGCTCGCCATGGTGCAGAACCGCGATGATTGCGGCGCGCCGCTGGTTGTCGGCAATGAGGCGCACCGCTTCATCATCGCCCAGCAGGCGCAGGAGATCGAATGCCGGCTCCGGCCGATCGTGCTGGAGCCCGTGGCCCGGAACACCGCCCCGGCGGTCGCCGCAGCCGCCACGATCCTGGCGGCCGAGAACCCCGACGCCCTGATGCTGGTGCTGGCCGCCGACCACAGTTTTGCGGACCGCGCCGCCTTCATGGAGGCAGTCAGCGCCGCCGCGCCTGCCGCCGCAGCCGGCCACCTGGTCACGTTTGGGGTCAAGCCCAGCAGACCGGAGACCGGCTACGGCTATATCCAGCCCGGCCAACCACTGGCTGACGGCGGCGATCTGCTCGCCGTCACCGGTTTTGTCGAAAAGCCGGATGTAGCGCGCGCCGCGAAGTTCGTCGCAGACGGCTTCCTCTGGAATGCCGGCATCTTTCTGTTCCGCGCGGCTACGGTATTGGCGGAGATGCAGCAGTTTGCACCGGAAGCCGTAGCAGCGGCCACCCAAGCCGTGGCCGAAGGCGCATCGGACCTCGACTTCTTCCGCCTGGGCAAGGACGCATTTGCCGCCAGCCCCTCCATCTCCATCGACCATGCGGTGATGGAAAAGACGGCGAAGGCGGTAGTGCAGCCCATCGATGTCGGCTGGACCGACGTCGGCGCGTGGGGTGCGCTTTGGGATTTGGGCGAGAAGGACGCCGCCGGCAACGTGCTGGTCGGCGATGCCATGGCGCCAAAAAGCCGGAACTCCTACGTGCGCTCGGAAGGTAAGCTGACCGTCCTGTTGGGTGTCGACGATGTCGTAGTCGTTTCCACCGACGACGTAGTCCTGGTCGCCGCCAAGGACAAAAGCCAAGATATCAAAACCGTGGTCGAGGGCCTGCGCGCCGCCGGCCGAGAAGAGGCGGACGCCCACGTTCGGGTCTACCGCCCTTGGGGCTTCTATCAGTCCGTTCATGCCGGAGAGCGGTTTCAGGTCAAGCGCCTGACCGTCTACCCCGGCCAAAAGCTCTCCCTACAAAAACACTTTCATCGGGCAGAGCATTGGGTCGTCGTCAATGGCACCGCCGTCGTCACTCGTGACGCGGAAGAAATCCTCCTGCGAGAAAACGAGTCGGTCTACCTGCCCTTGGGCTGTGTGCACCGCCTCGCCAATCCGGGCCGCCTGCCCCTCAACATCATCGAGGTGCAAAGCGGCTCCTATCTGGGAGAGGATGACATTGTTCGAATCGAGGATACTTACGGGCGCACCTAACAGCCCGAAACGAGCCCGAACATGACCGTGGTCGTGTGTGGGCTCGCCACTGTCGGCGCAACCATGGCGGCCTGGCTGCTGGAGCGTGGGCATAGCGTCATCGGCGTCGACATCGACCCGGCGAAACGCGCCGCAATGGCCGACGGCAAAGCGCCGGTGAGCGAGCCGGGCCTTGCGGAAATTTTCACTACGGCAGTACGCAACCGCACGCTGCGAGTCTCTGCGGACTTGGCTCAGGCCATAGCCCGGCCCGAGGTGGAAACCGTCGCCATCGCCGTCGGCACCCCCTCCAACGACAACGGCGGCCTGTCGTTAGAGCAACTTCACAGCGCCACTGACGCGGTTATCGATGGCATCGAGCGACGGCCGTTCGACGCACCGCGGGTTCTGATCTGCTATCGCTCGACGATGCCGCCCGGCACCTGCCGCGACGATCTGCTGCCGCGTCTGGAAGCCAGATTGGGGCGGATCGGCGAGCGTTTCGAAATGGCCTACCACCCGGAATTCCTGCGCATGGGCCATGCCATGGAGGACGCGCGCAACCCCGGCCGCATCGTGCTGGGCGAGCGTTTTCCGGGCGCGAGCCGCCGCCTGAACGGCCTCTATGGCAATATCCGCGCCGACGTCATCGAGCTGGACTTCGCCAGCGCCGAACTGGCCAAGATGATCGACAACACGTGGCGGGCCACCAAAGTCGCGTTCGCCAACGAGACCGCGCGGTTGGCGATGGCGTCCGGGGCGAGTTCCGACGGCGTGATGCGGGTATTAACGGCCGACAACCGCTACAATCTGTCCGACGCCTACCTGAAGCCGGGTTTGCCCTATGGCGGCTATTGCCTGCCGAAGGATAGTTCCGGCGTTGCGGAAAGCGCGCGAGCCTGGGGCGTCGCAGCACCATTGTTCGATGCCGTAACGCTCAGCAATCTGGCACATGGCGACGCCATAGCTGCCGAGATCGTCGCGCAATTCCCACCGGGCAGTCCGGTGTTGCAAGTTGGGCTGGGCTTCAAGCCCGGAAGCGACGACCTTCGCGACAGCCCCTTACTGGTGCTGGCTGAGCAATTGGTCGAGGCCGGCATCCTGCTCGGCATCTACGATCCCGCCTTCGCCAACGCGCAGCAGTTTCCGGAAAGCCTGCGCGATTGCTGGCGCGAGCGCCCGAACGACGAGTTCGTCGATGCAGTGTTGCTGGGCCGGCCGTGGCCGGATCAGGTGGAGCGTCCGACAGCGCCGGTCATCGATCTGACGCGCCTGACGCGGCTTCAGCCCACATTGCCCTCCGCCATCGGGTCGGCTACATAGCGGGCAATATCCCAATGCACCCGCGCGGACACAACCTGAGGACCACCACCTATGGCGTCGTACCAGTACATCTACGTGATGAAGGACCTGTCCAAGGTCTATCCGGGCGGCAAGAAGGTGCTGGAGAACATCTGGCTTTCGTTCTTCCCCGGCGCAAAGATCGGCGTGCTGGGTGCGAACGGCTCCGGCAAGTCATCGCTGATGCGGATCATGGCTGGGATTGATAAGGAGTTTAACGGCGAGGCCTGGGCCGCCGATGGCGTCAAGGTCGGCTATCTGGAACAGGAACCGCACCTCAACCCCGACAAGGACGTGATGGGCAACGTCATGGAGGGGGTCGGCGACACCATGGCGCTGATGGATAAGTTCAATGCCGTCTCCGCCCGGTTCGGCGAGGAATTGACCGACGACCAGATGAACGACCTGATCGCCGAGCAGGCGGAGTTGCAGGACAAGATCGACTCGGTCAACGGCTGGGAGGTCGAGCGCAAGGTCGAGATCGCCATGGACGCGCTGCGTTGCCCGCCAGGTGACGCCAAGGTCGACAACCTCTCCGGTGGTGAGCGGCGGCGCGTTGCGCTCTGTCGATTGCTGCTGTCGGAGCCGGATATGCTGCTGCTCGACGAGCCGACCAACCATTTGGACGCGGACTCGGTCGCCTGGCTGGAACGGTTCCTGGAGCAGTATCCCGGCACCGTCGTCGCCGTGACGCACGACCGCTACTTCCTTGACAATGTCGCCGGCTGGATCCTGGAGTTGGATCGTGGCCGCGGCATTCCGTTCGAGGGCAACTACTCGTCCTGGCTGGATCAAAAGCAGAAACGCCTGGCACAGGAGGAGAAGGAGGAGAGCGCCCGCCAGCGCAACCTCAAGCAGGAGTTGGAGTGGGTGCGGCAATCGCCGCGCGCCCGCCAGGCGAAAAGCAAGGCCCGCCTGCAGGCCTATGAGGAATTGCTGGCCAAGGACGACCGCAAGTCGCTGGACAACGCCCAGATTGTCATCCCAGCGGGTCCGCGCCTCGGCGATGTCGTGATCGAAGCCGACCATCTGTCCAAGGGCTTCGGCGACCGATTGCTGATCGACGATCTGACGTTCAAACTGCCGCCCGGCGGCATCGTCGGCGTCATCGGCCCGAACGGCGCCGGCAAAACCACCCTGTTCCGTATGCTGACCGATCAGGAGGTACCGGACAAGGGCACGTTGAAGGTCGGCGAGACGGTGAAGCTCGGCTATATCGACCAGTCGCGCGACAGTCTGGCGGCGAACAAGACCGTGTGGGAGGAGATTTCCGACGGTCAGGATGTAATTACGCTCGGCAAGCGCCAGGTGCCGAGCCGCGCCTATGTCGGCGCATTTAACTTCAAGGGCTCCGACCAGCAAAAACGCGTCGGCCAGCTATCCGGCGGCGAGCGCAACCGGGTGCACTTGGCCAAGATGCTGAAATCCGGCGCCAACCTGCTGCTGCTCGACGAGCCGACCAACGACCTCGACGTCGATACGCTGCGGGCGCTGGAAGACGCGCTGCTGGAGTTCGCGGGCTGCGCCGTGGTCATCAGCCATGACCGCTGGTTCCTCGACCGTGTCGCCACCCACATCATGTCGTTCGAGGGCGATAGTCATGTGGAGTGGTTCGAAGGCAATTACGACGACTACGACGCCGACCGCAAACGCCGCCTGGGTAAGGACGCAGAGCAACCGCACCGGATCAAATACAAGCCACTGGTGCGCGCTTAAGAGGCTGGACAACAAACCACAATCAGGCCGGGACTTCGACCATGTCGACTGCGTGGTCGGCATCCTGCATGCCTGCGGTGCGCAACACGCCCTTGACCGGCGCGACGTCGCCATAGTCGCGGCCGCGCGCGATGATGATGTGGTCGGTGTTGGCGAACACCGCGTTTGTCGGATCGTATTCGACCCAACCGAGCTCGAAGCCACACCAGGCACACACCCATGCGTGCATCGCATCCGCGCCCTGTAGCCGAGGCTTGCCTTCCGGCGGGATCGTCCGCAGGAAGCCACTGACATAACCAGCGGGAATGCCCAGCGAGCGCAAACAGCCAATCATAATGTGCGAGAAATCCTGACAAACGCCGTGGCGCGCCTCGAACGCCTCCGCGACCGGCGTAGCGACTGTCGTCGCCTCAGGGTCGAATTTCATATCGCGGTACAAGGCGAGGCCAAGGGTTTCGACGCATTCCAGCGCCGAACCAGTTATCGTCACGCTTTTGCGCGCATACGCTGCCAAGGCCGGCACATGCGGCACACGCGGCGAGGCGGACCGGAAGTGATGCGGCGCGTCCGGCCCGACCGAGCGGACTTTTGCGATCTCCGTGGCCAGCCCCGCGATATCGGGCGACAACTGCAGTT
Source organism: uncultured Alphaproteobacteria bacterium (assembly GCA_963974445.1). Taxonomy (GTDB): domain Bacteria; phylum Pseudomonadota; class Alphaproteobacteria; order Bin95; family Bin95; genus JACKII01. Next base: position 7,329 of record CAXBDI010000039.1, read on the forward strand.
GCGGCGGCGACACCAGCCGCCGAACCCGGGCGGTCACCTTGTAATCGATGTGTTCCTGCGGACCTCGGTACGCGATTTCGACCACACCGTTGCCGAAAAAATCGCGGCGGTCGCGGCGCTCATCCGGGATCGGGTCGGCACTCAGCGACGAGACGATGACCTCTTGCTCGCCCGGCAAGGTCGGCGGTACCAGCCGCACGACCTGCCGCGCGCCGACTGCCGGGCTGCCGTAGCTTTGCGTGATACTGAGGGCGACATCGTACAACATGGGCGCGGCCATCAGGACAAATAGGCCGTCGACAGCAAGTTCGAGGCCTCTCCCAACTCTTCGACGAGATCGGTCAAGGCTTCGGTATCTACCGTCTCCGGCGTCTTCACCGCCAGTTCCGAATGGATCTTCAGCAGCGACCGCGACAGCGGCGACATCAGACCATGATCCTCCGCCCCGGGCAGTTTCGAAACTTGCGCCCGCATCTGCTCCAACTGAAACAGCACTGCGCGCGGGTTCATGGTGTCGAACACCATCAGGTCCACCACCGTATCCCGCTGGCTGCCGAGCGAATAGCGGCGGTGATAGGTCATGATGCAGTCGCCGACCTCCAGCGCCACATCCAGGCTGCCATCCGGTGCATCGTCGGCAGCGAAATGCGCCAATACGGCGGCCATGTCCGCGGTTCGCTCCATCGCCCGGCCGATCGAGAGGAACTGCCAGTCGGTGAACCGGAACATGTTCTCGTGCACCAAGCCGCTGAGGGCGGCGATCTTGTAGAGCAGCGCCGTCATGGCGCGGACCGTATCGTCGCCGGGCGTCAGGTTTGGCTCCAGTTCGACTGCGGTGTTAGCGATATCGCGCAGCGCCGCCCAGCCGTCGATGGAAAACCGGTCGTGCACGCGGCTGGCGCTCAACACTGCGGAATCGAGCGTACCCAGCAATTCCTCCGGCATTGGCTTCGCTGGATCGAGCGGCAGGTCCTCCATATAGGCGGCGATGCTGGCTTGCAGTGGGTCGTCGCGGTCACCGGCCTCGGCAAACCGCAGGTGCTGAGCGCGCAACATGCGGACCATGTGCTCCGCCCGCTCCACATAACGGCCCAGCCAGAACAGGTTGTCCGCCGCCCGGCTGGGTAGCGTGCCGGACTGCGGGCGGGGATAGCGGCCGACCGGCTGGGTGGCCATGGTATCCAGCGGCACCGGCGTGTCGCTGACCACCCAAACGTCGGCGACGGAGCCGCCGCGCTTCATCGAAATAGCGCTCACATCCTCCGACTGGCCGATGCGGGCATAGCCGCCCGGCATCACCTGCCAACCCTGCGGGGTTCGGCTAAGGAACATGCGCAGGCTCATCGGCCGTGGCACCAGGCGCCCGTCGATCAGGGCCGGGGTCGTCGAAAGGCTGGCGATTTCCTGACCGACCAGACCGGCGCCATCCGCGGCGAGCCGCGCATCCAACGTATCCGTGATGTGGGCGCCATAGGCGATGTCGTCGTCGGGGTCGAACGGCAACAGCGAGGAGAGCGCCGGGCTCAACAGCATCCGCGTCGCCTGTGCCCGAACATGCTCCAGCGCCGCGCTATCGCCGCACCACCAGGTGGCGACATTCGGCAGTTTCAACGGTTCGCCCAGCAGCGTCCTACAAATCTTCGGCAGGAAGGCCAGAAACGCCCGCGCCTCCAACACGCCGCTGCCCAGGTTGTTGGCCAGATGCAGATTGCCTTCGCGCACCGCGCCGACCAGGCCAGGCGTGCCCAGTTGCGAGGTCTCATCCAGTTCCAATGGGTCGGCCAGACTATCAGCGAGCCGCCGCCAAATGGCGGTGATCGGCGTCAAACCGGCCACCGTACGGACCATGGCATTGCCGTTTTCGACGGTCAGGTCTTCGCCTTCGATCAGCATAAAGCCCAGATAGCGGGCGATATACGCATGCTCCAGATAGGCTTCGTTCAATTGCCGTGAGGTGAGGATACCGATGCGGCCCTCGGGCGCAGTGTTGTAGGTTTGCAAGGAATCGCGGAACGCGCGGAAAAAGCCGGCGAGCCGATGTACGTTGGTCTTGGCGAATAACTCGGGAAAGACGCGGGCGGTTGCCAGACGGTTTTCCAGGGCGATACCGGCGCCTGCCGGCGCTTGCGTCCGGTCGCTCAACACCCACCAATCGCCGTTTGGGCCGCGGCCGATCTCGAAGGCGATGAATTGCAGATGGTTCCCGGACACCGGTTTCAACCCGACCATCGCCCGCAGCCATTGCGGGTTCGACGCCAGCAGGCTTGGCGGCAGATAGCCGTCAGTGACCAGCCGGTTTTCGCCATAGAGGTCGGCCAAGACGGCCTCCAACAGGTCCGCCCGTTGGATCAGACCATCGGAAAGCCTGCGCCATTCCTCCTCATGAATGATGACCGGCACATTGCTGAGCGGCCAGGCCCGGTCGGCAGCATCGTCGTTGGTATTCTGGCGGAAAAAGACGCCGGCATCGCGCAGATACTGGTCGCCCCGCCGAAAGCGGGCGACCAGGTCTTCCGGCTCAATCGTGCTGAAATAATTCAGAAAATCGCGCCAGACCGGCCGGATCGCGCCATTGCCATCGAACAATTCATCCGCAGAACCTTTCGGCGGATGATAGTCCTTCAGCAAAGCGAGGATGGGATCGGTGACCGGTGCGGTCGTGGCGTCTGGCACTAGCGTCAGTGCTCCGGTGGGCGTCTGAGGTCGAGGGTCATCGGAAATTCCGGGTGCGGACGTTCCGGGATCAAGGTGTAACTGCCCGGTGTATGACCGGAGGCCTCGAACCGCGACAAGCGCCGCGCCTCGGCCTCATTGTTGTTGACTGGGAATGTATCATAAGCGCGCCCGCCCGGATGCGCGACATGATAGGTACATCCGGCCAGCGCATGGCCGGTCCAGGTGTCGAAGATATCGAGCACCAGCGGGGCATCGACCGGCAGCACCGGATGCAGCGCCATCGGCGGTTGCCACGCCTTGAAGCGCACGCCACCCACCGCCTCGCCGCGCGAATCGGTCGGGCGCAGTGGCACCGGGCGGCGATTGCAGGCGACGACATAGCGGTCGGGATCGGCCGATGTCAGCTTCACCTGCACCCGCTCTGTCGAACTGTCGGTGTAGCGGACCGTGCCGCCAATCGCGCCGACCTCGCCCAGCACATGCCAAGGCTCCAACGCCTGGCGCACTTCCAGATGCACGCCTTCCGCCTCGACCTCGCCAAAGAACGGGAAGCGGAATTCCGCCTGCGCCTCGAACCAGTCGCTTTGCATGGGGAAGCCGTGATCGGACAGATCGCGCAAGATCTCCATGAAGTCCTGCCATAGATAGTGCGGCAGCATGAACCGATCGTGCAGTCCGGTGCCCCAGCGGGTCAGGCGGCCCTTGATCGGCGCTTTCCAGAGGCGAGCGATGATCGCGCGGATCAGCAATTGCTGCGCCAGGCTCATGCGCGGGTCCGGCGGCATCTCGAACCCGCGGAACTCGATCAGACCGAGCCGCCCGGTCGGACCGTCCGGAGAGAACATCTTGTCGATGCAGATTTCGGCGCGATGGGTATTGCCGGTAACGTCTACCAGAATGTTGCGCAGCAGGCGGTCGACCAGCCATGGCGGCGGCATCGGCCCCTCCCCCGGATCGGGGATTTGGTGCAGCGCGGTTTCCAGTTCGTACAAGGTGTCGTGGCGCGCCTCGTCGATGCGCGGCGCCTGGCTCGTCGGGCCGATGAACATGCCGGAGAACAGGTAGGACAGGCTGGGATGGCGCTGCCAGTAGAGGATCACGCTGCGCAGCAAGTCGGGTCTGCGCAGGAAGGGGCTGTCCATCGGCGTCGCACCGCCGACTACGACATGGTTGCCGCCGCCGGTGCCGGTGTGGCGGCCGTCGATCATGAACTTGTCGGCACCCAACCGGGTTTGCCGCGCCTCCTCATAGATCGCTTCGGTCGTCGCAACGCAGTCGTCCCAGTTCGACGCCGGGTGAATATTCACCTCCAGCACACCAGGGTCAGGCGCCACGCGGATGACGTTCAGGCGCGGGTCGTGCGGCGGCGCGTAGCCCTCGATATGCACCGGCAGGCCGGCCTTTTTGGCGGCGGTCTCGGCAGCGCTCAGCAGTTCCAGATAGTCTTCGACCGTCTCGACCGGCGGCATGAACACGCAGAGCCGGCCATCGCGTGGCTCCACGGTGATGGCGGTGCGGACGATGCCGTTGATATTGCCGCCCAGCGTCTGCTCCACCTGCGATGCATGCGCCGTATCGGCGGTGAATTGCGCCCGCGGCTGTTGCCGCCCATCCGGCATCGATCCGGCATCGTCGGTCTTTGTCAGGTCCGGCAGCGGACCGCGCTCTATGGAGGGGTCAGCCGGCAGTACGTGCGGATAGCTGGTGGGCGGCACATGGGGAAGCGCGCCCAGCGGCAGGCGGTAGCCGACCGGGCTATCGCCCGGCACCAGGAACAGGTGACCGCGCCGCAGCTTCCACCGTTCCGAAATCCAGTGATTACCGGCTGCCTTTGCCTGCCAGCGCTGAATCGGCAGTGCATAGCCGGAGGGTTTGGTGAGGCCGTGATTGAACACGCGGGCAATGCGATGCCGCTCCTCAGGGTCCTTGAGCTTCGAGTTTTCCGGCGTCACATTCTCCGGCAGATTGCCTTCCCGGATGAGCCATTCCGCCGGGTCTTCATACGTCGGCACCACATGCTCGGGGTTGACCGCCAACTCGCCGGCAATCGTGGTCAGCAGCTTTTCGGCCTCCTTTGGAGTGGCCTTATAGTCTTTGCCCTCCTCCGCAATCAGCTCCGGCTCTTGCCAGATCGGCTTGCCGTCGCGCCGCCAATACAGCGAGAAAGTCCAGCGGGGCAGGGTTTCGCCCGGATACCATTTGCCCTGGCCATAGTGCAGGAAGCCGCCGGGTGCAAAGCGCTTTTGCAGGCGCCGGATCAGCTTGTCGGCCAGCACGCGCTTGGTCGGCCCGACCGCGTCGCTGTTCCATTCGTCCGCTTCGAAATCGTCGATGGAGACAAATGTCGGCTCCCCGCCCATGGTCAGGCGGACGTCGCCCTCCTCCAGCGCCTTGTCGACCTTGTGTCCCAGCTTGTTCAACGCCGCCCACGAATCGTCGTTGAAGGGCATGGTGATGCGCGGATGCTCCGCCACCCGCGAGACCCGCATATCGAAATCGAACTCGACCTTGGCCTCGCTCGCCAAGCCGTGAATCGGCGCCGCATTAGCGTAGTGCGGCGTCGCCGCCAGCGGGATGTGACTTTCGCCGGCCAGCAGCCCCGAGGTTGGGTCCAACCCGACCCAACCGGCGCCGGGCAGATACACCTCCACCCATGCATGCAAATCGGTAAAGTCCACCGCGGTGCCGGACGGGCCGTCGAGCGCCTCCAGATCCGGCTTCAATTGGATCAGATAGCCGGAGACAAAGCGCGCCGCCATGCCTAAGTGGCGGAAGGCGTTGACCAATACCCAGCTGGAATCGCGGCACGAGCCCTTGGCGGCCGTGAACGTTTCCTCCGGCGTTTGCACGCCCGGCTCCATCCGAATGACATAGGCGATTTGATTGGCGAGGCGGCGGTTGACGTCGACAATGAAGTCAATGGTCCGCTGCCGGTCGCGGGGAACCGTCTTCAGAAATTTTTGCAGCTGCGGGCCCGGCTCCTCCGCCCGGCGATAGATCGACAGATCGTCCCGCAAGGCTTCCGGATACTCGAACGGCCAGTATTCCGCGTCGTCTTCGATGAAAAAGTCGAATGGGTTATAGATCGACATGTCCGCGACCAGATCGATCTCGATCTTGAACTCGCGCACCGGTTCCTGAAACACGTAGCGGGCGATCCAGTTGCCGTAGGGATCCTGCTGATGATTGACAAAATGCCCGCTCGGCGAGATCTTCTGCGAATAGGAGATGACCCGGGTGCGCGAATGCGGTGCCGGACGCAACCGAACGATCTGCGGCCCCAGAAAGACCGGCCGGTCGTATTTGTAATGAGTCAGATGGTAGATGCTGGCTTTAATCGACACGATTGGGCACCGTCGGGCTTAGGAAAATCAAGGCTGGATGCAGGCTGACTAATATAGGCGCGCCGACATGGAACGTCGAGGGTGACCAAATGGGCAGGCCCCATTTAACAATGCCGTTCGATAGCCTCGCCAAGAATTATAGCATCGCTCACAGAAATCTTCATAGTATATTTTTGCAACAGATTGAGTGTCAGGGCCACTCTCTGCTATATTAACTTGAAAATCGAAAATTCAATCTGTGGAGATTCTGGCTTTTCTTATTCAGTTTTCCCCAAAAATCCTCCAATTCGCACCAAGGTAGGATTGTTTTTCGCTGGCAACATTCCAAACTGTCCCGTACCATTCTCCACACCAAGGTATTCATAGGAAGGCGAAATCACCCTTGCTGAACCCAAGTCCATCCGGTCCAATAGGCTCAGGCGACGGTGCCTCATCTGGTTTGCTCAGTACCTATAATCCCAACGGATTTTTTTGCGAACTGTTTGAGCAGCGAGCCTCGCAGCCGGACGTCGGACAGATTTGGCAGCGTCTCAATGAAATGGACAACGCCAGCCTGCGGCGGCGCACCCGGCTGGCCGATCAGGAATTGTTCAACCTCGGCATCACCTTCACCGTATATACTGAGCGCGATGCGATTGACCGCGTGTTGCCGTTCGACGTCATCCCACGCATTCTGACCGCCGACGATTGGCGCAGGATTCAAACGGGGGTGGAGCAGCGGGTTCAGGCGATCAACCTGTTTCTGCGCGACATCTATAACGAAGAACACATTTTCCGCGATGGCGTGGTGCCGGCGGCGCTGGTGAAGCGCAACTCACAATACCGTAAAGAGATGCAAGGGTTCGTGCCGGCGCGCGGCGTCTATGCCCACATTGCCGGCATCGACATTGTCCGCAGCGACACGGGCGATTTTATGGTGTTGGAGGATAACGCACGCACACCCTCCGGCGTTTCCTACGTGATCGAGAACCGGCACCTGATGATGCGCGCCTTCCCCGACCTGGCGGAAGGCATCACCATCGCCGACGTCGACGACTACGGCCGTCAATTGGCGCGGGCGCTGCGGGCCGTCGGGCCCCAAGGGATGACCGATCCGAACGTCGTGGTGCTGACGCCCGGCATGTTCAACTCCGCCTATTTCGAGCACATCTTCCTGGCGCGGGAAATGGGCGTGCCGCTGGTCGAGGGCCGCGATTTAATTGTCGAAGACGACCGCGTCTATATGCGGACGATCGCCGGCTTGGCGCCGGTCCACGTGATCTATCGCCGAATCGACGACGACTTCCTGGACCCGGAAACCTTCCGCAAAGACAGCATTTTAGGGGTTCCCGGTCTGTTCAAGGCGTATCGCAAGGGCAATGTCACCATTACCAACGCCGTCGGCACCGGTGCGGCGGACGATAAGGCGCTTTATGCCTACATGCCGCGGATCATTCGCTACTACCTCGACCAGGAGCCCATCCTGAACAATGTCGAGACCCATATCTGCGACGAGGCCGACGGATTGAGCTACACGCTCGACAATCTCTCGAAACTGGTGACAAAGCCGGTCGGCGGCTCCGGCGGCTACGGCGTCGTCGTCGGCCCACACGCCAGCAAGCGCGTGCTGCGCGATCTGGAACGCCAGTTGAAAGCCGATCCAAGCAATTTTATCAGCCAGCCGATGATCAAATTATCGGTCGCACCCACGCTCACCCGCCAGGGTGTGGAGCCGCGGCATGTCGATCTGCGGCCGTTCGCTGTAACCGGGGATGGCACATGGGTGCTGCCCGGCGGGCTGACGCGAGTGGCGCTGAAGCGCGGCTCTCTGGTCGTGAATTCTTCTCAAGGTGGCGGTTCGAAGGATACCTGGGTCCTTGCCTAATTTACTCTCACGCTTTGCATCCGACCTGTTCTGGCTCGCCCGTTATATGGAACGGGCGGAGGCGCTGGCCCGGCTGATCGATATCAGCAAGAACTATGCGGGCTCTCACCGCGGCGACTCCAGTTGGGAGCGCATCCTACGGATTTGCGGCGATCTGGAAACGTATAAGGAGGCCGGGGGCAGCCTCGATTCAGCCTCGGTGCTGGCCTACTACCTTCTCGACGCGAAGAACCCGACCTCCGTCGCCTTTGCCATCAACGCCGCCCGGGATAACGCCCGCGGCGCGCGCCACCTGATCAGCACCGAGTTGTGGACGCATCTGAACACGTTCCATAACCACTATATGAAGCTGACGGCCCGCGACATCCGGATTTCCAACGTCTCCAACATCTGTCAGGAGATCAAAACCGGCTGCCAGGCCTTCGAGGGCATAGTCCAGAGCACCATGACACGCGGCGAACCCTGGTATTTCTACGATCTCGGCAAGAATATCGAGCGGGCCGATCAGACCACCCGGGTGTTGGATATCGGCTATATCAGCCTGTCGTCAGGCGACGACGACGCGTTGGTCTCGGTGCAATGGAATACCCTGGTGCGAACCCTGGCGGGATATCACCTCTACCGCAGCAAGTTCCCGGCAGGCGAATACGCGCGTGACGTCGCGTCTTTCCTGCTGTTCGAGACAGAATTCACCCGCTCCGTCGCGTTTTGCGTCGAGTCGATTTCCGTCTCGCTGGGGCAACTGACCCGGCGTCTGCCAATGGTGCCGACGGAAGCCGTTCAATCCGCCCAAGACGCATTGGTCGCGCGCTTGGCGGAGGGACCCACCAAGCCAATCACGCCCGCGCGGCTGCATGACTTTCTCGATCGGCTGCAATTGTCGATTGGCGACGTCTCTGAAGCCATCGCCATCACCTATTTCGCCAAGGAAGTCGAAGCAGAAGATCGCGCCGCCGCATAGAGAGTTGGCTCGGCAACCCTGAACGGCGGAATGAGTGGATTGTCTGCCTGAAGACAGCGGGAATTGGCTGTGAGCAGGAGAGACGATGAGCAAACGACCACGGTGGAACCACAGCCCGGCTTTACAAAGCAAAGGCGGCCCTGGCCGCGGTGCGCGGGGAGAACATGAACTTCCAATTGCTGCGCAGATCCGAGGGCTCGGGATCAGTCGCGCCAGCGTCTGCTATCAGCCTCGATGGGTTTCCAATGCCGACGGCGCGCGGCGGCCATAATCTTGATTCTCAAAGCTTCCGATCTGAACTGCTTGCACTTTTCTGGATCACGGGCCAACACTGATGGTCGCCGTATAGAGGAGTGCAAAAATGCCAGTGATCGAGAGCGCGATGCGTCCGCGCTCCAAAGAGTTCCGCGCCAACGCTGCCGCTATGCGGGCCGTCGTTGACGATCTGCAAGCCAAGGTGAACGAGGTCAAACTGGGCGGCGGCGAACGCGCCAGGGAGCGGCATCTCTCCCGAGGCAAGCTGCTGCCGCGCGACCGGGTGCATGGCCTGATCGACCCCGGCGCGCCTTTCCTGGAGTTCTCGCAACTCGCCGCCTTCGGCATGTACGGCAATGAGGCGCCTGGCGCCGGCATCGTCACCGGGATTGGCCGCGTCTCCGGCGTCGAATGCGTCATCGTCGCCAACGATGCGACAGTAAAGGGCGGCACCTATTACTCGATGACCGTCAAGAAGCACCTGCGTGCGCAGGAAGTGGCGATCCAGAACCGCCTGCCGTGTATCTATCTGGTCGACAGCGGCGGCGCCAACCTGCCGGAGCAGGACGAGGTCTTTCCGGACCGCGACCATTTCGGCCGCATTTTCAACAATCAGGCCAACATGAGTGCGGCAGGCATTCCGCAGATCGCGGCGGTGCTCGGCTCCTGCACCGCCGGCGGCGCGTACGTGCCGGCGATGTCGGACGAGGCGGTGATCGTCAAGGAACAGGGCACGATCTTCCTCGGCGGGCCTCCATTGGTGAAGGCGGCGACCGGCGAAGTGGTCTCCGCAGAGGATTTGGGCGGGGCCGACGTGCACAGCCGCATCTCCGGCGTGACCGACCACTATGCGCTGAACGACGCCCACGCGCTGGCCATCGTCCGCCAGATCGTCAGCAACTTGAACTGGCAGAAATCGCCGGGCGTGACCATCGAGGCGCCGCGCCCGCCGCTCTACGATCCGGAAGAGCTGTATGGCGTCGTCCCCACCGACCTGAAGCAGCCCTACGACGCCCGCGAACTGATCGCCCGGCTGGTGGATGGCTCCGAATTCGATGAGTTCAAACAGCTATATGGTGCGACGCTGGTCTGCGGCTTCGCGCGGCTGTTCGGCTACCCGGTCGGCATCATCGCCAACAACGGCATCCTGTTTTCGGAGAGCGCACAAAAGGGCGCCCACTTCATAGAGCTGTGCGCTCAACGCGGCATCCCTTTGATCTTCCTGCAAAATATCACCGGCTTTATGGTTGGCCGCAAGTATGAGGCGGGCGGCATCGCCAAGGACGGAGCGAAGATGGTCATGGCCGTCGCCAACGCCCGCGTGCCGAAGCTGACGGTGATCGTCGGCGGCTCGTTCGGCGCCGGCAACTACGCTATGTGCGGCCGGGCGTACTCGCCGCGTTTTCTGTGGATGTGGCCGAACGCCCGCATCTCCGTCATGGGCGGAGAGCAGGCAGCGAACGTGCTGGCGACAGTGCGGGACGACGTCATGGCCCGCACCGGTAAAAGCTGGGACCCCGGCCAACGCGAGGCCTTCATGCAACCGATCCGCGACCAGTACGAAGAGCAAGGCCACCCCTACTATGCCAGCGCGAGACTCTGGGACGACGGCATCATCGACCCCGCCGAGACACGGATGGTGCTAGGGTTATCCCTCAGCGCCAGCTTAAACGCACCGGTCGAGGAGACGCCGTTCGGCGTCTTCCGGATGTAGGGGAGGAGAATGCCCATGTTCCGCACCCTCCTCATCGCCAATCGCGGCGAGATCGCCTGCCGCATCGCCCGCACCGCTCATCGCATGGGCCTGCGCACGATCGCTGTCTATTCCGAAGCTGACCGCGACGCGCTGCACGTGCAGTCCTGCGACGAGGCGATTTGCATCGGCCCCGCCAGCGTGCGCGAGAGCTATCTCAACATCAAAGCCATCGTGGCCGCCGCCGAGAAGACCGGCGCCCAGGCGGTGCATCCTGGCTATGGCTTCCTCTCGGAAAATGCCGCTTTCGCCAAGGCCGTCACCGACGCCGGCATGATCTTTGTCGGCCCTCCCGCCGCGGCCATCGAGGCCATGGGCTCGAAAAGCGGCGCCAAGGAGTTGCTGGAGCCGGCGGGCGTGCCGATGGTGCCGGGTTATCATGGCCAGAACCAGGACCCGGACTTCCTGCAGAGCAAGGCCGAAGAGATCGGCTTTCCCGTGCTGATCAAGGCGGTGGCCGGCGGCGGCGGGCGCGGCATGCGAATCGTCGAGGAGGCCGGCGACTTCGTCAAACTCCTGGAGACCGCGCAGCGGGAGGCGCTGGGCGCGTTCGGCGACAGCACGGTGCTGTTGGAGAAATACCTGCAACGCCCACGCCACGTGGAAGTCCAGGTCTTCGCCGATATGCATGGCCAGGTGGTGCACCTGTTCGAGCGCGACTGCTCGATCCAGCGCCGCCACCAGAAGGTGATCGAGGAGGCCCCTGCCCCGGGTCTGACCTCGGAAACCTCCGCCGCCATCGGCCGGGCGGCGGTCGAGGCGGCGCGGACCATCGACTATGTTGGGGCCGGCACCTGCGAATTCCTGATGGATGCGGACCAGAACTTCTACTTCATTGAGATGAACACCCGCCTGCAGGTGGAGCATCCGGTGACCGAGTGGATCACCAACACCGATCTGGTCGAATGGCAATTGCGCGTCGCAGCCGGCGAGCCGCTGCCGCTCAGCCAGGACGACATCAAGCTGCACGGCCATGCCATCGAGGTGCGGCTGTATGCGGAGGACCCGGCGCGCGGGTTCCTGCCGCAGACCGGCAGACTGGAGGTGCTGACTTTTCCGGAGCATGACGGCTTCGTCCGGGTCGACACTGGCGTCGTGCAGGGCGACGAGGTCTCGCCGCACTACGACCCGATGATCGCCAAGCTGATCGTCCGCGGCGATAACCGGGCGCAGGCTGTCGCGCGGCTGCGCTCGGCGTTGGCGGATACCAAGATCGCCGGCGTCACGACCAACCGCGCCTTTCTGCATGCGGTCGCGCGCCATCCCAGCTTTGCCGACGGCGACATCCACACGCATTTCATCGAGCAGCATAGCGCCGACCTGCACGTCACCCTGCCGGCCCCGACCGACGAGGTGGTCGCAGCCGCGGTACTCACTTTGCTGGACGAACGACGCGCCAAGGCGGAGGCGCAGGCCGCGCGGACGCTGGACCCATACTCCCCCTGGAACTCCACCCATGGCTGGCGGCTGAACGAGCATATCCACGAGACTGTGGAACTCGATTGGGAGGAGAAACGCTACACCATCGAAGTCGCCTATCGCGGCGCCGAATATCACATGTCGCTGCCGACCTCGCCCGCCCACACCCGCGTCGTACATCGCGAGCCGGGCCGGTTGGGGGTGGAAATCGCCGGGCGGCGCTTCAATGTCGGCGTGCACGCGGCGGGCGGTGCTATCACGGTGATGGCCAGGCGCGGCACCTACCGCTTCGAGTTGCACGACCCTGGCCGCGCAGCGATGGGCCAGGATGCCAGCGGCGGCAAGCTCACCGCGCCGATGCCAGGCAAGGTCACGAAAGTGCATATCGCTGTCGGTGCCACTGTCAAAAAGGGCGCGCCACTGCTGGTGCTGGAGGCGATGAAGATGGAGCACACTATCACCGCGCCGAGCGACGGCACGGTCTCTGCCCTGCGCTGCGCCGAGGGCGATCAGGTGGACGAAGGCGTCGAACTCGTCGCCTTCGAGACCGCATAAAAGCCCGAGACGGAGCCCGGATATGGTGCGTGATTTTCTGGGCTATGGCCAACAGCCGCCCAACCCGCAATGGCCGAACGACGCGCGGCTGGCGGTGTCGCTGGTGGTGAACGTCGAGGAGGGCGCCGAACTATCGGTAAGCCTCGGTGACGAGCGCAACGAGGCGGTCTACGAGATCGTCGAGGAGGTTGAGGGCGTCGCCGACCCGGCCAAGGACACGCATTTCGAGTACGGCTCGCGCAGCGGCTACTGGCGCATCATGGACGAACTCGACCGCCACGGCTTCAAGGCGCAGATGAACTGCTGCGCCCGCGCCCTCACCCTCTCGCCATGGTTGGCGCAGGACGCGGTCGCCCGCGGCCACGAGATCGGCTGCCACTCCTGGCGTTGGGAACGGCACGCGCAGATGGACGAGGCGCACGAGCGCCGCATCATCGCCCGGTGCGTCGCCGAGATCGAGGCGGCCGCCGGCGTGCGCCCGGTCGGCTGGCACACCCGCTCCGCCGCCAGTCCGAACACGCGGCGGCTGCTGGTTGAGGAAGGCGGATTCCTCTACGATAGCGACACCTACAATGACGACCTGCCGATGGTGGCGACCGTCAATGGCCAGCCGCATGTGATGCTGCCCTATGGCTTCGACACCAACGACATGCGCTTCCAGCGCGGCGGCGGTTTCCACTTCGCCGATGACTTCTCCCGTTATTGTATCGAGGCCATCGAGTGGCTGCGGCAAGAGGGCGAGACAGCGCCAAAAATGCTGAGCATCGGCCTGCACCTGCGCATTATCGGCCGGCCGGGCCGCATCGGCGGCCTGCGCCAGGTGCTGGACCATATTGCCGGCTGCGGCGACATCTGGGTCGCCCGCCGCGACGAGATCGCCAGGCACTGGCGCGCCCGCATGGGCCTGCCGGAATGGCCGGACCCACGCCGGAGCGGCTAGCCCGGCGTCCCCTACCCCTGGCTCAGCATGAACGACACCGGCAGAGTGACGATTTCCGGCACCAGGGTGATAATCACAATCGACAGCAGCATCAGGAAGAAGAACGGCATCGCCGCCCGCGTCACCTGCAGGATGTCTCGCCCGGTCATACTTTGCAGCACAAACAGATTGAAGCCGACCGGCGGCGTGATCTGCGCCATCTCCACCACGATGACGGTGAAAATCCCGAACCACAGCAGATCGATGCCGGCATGATCGACCATCGGCAGCACGACCGAGGCCGTCAGCACCATCATCGAGACGCCATCCAGAAAGCAGCCGAGGAAGATGTAGAGCAACGTCAGCAACGCCAGCAGCATCAGTGGCGACAACTGCCACGCCTCGACATACCCCGCCAAAACCCGCGGCACACCGGTAAAGCCCATGGCGACGGACATGAAGGCGGCGCCTGCCAAGATGAAGGCGATCATGCAGGAGGTGCGCACTGCGCCCATGATGCTTTCGCCGAACGATTCCCAGGTGAGCGAGCCGGTCACAAACGCCAGCAACAGCGCGCCCAACACGCCGACGGTAGCCGCCTCCGTCGGGGTAGCGTAGCCGCCATAGATCGAGCCGAGCACGGCAAAAATCAGACTCAAGACCGGGATCAGCAGGCGCGATGCCTTGACCTTCTCCCAAAAGCCGATGCGCTCGCCAGGGTCGGGCGCCAGAGCAGGGTTCAGCTTGGCCCGCAGCATCACATAGCCCATAAAGATGGCGATGATCATGATGCCGGGCACGACGCCGGCGATGAACAGGCGGCTGATCGACTGCTGTGCGATCACGCCATAGACGATCAGCATGATCGACGGCGGGATCAGCAGGCCGAGGGTGCCGGACCCGGCGAGTGTGCCGATGGCCAGCGTCTCGTCATAGCCGCGCTTGCGCAGTTCCGGCATGCTCATCCGCCCAACCGTGGCGCAGGTGACGGCGCTGGAGCCGGCGACCGCCGCCATGACGCCGCAGCCCATGATGTTCACATGCAACAGCCCGCCCGGCAGTCTGGCCACCCACGGCGCCAGGCCGTTGAACATGTCAGAGGAAAGGCGCGTCCGGAACAGGATTTCCCCCATCCAGACGAACAGCGGCAAGGCCGTCAGCGCCCAGTTCCAACTGGCATCCCACACCGTGCTGGCCAGCAGCGAGCCCGCGGGAGCCGGAGAAAAGAACTCCAGCGCGATAAAGCCTACTGCCAGCAGAGTCGGCGCGACCCAAAGCCCGGACGCCAGCAACCCCAGCAGCAGAACGAACAGAATTGCGGAAATAGCGCCGGCGTCCATCACGAAACCTCTGTCTTATTGGACTCGAGCGTGATCGGCGCTTGGTCGTTCAGCTCGTCCGCGTCGAAAGTCGAGGGCTGGCCGCGCAGCACGCACACCAACTCGTCCAGCAAAGCGATCGACAAGATCAGCGCGCCGATAGCCATGAACGAGCGCGGGATCCAGAACGGTATCGCCAACAGCCCGGGGCTGATGTTCATGAATTTGTAGGAAAAATAGACCAGGTCGAACGACCAATAGGTCAGGTAGGCGGCAACGCTGAGGAACAGAGCAATCGCCCACACATTCAGCCACCGCCGCACACCGCCCCTGCCCATCCGGGTCAGAAGGGTGACGCGGATGTGCGCGTTGTGGCGGTACGTATAGGCGAGGCCGAAAAACGTCGAGGCAGCCAGGCTGAACCCGGCCGACTCGGTCGAGTCGATGGCCACTGCGAAAAAGCGCCCAAAAATCTGCGCGATGATCGTCAGCGCAATCGCCACCAGAAAAGCGGCCGAAACATACCCGCTCCATAGATAGAGACGGTCGAGAGCAACCCGCATTTTGGGCCTTTCATCAACAGGACGAACCCCGGCCTGCCCTCAACTGGCAAGCCGGGTCAAACCTCAAACCGCCTAGCGCAGCAACAGGTAGCGATCCAACACCGCGTTTGCCTCCGGGCTCGCGTCCTTGCGCCAGTCCTTCATCATTTCGTCGCCGATTCCGATCATGCGGGTGATGATCGACCCCGGCGCTCTGTCCGTGATCATGCCGTTCTTCGCCAGGATGCCGATCTGCTCGGCGGTCGTGGCGGCGCTCATCTCCCAGCCACGCAATTCCGCAGCCGCCGCGGCGGCCAGAATGCCAGCCTGGTCTTCCGGCGAAAGGGCGTCAAAGAAAGCCGCGTTCACTACCACCGCGTTCTTGCTGAAGATCGCGCCGGCATAGGTGAAGTGCGAGGTGTTATCCCAAGCCTGGATATCGATGCCGGTTTGCGGGCTGGTGAACAGCGCCTCGATCAGGCCCGTGGAGAACGCCTGGGGGATTTCGGCAAACGGCAGGATCGTGGCATCGAAGCCCAGCATATCGCCCATTTTCTGCGTCGCTGTGGAGTAGATCCGCAGTTTCTTTCCCGCGAAATCCTCGACCGATGTCACCGGAAACTTGGTGTAGAAGCCCTGGCCCGGCCAAGGCGCGAAGTAAAGGATGCGCAGGCCCTGTTCGCCGAAGGTTTTGGCGAAATAGCCCTTCTGCAAGTCTTTCAGCAGCCAGGCCTCGGCATAGTTCGACGCGATAAACGGCAGCCCGGCCAGAATATTCATCGGGTCTTCGTTGCCGTAGACGCCGAGGCGAATTTCGCCAATCGGGATCTGGCCGCGCTGCAACGCGGTCTTAATCGCGTCGTGCTTTATCAGCGAATCGTTAGAATTCAGTTGAATGTTGACGGAGGTATTGGCCTTTACCTCCTCGATAAACATCTGAATGTTCTTGGTATGGAAATTGCTGTCCGGATAACCGGAGGCCATAATCCAATCCACCGCCGCGGCCGGAACCGCCGCCATCGCCATTGCGGCGCCCAGAAGTGCACCTTTTATTGACATCTTCATCTGTCGATCTGCCTTGTTGTTGAACGTTTTGTATCTGATGTCCGCTTAGGTTCGGCGGAGTCTCAGACCGCCCCCCCGATCATGCAACAAATGTGCCATCACCGTCAAAGCAACGATCTGAAGTGTTAGCCCAGATAGTCGCCGCTGTTGACGTGCAGGATCTGGCCGCTGACCCGCTTGGCGGCGTCGCTGGCTAGGAATACCGCCGCGTCGGCGATGTCGGCAGGAGCGACGAGGCCGAACGGCATGCTCTCACCCTTCGCCGCGATCTCCGCCTCGGTCATGCCGTAGCGGGGCTGCGCCGTATCGGTCAGGCCCGGCGCGATGGCGTTGACGCGGATGCGGTGCGGCGCCAACTCCATCGACATACCGCGCGTCAAGCCGACCACGCCGGCCTTGCTGGTGACGTAGTGCACGCCGTTGGGCGAGCCGCGATAGGCGGCGCCGGAGGTCAGGTTGATGATCGCGCCTGCGCGCTTCGCAGCAACCATCCGCTTTGCCGCCGCCTGCGCCAATAGGAAACCGGCACGCAGGTTGATGTCGATGACGCTATCCCAATCCGCCTCGGTCAGTTCCAGAAACGGTGTGCGGGGAAAGATAGCCGCGTTGTTGACCAGGATCGAGATGCCGCCCAGCCCATCCGCCGCCGCCAGCATCGCCTCGATGGCGTCACGGTCGGTGACGGAGCCTTGCACCAGTTCCACCTTCGCGCCAGCCGCCCGCACATCAGCGGCGACTGCTTCGGCGCCCGGCTGGTCGTCCAGCCAATTGATGACGACGGCGGCGCCGGCGGCGCCGAACGCCCGGGCGATGGCGGCGCCGATCCCTTGTTGCGCACCGGTGACGAGGGCGACATGGCCGGCGAGACTGTTACTCATATTGGCTACTCATAGATGCGGGTATCCTCGATGACGATGCCGTCATTCGGCAGGGAGCCGATGGGCACAAGCTTGACATCGCCGCGGATGCGGATATCCGCATCGATGGATTTGGCGATGGCGTCGGCGAGGCCCTCCGGCTGGCCCTCGACCTCCGCCTTGAACAACAATGTGTCGCGGCGGTCGATGCTGCCGATGACGATCCGCGCTTTGGCGACCTGCGGATGACGCTTCAGCACGTTCGCAACCTGATTGGGCCGCACGAACATCCCCCGCACCTTGGTCGACTGATCGGCCCGGCCCATCCAGCCTTTGATGCGCGGCGCGGTACGACCGCACGGCGAGAGGCCGGGCAGCGTCGCCGAAAGGTCGCCGGTTGCGAAGCGGACCAGCGGGTAGTCTTTGTTCCAGATCTGCGTGACGACGATTTCGCCGACCTCGCCCTCCGGCACCGGCTCGCCCGTGCCCGGACGGACGATTTCGACGATCATGCCTTCCGACAGGATCATCCCCTCCATCGCCTCGCTCTCGTAGCTGACGACGCCCAGGTCGGCGGTGCCGTAGTTCTGCACGCAAGAGACGCCGCGGCCGATAATCTCCTGCCTCAGCGAGGGCGGCAGCGCGCCGGCGCCGACCAGGGCCTTGGTCAGGCAGGAGATATCGACGCCCAACTCATCCGCCTTATCCAACACGATCTTCAGGAAGTCCGGCGTGCCCATAAAGGCGTTGATGCCATACCAGTTGACCGCCTCTACCTGCCGCTCTGTCTGGCCGACGCCGCCGGGGAAGACAGCGCAGCCGAGGGCGCGCGCGCCGCTGTCGGTCAACAGGCCCGCCGGGGTAAAGTGATAGCTAAACGTGTTCAGGCAGATATCGCCCTTGCGGAAGCCCGCCGCAAACATAGAGCGCGCACCGCGCCACCAATCGCTGGTCTTACCTTCCGGCTCGGCGATGGGGCCTGGTGAGAGAAACAGGTGCAGCATTTCACTCGCCGGCGTCGCATTCAGGCCGCCGAATGGCGGGTTGGCCGCCTGCGCCTCGATCAGATCGGATTTGTAGGTGACCGGCAGTTGCGTCAGGGCCTCGCGGCTGGAAATGTCCTCCGGCGTCACATTGGCGAGCAACTTGCCAAAATAGTCGGTCTTGGCCTTGGCGTGAGCGATCTGGCGCGGCAACTCCGCCAGCAGCGCCGCCTCCCGCACCTCCGGCGCTTGAATCTCGTATGTGTCGAAATACTCGGCCATGGACCGTTTTCCTCCCGCCTGACTTTGTGCCGTCAATGCAGGTTAACGGCAAACGGCGGCCCTCGCCAGCCGGTCGCGCGCCGGAAACGGTTGATCAGGATACGAAGCGCAAGCCGCCAATCGCATCGTCATTTCGATCCGGCGCTGCGTTCGACGCCGCATGCAGCGGCAAGACCGGCGAGCCGTTGAGGCGAGTCAGCTCTGGTTTGGCGAAGTAATAGCCCTGGATATAGGTGACGCCCGATGCGGCCAGCAGCATCGCGTCCTGGGCCGTTTCTGCGCACTCGGCGACCGTCTCGAAGCCACAACCCTTTGCCAAACCGAGCAACGCTTTGAAAAACAGCAGGTTGTCTGGTTGCTCCGCCAGGCGGCCGGTGAACAGGCCATCGATCTTGACGATATCTACGTCCAGGCTTTTCAGATGCCGGAAGGACGAGTAGCCGGCGCCGAAATCGTCCAGCGCGATGCGAGCCCCGGCCTCCCGCACCGCCGAGGCGAACCGGCTCGCGTCATCCAGGTTCCGCATCGCCGCGGTTTCGGTAATCTCGACAATCAAACGCCGGGCAATGCTGGGGTCGCCGGCGCACAGCGTCTGCAACCGCTTAAGCCAGGCCGCATCGCTGGTGGTGTAGCCGGAGACGTTGATCGCGAGCGACACCAACGGCTCGTGGCGCAACTCGTTCAGAGCGGCCTCCAGCACGAAATGGTCGATCTGGCGCATCAGCCCCAATTCTTCGATCACCGGCACGAATTGGCCGGCTGGCACGACTGTATTGTTCGGGGTGCGCATGCGCAGCAGGCACTCGTAGAACGCCGGCGTGTGCGACTTGGCGTTAACCACCGGTTGATAGGCAAACACCAGCCGGCGCTCGGCCAGAGCATCCTGAACTCGCCGGGCAATCGCCAGATCGCGGCGCTGGCCGATGCGCTGATTTTCGGACAGCGCGTAAAGTTCGAAATGGTTACGGCCGCTCGCCTTGGCGCCGGCGACGGCCAGGTCGGCCCGCGCCATCGCCTCCGCTGCACTGCAGGCCAGTGCCGGAAAGACGACCGCACCGACCGACACCGTAACGATCATCTCGCCATCGACCTGGATCGGCGTTTCGCCGATGGAGCGCACCAACTGTTCGGACAGCGCCAGCGCGCTATCCTCGCTCGCCCCCTCCAGCACAATGCCGAAGCTGTCGTCGCCGACACGCCCCAGCAGCGAGCCGTTGCCGATGCTGTTGTGCAAACGCTCCGCCAACCCCACCAACACCGCATCGCCGGCAGCACAGCCGAGCGCGTGGTTCAACAGAGCGAAATTGTCGACGTCCACGACGAGGAAGGCGCCGGAGCTACCATCTGCCAGCGCCTTGGCCACCGCCAGTTCCAGGCCCTGCACCAGCCGTTGCCGGGTAAAGGCGCCGGTCAGCGGATCGTAGCTGAGCCCGCCCCGCAACTCCGCCAACTGCGCTTCGCCATCGGACAGGCGAACCAGTTCGCCCTCGACGGTCTCAGGGCGCTCCCCGGCTGCCAGACGCTCGCGAACCCATACCGGGCCGGCGGCGCATTGGATGCGGTAGCGGACAAAAAGCGGTGTATCGCTCGATGGCAGTTGGGCAAGCGCCCGTTTCCGCTCGGCCCTGTCGGTCTCGACGATCAGGTCGTTCAGGTCACCGTTACGGCCAGGCCCAGCGCCGGGCAGGACGTCGCGCCATTCCTTCGGAACCAGGTGCCAAACCAGACGGTCGGTGCCGCTCTCCCAACGATAGCGCAATGGCGGATACGG
This sequence comes from uncultured Alphaproteobacteria bacterium, assembly GCA_963974445.1. Lineage (GTDB taxonomy): Bacteria > Pseudomonadota > Alphaproteobacteria > Bin95 > Bin95 > JACKII01. The sequence continues at coordinate 27,894 of CAXBDI010000039.1, forward strand.
TGCCGCGGCATTGGCGTTAGGCTCAGCGCGCATTCTATCACCTCTACGGTCGGTAGGGTCGCGGCGCTGCACCTGTTCGGTTGCACCGCCGCGGATTGTACCGTTTGTAGAGAGGCTGAGCTTAAAGCCCCGTTACCGAATTGCCGGAGTGAGACCAGCCGAACCGCCCGCTACCCGTGCTTTAGTCGAGCGTTTGCAGCACCTTGCGTAGGGTTCCCACCATCTCGTCGATATGCTTCTGCTCCGCGATCAACGGCGGCGAGAACGCCAAGATGTCGCCGGCAAGGCGGATATAGACGCCGGCCTCGTAGGCTTTCAGGAAGGCATCGTAGCCGCGCTTACCCGGCTGACCCGGAATGGGAGCCAGTTCAACCGCCGCCATCAGCCCGATATTGCGGATGTCGATCACGTGCGGCTCGCCCTTGAGGCTGTGCACCGCGTCCTGCAACGCCGGTGCGAGCGATGCACCGCGGTTGAACAGGTCTTCCTCCTTATATACGTCGAGCGTCGCTAGCCCGGCAGCGACCGCCAGCGGGTGCGCGGAGTAGGTATAGCCGTGCGCGAACTCCACCGCCCATTCCGGACCCTGCATCAACGCCTCGTAGATTTCCGGCTTCAGCACGACGCCGGAGGCCGGCACGGTGGCGTTGGTCAGGCCCTTGGCGATGGTCATCATGTCCGGCGTAATGCCGAAATACTCGGAGGCGAATGCCTTGCCGAGGCGGCCGAAGCCAGTGATGACCTCGTCGAAGATCAGCAGGATGCCGTGCTTTTCAGTGATGGCGCGCAGCTTCTCCAGATAGCCCTTCGGCGGCACAAGCACGCCGGTGGAGCCCGCGACCGGCTCGACGATCACGGCGGCGATGGTGGAGGGGTCGTGCAGCGCGCAGATGCGCTCGAGCTCATCGGCCAGATGGGCGCCCCACTCTGGCTGGCCCTTGCTGTACGCCATTTCCTTTAGGTTATGGGTGTGCGGCAGGTGATCGACATAGGGCAGCATCGAGCCGAACATCTTGCGATTGGCGCTGATACCGCCGACCGAGATGCCGCCGAAGCCGATGCCGTGATAGCCGCGCTCGCGCCCGACGAAGCGGACCCGCTGCGCCTCGCCACGGACGCGGTGGTAGGCGAGCGCGATCTTCAGTGCGGTATCGACGGCTTCCGACCCGCTATTGGCGAAGAACACGCTCTCCAGGCCTTTGGGCGCAAGCGCCGCGACGCGTGAGGCGAGTTCGAAGGCCGCCGGGTGGCCCATCTGAAAGGTCGGCGCGAAATCCATGGTCGCGACCTGCGCCTGCACCGCCTCGACAATGCGCTTGCGGCCATGGCCGGCGTTCACACACCAAAGGCCGGCGGATGCGTCGAGAATCTGACGACCGTCCTTAGACTTGTAATACATCCCCTCGGCGCTGACCAACAGACGGGGTGCTTTTTTGAAGGCGCGATTCGCTGTGAACGGCATAAACCATGGCTCAAGATCGTTGGTATTGGCGTGCGCCAGCGATGCGGCGGTCGTTGTTTCGGCAGCCATGGTTTTATCTCCTAGCGGCGAATCTATATGCGTTAAGCAACGGTAGCATAGGGCGTGAGCGGTCGAAATGGGGTTTCTCCGCGACCGAATCTAGGCGGAAACTGTCAATGGTTCAGCACAATATCTAGATTTCCACAGCTTATTGAACACCAGTGGTAGAGAAACTCTAGCCGTGCCTCTCCGTATTTTGTAGTCTGTTCAAGTCAGATCGCAAGATGTAGCGGTCGCCCGGCAACCCTGGAGGTCACAAGCGATGAGTTGGACAGATACCCAAGTCACCGAACTACGCAAGCTCTGGTCAGAACCGCATACCGCCGCCCAAATCGGCCGCAAGCTCGGCGTTTCGAAAAACGCGGTGATCGGCAAGGCTTATCGTCTGGGCCTGCCGCCCAAAAGGGGGGAGCGGCAAAAAGGCCCGCGGCTTGTGGCGACCAGTCCGGCGCTGTCGACGCCGCGCAGTTGCGCCTGGCCAATCGGCGATCCCACCAATAACGATTTCCACTTCTGCGGCTCGGCGGTCATTCCCGGTCGCCCCTATTGCGGCGATCACTGCGCCGTCGCCTACACCCATTACCGCAGCGAGGCCGACGCCACCGCGGCGACCGAGAAAGCGGTCAAGGAAGCGGTCGCCTGACCGCTCCGCGATCACGCAAACGGCGTCGTCCGGCCTTGCAATTTCCGGCCGACGCCAACGGTCGCACGGCCTTTAACCGCCAATGCAGCTTGGCTATGTGAAAGTTTCCAAGCACGCGTAGTAATAGGAAGCAATAATGCGGAACATTTTAGCAGGCGCCGCTGCCATCCTGGCGCTTTCGATGGCCACAGCACAGGCGGACGGCGATGCCGCCGCCGGTGAAAGGTCTTCGCCAAGTGCAAGTCCTGCCACATGATCGGTGAAAACGCGAAGAAACGCGTCGGCCCGCCGTTGAACGGCATTGTCGGTCGCGCGTTCGGCGCGGTGGAAGGATTCAAGTATTCATCGTCTCTGATGGAGATGGCCGAGAACGGCCGGGTATGGGATGAAGAAACCTTGGACGCCTATCTTGAGAAACCGAAGGCCGTGATCCCGCGCGGACGCATGGCGTTTCCTGGCCTCAGAAAAGAAGACCAGCGGGAGGATATCATCGCCTATCTGAAGCAATTCAATAAAGATGGCACAAAAGTCGAGAAATAGGCGCCAAACGGCATTTTGCGCAGATCCAAAGGCGAGATCTTCTAACGCTCGCTTTTTTTTGCGAGGGACTCGACCGCGTCCTGAAGCGCTGCAACCCGTTCCCGCAATTCCTTGATCTCCTGATCGGATTCTGGCTGAGACGGTTTCGTAGCATCGTCCGGTTTTGCCGGGGCGGTCTTGCCTCCCGCGCCTGCAATCGGGTTGAACATGCGCACCGCCTGGTCGAACAACGCGAGTTGCTGGCGCTGCATTTCCTCCATCGCCGGCGGCATCATGCCGCCAAACGAGGTGTTCATCTTGCGCTGAACTTCCTGCTGATGGCTTGTGTACCAGCCCATCGCGGTTTCCAGATATTGCGGCAAGGTCCAGCGCATATTGTTTTCGTACATGGCGATAATCTGCCGGAGAAAGCTGATCGGCAGCAGGTTCTGGCCGCTGCTTTCCTCCTCGACGATAATCTGGGTGAGAATGGATCGGGTCAGATCGTCATGGGTCTTGGCGTCGACCACCCTAAAATTGATATCCTGCTGCACCATCTTGCGCAGATCGTCGAGCGTGACATAGCTACTGGTCGCGGTGTTATAAAGACGCCGGTTCGCGTACTTCTTGATCACCACATCGCCGGAGCCGGATTCGGCTTTGGCGCGTTTTTGGGGCATAAACTCGGCCTCCTCAGTGCGGCTCACTGGCGACGGTGCGGTGAGCATGCGCACAATAGTTCAATAGCGATGTTATCTATGCCTCTCAAGGTGCCTGAGGCAGGTTTGTTGATTGCGCTCGCAATCGCGAAGGCGCAACGGTAGTGCAAATGCCCGCTGACAGCACACAATTCGCACCGCTTGCCCGAATTGGCCCGCGCCCGCTTTGGCTGCATCTGGGCACGGCGGCCATGACGTGGACTGCGGCCACTTTCCCCGCAGCCACCTGGTCAGCAGCGGCACACGGGAGCGATTTGCACGCAGAACTGGTTGTGATGACCAAGATTGCAACCGAACGCTATGCCCGTCTGACCCGGGGAATTGCCGCCTACCACACCCATCCGTACCGCCGTGCGCTGGTCGATCCGCCAGCGATGTTGCGGACCGGCGGACTGCGACTATTGGACTATGGAGATCCGGCGCGGCCCAACGCTCAGCCTCTGTTGATCGTCCCTTCCCTGATCAACCGCCACTACATCCTCGATCTGCAAGAGCATCGCAGTTTCGTGCGCTTTCTGACCAAAGCCGGGTTCCGTCCGTTCGTCGTTGCGTGGGAAGACTTCGGCCCCGGCGCCCGCTCAGCCACCGTCGATGCCTGTGTTACCGGCCCGCTGGAGGCGGCTTTAGCCCTGGTCCGGGAGGCGACAGGACAAAACCCAATCCTGCTCGGCTATTGCCTGGGTGGAATACTGACCATGGCATTGGCTGCCCGCCGCCCGCGAGACATATCGGGCCTGGTGTTCATGGCGACCCCATGGGATTTCCATGCGGGCGGGTGCCGCCTGGCCCAATCCGCCCCCCAAGCCCTGGCGATGGCGGAGCCTCTGCTTCAGGCGATGGGCGCGTTGCCGGTGGATGCCGTGCAAACGCTGTTCTATGCGCTCGACCCGTTCCACGTCATCGACAAATTCCTAGACTTTGCGGCGCTGGATCAGGCGTCGGCCAGCGCAACCGCGTTCGTTGCACTGGAGGACTGGCTGAACGATGGCCTACCGCTTCCCGCACCGATCACCCGCACGCTTCTGGACGAATGGTATGGCGACAATCGTACCGCCAATGGCGACTGGCAGGTGGCGGGTGCGGCGGTGCGCCCTGAGAATGTGACGC